>NZ_CAJCKE010000008.1:0-164693 GCF_903970925.1 Serratia sp. ME47 | reverse complement strand
ACATTCTGTATCCATTCTGTTGTATCGTACCTTATCTCTTCCTTTTTGTCTCTTCTTATCCTCCTTCTCTGATCTCTGCGTCTCTCTGTTTTTTTTACTCATACTGCCACCCCCGTGATCTACACTATAGCCTACCCTCTTTCCCTACACGACGCTCTTCCGACCCCGGCCTGAACCTGGCGCTGTACGGCAATATCACGCTGAAAGACGGCGTGGTCGAACAGTCCAACTTCAATAATTTCCGCCCGCTGCGCATCAATGAGATGCCGGAGGTTGAGGTGATCATCGTGCCCTCGACCGAGAAACCGACCGGCGTGGGCGAACTGGGGGTGCCGACCATCGCTCCGGCGGTCGGCAACGCGCTGGCGCTGCTCGGGCGGCCGCGCGCCTCGCTGAGCCTGCCGCTGCATAATCCCACTGCGAATCCGGCGTCTGACAAGGAGAGAACCTGATGATTCATTTAACCGTAAACGAGCAGCCGCTGACCTTTGAGGGCGATCCGCACATGCCGCTGCTGTGGTTTCTGCGTGACGAAGCCGGCCTGACCGGCACCAAGTTCGGCTGCGGCATCGCCATGTGCGGCGCTTGCACCGTGCATCTGGACGGCGTGCCGGTGCGTTCGTGCATGACGCCGGTCTCCGCCGCCGCCGGCAAGAAAATCACCACCATCGAAGCCGTCGGCGCCACGCCGGAAGGCAAGGCGGTGCAGGAAGCCTGGCTCAACCTGGACGTGGTGCAGTGCGGTTACTGCCAGTCCGGCCAGATCATGAGCGCCAGCGCGCTGCTGGCCCAGAGCAAAAACCCGAGCGATGCGGACATTGACGCGGCGATGGGCGGCAACGTCTGCCGCTGCGCCACCTACGTGCGCATTCGCGCCGCCATCCACCAGGCCGCCAAGGCGTTGGGTTAGGGAGAGATGCGATGAGCAACGCCTTGAAAGGGCTGTTATGGCTGATTATCGCCGTGGTGGTGTTGGCGGGAGGATACGCGCTGTATACCCTGCTGCGGCCTGCCGGCGCGGAGCCTGCGGCGCCGATCGCCGGGGCGCCGGCCGGCATGACCGATAAACTGGCGCGCGGCGAGTACCTGGCGCGCGCCGCCGACTGTGTGGCGTGCCATACCGCGCCGGGCGGCGCGCCTTATGCGGGTGGCTTCGCCTTTAAACTGCCGTTCGGCACCATTTACGGCACCAACATCACCGCCGACAAGGAGACCGGCATCGGCAACTGGAGCGACGATCAGTTCGTGCGCGCGGTGCGTGAGGGCATCGGCCCGCAGGGCAACCTGTACCCGGCGATGCCGTACACCTCGTACACCGGGCTGAGCCGCGACGACGTGCTGGCGATTAAGGATTATCTGTTCAGCCTGCCGCCGGTGAAACAGGCCAACCCGCAAAACGATCTGTCGTTCCCGTTCAATCAGCGTTGGGGCATGAAATTCTGGAACCTGGCGTTCTTCCAGGAGCAGCGCTTCGCGCCGGATCTCAACAAGGATGAACAGTGGAATCGCGGCGCCTATCTGGCGACGGCGCTCGGCCACTGCGGTGAGTGCCATACGCCGCGCAATCTGGGGTTCGGCCTTAACCAGAGCAAGCACCTGAGCGGTGAAGTGGTGCAGGGCTGGTTCGCCGCCAACATCACGCCGGACAAACAGACCGGCATCGGCGGCTGGAGCGACCAGCAGCTGTCGCAATATCTGGCCACCGGTCATGCGCCGGGGCGCAGCAGCGCCGCCGGCCCGATGGCGGAAGCGGTGGAGAACAGCCTGCAGTTCCTGACGCCGGAAGATAATCTGGCGCTGGTGAAATACCTGCGCGATATCGAGCCGATCGCCGGGGACGACGCCGCGGCGGTGAACCTGCAGCCGAAGGGCGCGGGGGCTTCCACGCCGATCCTGCCGGGCGGGCAAGACAGCTCGCTCGGGCGCCGGGTCTTCGCCAACGACTGCAGCGGCTGCCACCAGTGGAACGGGCCGGGCCGCCAGAGCGAGTACGCGTCGCTGGTCGGCAGCACGGCGGTGAACGATCCGCAGGGTCGCAGCGTGGTGCAGGCCATCCTGAAGGGGACAAGCATCAGCGTCGGCGAGCGGCATGAGATGATGCCGGCGTTCGGCAGCGCGTATTCCGACGAGGAAGTGGCGGCGGTCGCCAACTTTGTGGTTGGCCATTTCGGCGACAAGCAGGGCAAGGTCACCGCCAAACAGGTGGCAGAGCAGCGCAAGCAGTAAAGAAAGCGGCGAGGGAGATTCTCCCTCGCCGCGGCGTCAGCGGCTGCGGCGCGACATCACCCGTTTGTCTTTCGGTCTATCCTGCCAGTCCTCAACCTGATTATTGAAGTTGTCCGCCAGCAGGTAGGCCGGGGTTTTCGCCAGCCAGTCGGACAACGAAATATCCTGATAAATGCCGTTGTCCATCACGATCAGTACCTTCAAATCCTCATCGCCGATGTTCTCGATGTAATGGCCGAAGCCCTGCGGCACGTAACCGACGTCCGAAGGGGCGTACTCTTCCGTCTGCGCGTGGCCGTGCGAACTGAACACCGTCATGCGGCCTTTGCCGGCAATATAGTATTGCCATTCGTTGGCATTGGGGTGCCAGTGCAATTCCCGGATTGCGCCGGGTTTCACGATCTCGATGATGCCGGTCATGGTGGTGGAAATGGGAAATTCTTTCGACGACACCAAATGGACGCTGCCAGCGTCATTTTCAAAGAACGGCTTTTGCTTCATTAATTCATAGCGGTGGGTCAGCGGGGCGTTATTTAATCCGCCGTCATTTTTCGGCAATGGCAATGCGGGCGGAACTGCGCCGCTGACAATATAAGCTTCGCCCTGTTTGGCCTTGGAAAATACCGCCGCCGGCATGTCGACGCTTTTTTCCAATGCCTCTTTCGGCATATGCGCCACCCAATCGGTAATGCTGAAAGTGCCGAATTCAGAGAAGTGGCCGTTATCAAACGCCAGAATAAAATGCGCGCCGTCCGCCAGCGCCTGAATGGAATGGCCATAGCCTTTCGGGAAATACCAGACGTCGCCGGGGCCGAAGTCCGCCACCTCACATTTTCCCTCGGGATCGAGGATGGTGATGCGCGCATGGCCTTCCAGCATAAACGCCCATTCGGCGGCGATGGCGTGCCAGTGCAGTTCGCGCACGCCGCCCGGCTCCAGCGTCATGTCGACGCCCGCCACGCCTTCGGAGATCGGGAATTGCTCGACGGTGGCTTCGCGCGCCCAGCCGTTGGGCAGGCTGCGCTTTTTGCTGTCGGTGAATTTGTATTTATAGAGATGCTGCGCATCGGCAGGCGGCTGATAGCTGCTGGGGGGCACGATATTGCGATGGTCGTCGGCAGCGGCATTTTTGGCGATGCCGCCGATCATGCCGGCGGCGGCCGCGCTGACGGCGGAGACTTTCAATATATCACGACGTGATAGCATAGCGTTTTCTCCAATATAAAACCGTGCGCCTGCAGCAGCAGGCGACAGGGAAGGCGCGATCGCCATTGAAATGATTTTTTGTCATCGGCGGGAATAGGCTGTGACCCTTAAATCCTAGCGGCTGGAATGTATTGCATAGGCGCTTATTTGTTTGCGTTTGTTACTAAGTGAGAGCGGGTTTAATTAATTAACCGGAAGTTGAATAGTCATGGATTGGAATTAATTTTCACCGCTCACAGGCTTAAATAAATAATAAACGAACGTCATTCTTTATTGGCCGTTCGGGCTTTTTATGACTGCCCCACGGTCTCCAGCACCAACTGACGAAAGCGCTCGACGATCGGCGAAGCCGGGCTGCGGCGCAGCGCCAGGTAAAGCGGGGCGCTGAGCTGCGCTTCTGCGGCGAGAGTGCGGTAGACGATGCCGTCGCCGCCCAGCCGCCGCATGGAACCGGGCACGATTGACACCCCTAATCCGGCGCCCACCAGGCTGAGGGTGGCCGGCAGGCGCGGCGCTTCCTGCACGATGCGCGGGCTGAAACCGGCGCGGTGGCAGGCGGCCAGGATGGCGTCGTACAGCCCCTGGCCGGCCGGGCGGCGATAGAGAATAAACGCCTCGTGGGCCAGTTCGGCCAACGGCAGCGGTTGCTGCGTTTCTTGCGCCAGCCGGTGGCCCAGCGGCAGGGCGACGATCATCGGCTCGCTGAGCACTGGCTCGACGCTCAGGCCGGGAATGCCGTTGGCCGGCGAGCGCACGAAGGCGGCGTCGAGGCGCTGTTCCAGCAATGCCTCCATCAGTTCGCCGCTGCCGGCTTCTTCCAGTTGAGTGGTGATGCCCGGCAGGATGTCGCGGTAGCGGCGCAGCAGGTTGGGCACGAACGGGTGCAGCGCGGCGGAACTGGTGAAACCGATAGCGATGTGGCCCTGCTCGCCGCGGGCGGCGCGCTGCACCGCTTCGCGCAGGCGTTCGGCGCGCGCCAGCAGGGCGCGAGCTTCTTCGAACAGCACGTCGCCCGCTTCGGTGACGCGCACGCCGCGCGGCAATCGCTGTAACAACTTCACGCCCAATTCGTCTTCCAACCCCTGCAACAGGCGGGTCAGCGGCGGCTGCTGGATAAACAGCCGCTCGGCGGCGCGGGTGATGTTGCCTTCTTCCACCACGGTGACGAACGCCCGCAGGCGACGCAGTTCAATCATAGCCATACCTCAAAGGTATCTTTCTTTGTTCCGGAATGCATTAGACATCATGGCACGGCGGCGCGCATGATACCAGACATTAAAACAAGCGATGTGGAACGGCAATGTCATGTCAGATATCAATACGTTAAAACCGCACCCGGCGGCAGCGCCGGGCAACGCGGCGCTGTTTTTGGGCTTTCTGTGGCTGGGGCTGATCGGCTTCGGCGGCGTACTGCCGATGGCGCGCAGCATGTTGGTGGAACGCCGGCGCTGGCTGAACGCGGAACAGTTCACCGAGCTGCTCGGCCTGTGCCAGTTTTTGCCCGGCGGCAATGTGATCAACCTGTCGGTGGCGGTGGGGATGGAATTTCGCGGGCTGCGCGGCGCGCTGTGCGCCTTGCTGGGCCTCATCAGCGCGCCGACGGCGATCGTGGTGGGGCTGGGCGTGGTGTACGCCCGCTTCCAAAACGATCCCCATGTGCAGCATGTGTTCGCCGGGCTGGCCGCCGCCGCCGCCGGGCTGCTGCTCTCGACCGGGATCAAGATGCTGCTGCCGCTGCGCGGCAAATGGCCGGCGCTGGCGATCGTCGCGTTGGCGCTGATCGCCATTGCCTGGCTGCGCCTGCCGCTGTTGCCGACCATGCTGGTGCTGGCGCCGCTGAGCATTCTGCTGATGTGGCGGTGGCCGTCATGAGCGGGGTGTTGATGGCGTTGGCGCTGATCTTCACCGAGCTCTCTTTATTGGCGTTCGGCGGCGGCATGACCATTCTGCCGGAGATGCAGCGGCAGGTGGTAGAGGTGCATCAGTGGATGAGCGCCCAGGAGTTCAGCGCGCTGTTCGCCATGGCGCAGGCCGCGCCGGGGCCGAACATGATGATCGTGCCGCTGGTCGGTTGGCACGTGGCCGGCTGGGCGGGGCTGCTGGTGTCTTCGATCGCCAAGTTCGGGCCGTCTTCCATCGTTACGCTATTGGTGATGGGCGCCTGGCGGCGCTTTAAGGATCGTCCGTGGCGCCGCATCGTGCAGGCCGGGCTGGTGCCGCTGACCGTGGGGCTGGTGGTGGCCAGCGGCCTTTTGATCGCCGAGGCTTCCGCGCCCAATTGGCGGCTGGCGGCGATCGTGGCGCTGGCGACGGGATTGAGCATGAGCAAGCGCCTCCATCCGCTGTGGGTGCTGGCGGGCGGCGCGTTGCTCGGCCTGCTGTTTGCCTGAAGGATTAGCGCGGGATCAGCACAAAGCGTGAAGGGCCGTTGCGGTCGATCAGTTCATAGCGCTTCGGCGCGGTCAGGGCCAGAAACGCCACCATGCTCCCTTCGGCGTCGGTCAGCGTCATGCCGTCCGGCGTCGGCCGCCAGGCGACCGGCAACGTTTGCAGCGCCAGCGGCTGCAGGCACTCGGCGGAGGCGCTGAAGCGGAAAGCGTTGGTGTTGGCTACCGCTTCATCGCTCAGCTGCACCTCGCAGACGGCTTTACCGTCGCCGATGGCGGCGAGCTGCCAGTCGCCCTTCAGCGCGGCGGGTTCCAGCAACGGCAGTGAACTGCCCAGGGCACTGCTGCACAATACGCTCATAACGACTCCTGTCAGGCTGGCGCGGCGCAAGGCGCGCATAAGGAAATGGGTTGGCATCGGGTCACTCCTTTCGGCTGTCCGTTCACACCTTAGCATGTTCCCGGCGGGATGATGAGGCAAGGATTAGGTTTTTTAATCCTCGATTATTCTGATCTAACCGTCGCTAAAACGCGCAAAAAGACGAGTGATTAACCTGTTATTGCGCTTATTTTTCTCATTAATATAGTGAGAATACAAATTGTTATGGTTATCTCCTTCTTAACGCCCGGCGCGGTGAAGCCAGGCTGGGCGGGCTCGCGCCGCCGGAGTGAGTCACTATACTGGTCAATCCTAAGCCTCGGCTTAGATAAGAACGACTGATGAATAGTCTTACAAATCGAGTGGATTCCTAGTGTGTAAAAGGAGAATGCAATGAGCAGTCGCCACAACGACATTTTGCAAGATGACGATGAGTTCACCAGCCTGGCCGCCACATCCCCCAACGATCATAACTATCAGTTTTACTATCACCAGCCCGGCAGCCCCTATGACGGATTGGGCTACGGCGCGCTGTTCACGCTGGACAACGCTAACCTGTACAGTAACCAGCGCGGCGGGGCGGCGATTAATAATTTGGGTAAAATCCGCGATAACTTCAGCTTCGATCGCGCCGCCGATCAGTTGACGCGGCCGGGCCTGACGCACAACGGCGACCAGGTGTATCACCAGCCGGTCGCGCTGACCTATTCCTTCCTGACGCAAAGCGCGCTGAACCGCATCGGCCAGACCGGTGACGGCGACAAGGGGCTGCAGCCGTTGACCCAGGCGGCGCAGGCTCAGGCGCTGAAATCGATGCAGGCGTGGGCCGACGTGGCGAACGTAACCTTCACCGAGGCGGCGTCCACCGATATCAACCACCGCGCGGATATCACCTTCGCCTACTTCACGCAGCGCGCCGACGGCAGCACCGCCGCCGGCAGCGGCCCGAATGCCATCAACGCTTACGCCTATTACCCGCCGAGTTCCAAATCGGGCAGCGATAACGCCTTTGCGGGCACGGTGTGGTTCAACAAAAATTTCGCCACCCATAAGGCGCCGGTGAGCGGCGACTTCAGCAGCCAGACCTTCACCCACGAACTGGGGCATGCCCTGGGGCTGGCGCATCCGGGATCTTATGACGCATCGTTAGGCAACCCGAGTTACCAGAATGACGCGGCTTATTATCAGGATTCGCTGCAATACTCGATCATGAGCTATTTCAACGCCGGTTACACCGGTGCCGACACCAAAGGGGTGTATGGCTATGGGCCGATGGTGGATGACATCGCCGCGATCCAGAAGCTGTACGGCGCCAACATGAACACCCGCACCGGCGACACGGTGTACGGCTTCAACTCCAACACCGGCCGTGATTTCCTGACCGCCACGGCGGACAACGGCAAACCGGTCAACTTCGCGGTGTGGGACGCCGGCGGCAACGACACGCTGGACTTCTCCGGCTACAGCCAGCAGCAGATGATCAACCTGAACGACGGCGCGTTCTCCAGCGTCGGCGGCGGCACGCAGAACGTCGCCATCGCGCGCGGGGCGATCATCGAGAACGCCATCGGCGGCAGCGGGCGCGATCTGCTCATCGGCAACGATCAGGACAACCTGCTGGCGGGCAACGCCGGTTCCGACATCCTGTACGGCGGGCGGGGGGCGGACCATCTGTGGGGCGGCAAAGACGCCAACAACTTCACCGACTATTTCGTCTATCTCAACGCCAAAGAGTCGACGGTGGCGGCGTTCGACGTGATTGAAGACTTCGAGCACGGCATCGACAAGATCGATCTCTCCGGCCTGCGCTTCAACAACAGCCTGAGCGAGCTGCGCTTTATCGACAGCGGCAGCGCCTTCAGCGGCCAGAAAGGCGAGATCCAGCTCAACTTCGACGCCTTCAACGGCACCACCGATCTGTTGATGAACACCCAGAGCAACAGCTATGCCGCCGACTTCAAGATCCACGTGGTCGGGCAGGTGGAGCAGAGCGATATTTTGTTTGCCTGAGGTGAGGAAGGGGAAGAGAAAAGGGCCGACCGGCCCTTTTTTTACGACTGGGCCGCCGCGGCGCTTTCCGCCACGAAAGAGCCGGTTTTCACCGCGCCGGCGCGGCGGTAGTGAGCCACAATGACGCCGCCGGGCGAGACCACCGAGTGGGTCAGCGTGAAGGCCGCCGGCGCCGCGTTGTCATCGAACAGCCGCTTGCCGCCGCCGAGCAGCACCGGGTAGGTGAGCAAGCGCAGTTCATCCACCAGATCGTTGGCCAGCAGCTGTTGCATCAGCGTGCTGCTGCCCTGCACCAGCAGCACCGGCCCCTGGGTGCGCTTCAGCTCGCGCAGCCGGGCGAGGATGTCTTGCCCCAGCCACTGGCTGTTCTCCCACGTCAGCGTCTCGCCGTGGTGGGTGGCGACGTACTTGGCCGCCTGATTGAACGTGCGGGCGATATCGGCGGAAAACGGGTCGGCCTCGTCGGTGATATGCGGCCAGTAGCCGGCGAAGATATCGTAGGTGCGCCGCCCGAGCAGCAGATCGAAAGGCGCAGAGAAAAGTTCGCCCATCGTTTCCGCGACGGCGTCATCCCAGTAGGGGGCGGTCCAACCGCCGAAGCGAAAGCCGCCGCTGCGGTCTTCGTCCTGCCCGCCGGGCGCCTGCATCACGCCGTCGAGGCTGACGAACGCGCTGGCAATAATCTGTCGCATGGCTGTCTCCTGCAATTGAGTGCCAGCTGAAAGTTTAGCCGCCGCGCGCCGGCTGCGCCAACCGGCCGCTCAGGGTTGCAGCGCCTTGAGCAACGCCTGATGGAAGCGCGCCGGCTCCTCCATTTGCGGCGCATGGCCCAGCCCGGCGAATTCGATCAGCGTGGCGTGCGGGATCAGTTTCGCCGCCTGCTTGCCCAGCACCGCGTAGTGCCCGATCTTGGCCTTGACCGCCGGCGGGGCGATATCGCTGCCGATGGCAGTGGTGTCGGCGGTGCCGATCATCAGCGTGGTGGGCGTTTGCAGATCCTTGAACTCGTAATACACCGGCTGGGTGAAGATCATGTCGTAGATCAGCGCCGAGTTCCACGCCACCAGGCGGTGGCCCGGCCCGTTGTTCAGCCCGGCCAGCATATCCACCCAGCGATCGTACTCCGGCTTCCAGCGGCCGCCGTAGTAGGTGCGCTGCTCATAGTTGCGGATGCCCTCGGCGGTGGTGTTCAGCTCGCGCTCGAACCACCGATCGACGCTGCGCCACGGTACGCCTTTCGCCTTCCAGTCCTCAAGGCCGATCGGGTTGACCATCACCAGCCGTTCCACCGCCTGCGGATACATCAGGCTATAGCGCGTGGCCAGCATGCCGCCGGTGGAGTGGCCGATGACGATGGCCTTGCTGATGTTCAGATTCTGCAGCAGGCCGTGGGTATTTTGCGCCAGCTGTTGGAAGCTGTACTGGTAATGCGCCGGCTTGGTGGAGGAGCAAAAGCCGATTTGATCGGGCGCGATGACGCGGTAACCGGCCTTGCTCAGCGCCTTGATGGTGTCCTGCCAGGTGGCGGCGCAGAAGTTTTTACCGTGTAGCAGCAGCGCGGTGCGGCCGTTGGCGGCGCCTTCCGGCGGCACGTCCATATAGCCCATTTTTAACGGCTGCCCCTGCGAGGTGAAGCTGAATTGTTGCAACGGGTAGGGGTAGTGAAAGCCCTGCAGCTCCGGGCCGAATTTCGGCGTTTCGGCAGCGCCGGCGGTGAACGCGGCCAACGTGGCGCACAACAGCGCGCGGCGGGTTAATCTCAGCATCCTGATCTCCTGAAAAGGGCGATAGCCGAGTATAGCCACAATCGGCGCGCTGGCGCGCCAGTGGTTTCAGATAATTCTGTAATATTAAGGTTTGATTCCCGGCAAGATTCCGACAACGGTCTTTTTCACAGTGAACGGGGTCACGCCGTGCAACATTCGCAGTATCTGATGGTTTTATTTCAAGGCTAAGTTATGCGATGCTTAAGCATTATTTATGCAAAAGGATCCTCGCATGTCCGCTTTATCCCGCTGCGCTTTCAGCGAAGGCAGCGTCGCTTTGCCGGAAGGCTATGCCGATCGCACCGTCAACGTGCTGTTGGCCGGCGACGATGTTTCCCCCTCAGTCAATATTTCCCGCGATGCGCTGCAGCCGGCGGAGAATCTGGAAAGCTACGTCACTCGCCAGCTTGATGCGCTGGCGCAGGGGCTGAAAGGCTGGGCGTTCAAAAGCCGCGAGCCGGCGTCGCTGGGCGATGGGCTGGCCGCCGGTGAGTGGGTACGCGCCAGCTACCTGCGCGACGGCAAACGCATCTGGCAGAACCAGGCGGTGTTCGCGCTGGCGGAAGGCCGGGTGCTGGTGTTCACCCTGGCGATGGCGCGCAAGCTGACGCCGCAAGACGACGCGCTGCTGCAGCAAGTGCTGAACAGCTACCGGGCGGCCTAACGATGAACTCTTTGCGTAAAAGGAACTTACGATGACCGAAGCGGCCCGCGTCGGCGATACCATCGGGCACTCCCATGCCCTGGCCGGCATGATTGCCGGCACCCTTGTCGGCGGCCTGATCGCCGCCGCAGGCGCATTGGCGGCGGGGGCGCTGTTCGTCGCCGGCCTGGCGGCTTCCTGTATCGGCGTCGGCGTGCTGCTTATCGGCGCCAGCCTGGCGGTGGGGTATCTCACCGGGGAGGCGGCCACCGCGGCGCGCGACGGCATTGCCGACGCCGGTGCCGGTAGCCTGACCCCCAAAGGCACTATCGTCACCGGCTCCCCCAACGTCTTCATCAACGGCAAACCCGCCGCGCTCGCCACCAACAGCCAGGTGGCCTGCAGCGACGACGGCCCGAGCATGCAGATGGCGCAGGGCTCCGACAAGGTCAGCATCAACGGCCAGCCCGCCTCGCGCGTGGGGGACAAAACCAACTGCGACGCGCAGGTGATGGAAGGTTCGCCCAACGTGTTTATCGGCGGCGGCACCGTCACCACCTTGCCGATCAAGCCCGAAGTGCCGGATTGGCTGTATAAGGTCTCCGATCTGACGCTGCTGTTCGCCGGCCTGGTGGGCGGCGTGGGCGGCGCCGCCGGCAAGCTGGGGGCGCTCGGCAAACTGCTGGGCAAACTGCCCGGCATCAACAAACTGGCGCGCATCGCCTGCCGAGCCGGCACCCTGATGACCGCGACCGCCGCGGTCGGCATTATCGCCCGGCCGGTGGATATCGTCAGCGGCCAGAAATTCCTCGACGGCGAAGACGATCTCGATTTCGTGCTGCCATCGCGCCTGCCGGTCGCCTGGCAGCGCTATTGGCGCAGCGGTAACCCCGGCGACGGCGTGCTGGGCCGCGGCTGGAACCTGTTCTGGGAGAGCAGCCTGCAGCCGTATCAGGACGGCCTGGTGTGGCGCGCGCCTTCCGGCGACTTCGTCGCTTTCCCCAGGGTGCCGCGCGGCCACAAAACCTATTGCGAAGCCGAAAAATGCTGGCTGATGCACAACGACGACGGCAGCTGGCAGCTGTTTGACGTCGGCGAACAGATTTTCCACTACCCGCCGCTGGCGGGCGAGCAGCCGAGCCGGCTCAGCATGATCACCGACGCCATCGGCAACGCCACCTCGCTGTTTTACGACGACGAGGGGCTGCTGAGCGAACTGGTGGACAGCGCCGGGCAGCGCCTGATGTGCCGCTATGCGCAGGGCCGCCTGCGCGAAGTGGCGCTGCAAACCGCCGAAGGCGAACGGACGCTGGCGCGCTACGGTTACGATGAGCAGGGCCAACTGACGACGGTGAGCAACCGCGCCGGTGAGGTAACGCGCCGCTTTGGCTGGCGCGACGGCCTGATGATCAGCCACCAGGACGCCGCCGGGCTGCTGAACGAATACCAATGGCAAGAGATCGACGGCGTGCCGCGCGTGACGGCCTATCGCAACAGCGCCGGAGAATCCCTTGAGTTCGGCTATGACTTCGCCGGCGGGCGCCGCAGCGCGGTGCGCGGCGACGGCAAACGGGCGGAGTGGCGGCTGGATGACGACGACAACGTGGCGCAGTACACCGATTTCGACCAGCGCCGCTACGGCTTTATCTACCAACGCGGCGAACTGTGCAGCGTGCTGCTGCCCGGCGGCGCGCAGCGCCGGAGCGAATGGGATCCTTACGGCCGCCTGCTGTCGGAGACCGATCCGCTCGGTCGCGTGACGCGCTATCAATATTCGCGCAACAGCGGCCGGCTGTTCGCCGTCGCATACCCGGACGGCAGCAGCGAAGCGCAGCACTGGGACACGCTGGGGCGCCCGACGCGCTATGTCGATGCGCTGGGCAATGCCACGCTGTACCGCTATCCGGATGACGAAGAGAGCCTGCCGGCTAGTGTGATCGACGCGCTGGGCGGGGAAGTGAAGCTGGAGTGGGACGCCCGCGGCCAGCTGACGCGCTACACCGACTGTTCCGGCAGCGTCACGGCTTATACCTACGATGCGCTGGGGCAGCTGACGGCGCAGACCGATGCCGAAGGCCACCAGACGCGCTACCGGTGGGATAACGGCGGCCGCCTGCACACCCTGATCCACCCGGATGGCGGCAAAGAGCGCTTTAACTGGAACGCGCACGGCCAACTGGCCGAACATCAGGACGCGCTGGGCAGCCTGACCCGCTGGCAGTACAACGCCCTGGGGCTGCCGGTCAGCATCACCGATCGCATCAACCGCACCCGGCGCTATCACTACAGCCCGCAGGGCTGGCTGACGCGGCTGGAGAACGGCAACGGCGGCGACTACCGCTTCAGCTACGATGCGGTGGGCCGAGTGCTGGCCGAAGAGCGCCCGGACGACACCCGCCACTATTATCGCTACGGCGCGGCCGGGCTGTTGGAGGAGCACCGCGAGGTCGGCCTGCCGGGCAGCGCGGGTGAGCTGACACAGCGCGAACAGCGCTTCCGCTTCGACGAGGCCGGGCAGCTGGTCTGGCGCGGCAACGCCAGCGCGGAATGGCATTACCGTTTCGACGCCATGGGGCGGCTGCGCGAGCTGAACCGCCTGCCGACGGCGAGCGGCGCGGCGCTGGGCATCGAGCCGGACAGCGTGCAGATGCGCTATGACGCCGCCGGGCGGCTGCTTGGCGAGCAGGGCGTGAATGGCGAGCTGCAATACCAATGGGATGCGCTGGCCAACCTGCAGGCGCTGACGCTGCCGCAGGGCGATCGCCTGCAGTGGCTGTATTACGGCTCCGGCCACGCCAGCGCCATTAAATTCAACCAGCAGGTGGTGAGCGAATTCACTCGCGATCGCCTGCACCGGGAAACCGGCCGCAGCCAGGGCGCGCTGCAGCAGCAACGGCGTTACGACGCCATGGGGCGCCGCAGCTGGCAAAGCAGCGCCTTCGGCCACGACAAACTGACCCGGCCGGAAGACGGCGTGCTGTGGCGCGCTTATCGCTACACCGGCCGCGGCGAGTTGGCCGGAGTGAGCGACGCGCTGCGCGGCGAAGTGCACTACGGTTACGACGCCGAAGGCCGCCTGCTGCAACACCGCGAACCCAATCAGGGCAAACCGGGCGCGCGGCTGGTGTACGATCTGGCGGATAACCTGCTGGGCGAGCGCAGCCCGCAGAACGACATCGACGCGCACCTGCCGCTGGCGCCGATTGCCGACAACCGCCTGACGCACTGGCAAAAACTGTTTTACCGTTACGACGCCTGGGGCAACCTGATCAGCCGGCGCAACGGCCTGTACGAACAGCACTACCGCTACGACGCCGACAACCGGCTGGTGCGGGCGCACGGCCGCGGCCCGCAGGGCGAATTCGAGGCGCAGTATCATTACGACGCGCTGGGCCGCCGCAGCCGCAAGGCGGTGCGCTACAAGGGCAAAACCGAACAGACGACCCGTTTCCTGTGGCAGGGCTACCGGTTGCTGCAGGAGCAGCGCGACGACGGCAGCCGCCGCAGCTGGAGCTACGATCCGGCCAGCCCGTGGAGCCCGCTGGCGGCGCTGGAGCAGGCGGGCGACAGCCGCTCGGCGGATATTTACTGGTATCACACCGATCTGAACAGCGCGCCGCTGGAAGTGACCGACGCGGCGGGCAACCTGTGCTGGTCCGGGCAATACGACACCTTCGGCAAGCTGCAGGGCCAGACGGTGGCCGGCGCGGCGAAGCGGCAGGGCGCGCAATATCAGCAGCCGCTGCGCTACGCCGGGCAATACCAGGATGACGAAAGCGGCCTGCACTACAACCTGTTCCGCTACTACGAACCCGAGGTGGGGCGTTTCACCACGCAGGATCCGATAGGGTTGCGCGGCGGGTTGAACCTGTATCAGTATGCGCCGAACCCGCTGATGTGGGTGGATCCGTTTGGGTTGAGTATTGAATGGGTTAATCCATCAGATATCAATTTCTCACAGAGAACAATATCTGCAAATGATTATGCCGAGATCATGAAAAAAGGAGAATGGGATTGGGGGCGTTCTCCTCTAAATGTATTAGAGGTTGATGGCCAATTAGTCACATATGATAATAGAAGGTTAGATGCTGCTTTGGAAGCAGGTGTAGAAAAAGTTGCTGTTCAACGAGTTGACCCTAATGCTGTTCATCCTTCATCTACGACAGGAAAAACATGGCAGCAAAAATTCCAAGAGCGTTTCAAAGACCGCAGAAATGTTAAAGCTGGCGGTGTGGTTCCGGATAAAGGGCTCAATAGCCGACCTAAGAGGTGTCCATAAAAAATGAAGAATGTAATTACTGAACTGTGGGAAGCTGGTGAATTACCGATTAAAAATGCTCTGTATTTTTCAGATGGTAGAGCTGAGTTGATCGATATCATATCCTACCCCACGCCTAAAGTATCTAAATCGGGATGTTTCGATTTTTTTGAGTTCTATGAAAAAAATAAAGATGAGATTACTACTATTGATGTAATAAAAAAAATTAATTTGAGTTGTGGTGGATACTTATGTTTAGGGGAAGGGAGCTATGGTTCAGAAGGTTTTATCGCTTATTTGGATCGCGAAGAAAAACTAGTTTGGGTTGTTTACTCGGAAAACTCCAACCCCTTCGTTTCTGCAACCATATTACATGATTCAACGGTTGCTATAGATTCAAGTGCTGGATTCCGACTGAAGGTCAATGTGCTAAAACCTGAGGAAATGGTGATAGTTTGATTGCTGAGTGTACAGGAATTGAATGAGGAAATAAAGAGCATGGAGGATTGTCATGAGGTTTTTTATCTGTGATGACGCTTATCCGTCTATAGAATCTAATAGTGACTATAGGATACTAACTGACTTTATAAAGGATGATATCCAAAGAGGTTTTTGTGGTGTCAATGAGTTTATTGAGGCTTGTAAACTTGTAAGATCTGGAAATCTGCCATTTTGGGAGGGAACGGGAAACTCTCATACTATAAACTATTAAACCTAATGGTGTGGAGATTTTTAATGAGTACACCGAGGAGTCTATGATTGTTTCGAGTATAGATGAGTTTGAGGGATGCCTTGAACAATGGAAGAGTCTGTTTTTTAATATGGGTGATTTTACAAATGAAACTAAATAAAGAGAATGAGAGAATAGTTCTATCTGGCCATGAAGCGATAGATATATTATCTGAGATAGAGTTTATTTTGATATCATTGCGGAACATTGCACGGCATTATTATACCGATGCAAGTGGGGAAGTAAGTCAGAAGGTGAGAAATGCATATTGTGAGGAAACTACGCAGTTTATTGATAAAAATAATGTTACCGGCCGCTTATCAAAAGTAAGAGGGGTTATTTCTGAACGGTTTAGTCATGAATTAGGGATGGATAATATGGATGATATAGAAAGGGAAATGGAGAAAATGATTTATTGGGAGAAGCCCGTTGACGAATGATGTTTAAATCTATTTGAGAAAATACTTTATGAAATTTATTGATGAAAATATAATTAATGAGTGGGTTTCCCAGCATTATGCTACGATTAACCTTTCTCTATCTATGGCACTATTTGATAAATTATCCGCTCTACCTTGGATAGCTGGGCATCTGGATTTTTCAAAATTAAATAACAGATTGATAAGTGCGCAGGAGGTACTGGATAACGACGATGAAAATCAATATGTTAGAATGAATGAGTGGTTGAAAGGCAGTACATTTGAAAAGTGTTCACACGTATTGTTTTGGTATGGAAAGGTTAACCCTTGTGTGATCTGTGAAACTAGCTTTGGGTTGAGTAACATTGATACTGCATATTGGGGTGTTCCTGGTTGGAACTACATATTTAGCTGTGATTTTGAAAATAATGACATTAAATTGAATTGTGATAATATTTTATCCTTTGATGGAGCTAATCAGTTGGTATTATTAATGCAATAATTTCAACAAAAAAACTCTTTAAAATTAACCTCCGCTAGCTGAACTCCTTTCAGCGAGAGAGAATTACTGAGCCTCATTAGGGGAAGCCGAATAGGCAGATAAAACCACTCCCTCCAACCTGTTACCCCCCCAAACTAAATACCCAATGTGCCGTTAATCAGGGTGCAGCACTGCCCGCCGATCCAGGGCTCGCCGTCAATAAAGCGCACGCTCACGCGGCCATCTCGCTTCAGTTGGGTGCCCTGGCGCACCAGGTAGCCCTGCGCGGTTCGGTCGCCGTCGGGGAAGCGGTTGGCCTTCAGCAAGCGCGCCAGGCAGGCGTTGGCGCTGCCCGTTACCGGATCTTCGATCAAGGCGCCGCATTCCACCATAAATGCGCGCATTTCGTAATCTGCCGGTTCGGCCGCAGAACAGGCGCCATAAATCACTACGCCATCCACATCACAGGCGGTTTGCAACCGTTCGATCATGGTCTGATCCGGCATCACCGCCAGGCAAGATTGCGCATCCGGCAGGCGCATCATCAGCCAGCGGATGCCCATGTCGACAATAACCGGCAGGGTATCGGCTTCAATCACCGCCGGCTGTAAAGCGGCCATCAGCCGTTCTGTTTCCTCAACCGCCATCGCGCGAAAACTGACTTCGGGCGCGGCGAACGCCAATGCGCCTTCCGGCAGGATGTTGATCGCCACCAGGCCGACGCCGCATTCCTGCATCACCGTTCCGGGGCGTTTAGGCGCCAATCCGGCTTCCAGCAGGGCGTGGGCGGTGCCCAGCGTCGGGTGGCCGGCGAAGGGCAGCTCCTTTTCGGTAGTGAAGATGCGCACCTTATAATCCGCCGCCGGGTGCGTCGGTTTAAGCACAAAGGTGGTTTCCGAAAGGTTGGTCCAACGGGCCAATGCCAGCATCTGCGCGTCGTTCAGCCCTTCGGCTTCCAGCACCACCGCCACGGGATTGCCGAGCAGCGGCGTGGCGGTGAAAACGTCCACCTGTTTGTAGGCGCGGGGTGTCACATCATCGCTTCTGAGCATTGGCCATCATCCGTTATCAACAAAACCTGATGATAACGATATTCGCCAATGGCTTCAAAGGGTTGAATTTTGTTTTGGCATACCTGCCCGTCGCCACCTCAGCCCCGGCTTGGCGAACATCACCAGGTTGCCCAGCAGAATCAGGCACAGCCCCAGCACGGCGTTGAAGTGCCACTGGTAGCCTTCGTAGATCGTCGAGATGGTCAGCGCCACCAGCGGGAACAGCAGGGTGCTGTAAGCCGCCGCGCCGGCGCCGATGCGGCCGAGCAGGCTGAAGTAGGCGGCGAAGGCGATCACCGATCCGAAGACAGTCAGGTACAGCAGGGAGCCGATATAGCGGCTGCTGAATTCGATCTGGAACGATGTGCCCTGCGCTAAGGCGATCAGCGCCATCAGCATCGCGCCGTAGGTCATGGCGTAGGTGTTGGTGGAAAAGATATCCAGCCCGCGGCGCTGATGACGCGCGCTGATCATATTGCCCAGCGAGAAGCCGTAGGTGCCGAGCGCGCTCAGACCGATGCCTTTGAGCAGCTCCGGCGCCATGCGGGTGGCGGCCAGGTCTTGCCAGAACAGCGCCACGATGCCGGTCAACCCCAGCAGCGCCGCCGGTAGCAGGTTGGGGCTGGGGCGCTGGCGGAAAAACAGCAGGCTGTTGAGGGCATTGAACAGCACCGCCATCGAGAAGATCACCGATTCCAGCCCGCTGCTGATATAAGCCGCCGCGTGGTAAAAGCAGAAGAAGTTGAAACCGAACACGCAGCAGCCCTGTAGCACGCAGAACAGATGATCGCGGGGGGCGATGCGGCGCAGACGCCGCAGCAACACCAAGACGACGAACATCACCGCGGCGGAAATGGCGAAGCGGTAAGCGATCGAGACAGGAATGGCCACCGGGCCTTCCTGTTGCAGGGTGATCGCAATCCAGGTGGTGCCCCAAATCAGCACCACGGCGAGGTACAACAGCGCATTCATTCTATTCACTCCGAAAAAACCGATGGCGCAGTATCCGCTTTGGCGTGCGGCCGCGCTTGCAGCGCCTTGCGCCCAGTTGCATATTCTTGCGCTTTTTTTGCCAAAAGCGCGGGGCGGCCGCTGGCATGCCGAGGCGCCACTCTTTACACTGTCGGCATGTCGAACAACGGGGCCGACGATGTCCAACTATCAGGCGTTTGAAACACTGCGTGAGCATAAAGCGCGGTTGCACGGCCGCGTGCTGCTGGGCACTGGCGTGGAGCTGGCCGCCTGGTCCAACTGCAACGATCGCGTCACGCAGGAGAGCGCCGACCACCATACCCTGAGCCTGTACGTCGCCGACGGCTATGAGTGTTACCAGCAGGTGCCGGGCGGCTGGCGCAACGGCGGCGGGCCGGATCGGTTCTGCATCATGCCGCGCCAGTATGCATCTACCTGGGATGTGCGCAGCGATCTGTCGTTCGTGCATCTGTATTGCACCGACGGGCATTTGCGCCGGCTGGCGGAGCAAACCTGGGATCGCAGCCCGGCGGCGATCAACGTAGAGCCGCGCAGCTTTGGCGAAGATCCGCAAATTACGCTGCTGTATCGCCAGTTTTTGCTTAACTGCGACTGGCGGGACAGCGCCAATCTGCTGGCGCTCAGCAGCGCGTCGAACCTGCTGATGTCGCACCTGATCCAACGCTACAGCCAGCTGCAGTGGACGCTGCCGCAGGCGCGCGGCGGCCTGGCCCCCGCGGTAGCCAGGCGGGTGCGGGAATATATCGCAAGCCATCTCGATCGGCCGCTGCTGCTGGCCGATCTGGCGGCGCAGGCCGGATTGAGCGAGTACCACTTCGCCCGCATGTTCAAGCATGCCACCGGCCTGGCGCCGCACCAGTTCGTGATGCGCGCGCGGCTGCAACGGGCGGAACAGCTGTTGCGGCATAGCCAACAGCCGATCACCGAGATCGCGCTGGCGTGCGGCTTCAGCTCCGCCAGCCATTTCAGCAACCGCTTCAAGGCGGCCTATGGATTTGCTCCGCTGCAGGTGCGGCAGGGGCGCTAACCGGAAGGGAGTGCAAGCATGGATCAACAATTTGCGGGCCTGGGCGTGTTGTTCGTCGCCGGATTCGGGCCGATCACGCGTGAGAGCGACGCGAGCAAGGCGTTTTATGTCGAGGCGCTGGGGTTGCCGCTCAAGCCGATGCCGGGCAACGAGAGCTATCTGCTGGCCGAGCAGGGCGCGCTGGACGGGGTGAAACACTTCGCCCTGTGGCCGCTGGCGCAGGCGGCGCAGTCCTGTTTTGGCGACGAGCGCTGGCCGGCGGATCTCGCGGCGCCGCAGGCGTGGATCGAATTTGACGTGGCCGACATGGCGATAGCCACCCAAGGGCTAATCGATCGCGGTTATCGGCTGCTGGTCGCCAACCGTGAAGAGCCGTGGGGGCAAAGCGTTACCCGGTTGCTCAGCCCAGAAGGATTGCTGGTTGGCGTCACCTATACGCCCTGGCTGCGTTAAACGCCGCGCCGCCCGCCGCCGTTCTCCCTGCGGCGGGCGGCTTAAGAACAAATTCGCATTAGCTTAAAGCTATCTGCGCTATAGACCTACCGAATCCCCGAGCTATCCCTCATCCTGAAAACAGTAATCCCGTTCATTGCGTAAAAACCAAGGGTCAGAACGCGCTATTGCCACGCCATTTCACGGCGATTTTTCACCCTCTTTTGGCGTCGTCAGGTGCCTGATGGGAATAGAGATTATTCTTATATTTCCGCTAACCGTTAAGAAATAATAATGATTCTCGTTTTCAACCACGGAAAGGAGAAGGAACGATGAAAACAGTGAAGCGAACGGGTATCGCGCTGGCGATAGCCCTGACTTTCCCCCTGGCATTGCCTGCCGCTACGGCGGCGCAAACCTCCCTGACAAACAGTAAGGCGGCGACGATGACGGAAAAACACGGGCAGTTTATTGCGGTTGGTAAAGTGGTGCAGGTGACCTTTGGCGATTTCGCCTTCAAGCTGGATTTTACCGATGACAAGACCATGACCTTCACCGGCATCGGCGAGGCGTCGCAGGGCATCACCGATACCGTGCAGTACACCGCGGTGGAAATTCGGCCGAAGGTCTACATGGTCTACTGGCATGAGCCGCAGTCCGGCGACAACGTGACGCATATCGAGGACTTCGAGCGCGGCGAGGTGTACACCAACATCGCCGCCAAGGACGGCAGCTTCACCCATCTGAAAGGGCAGCTGAAAATTGTAGGTCACTCAGGAAACTAAGGAGCAGTTATGAAAAAGGCATTGATCACCTGTGCGATCGTCGGCGGCCTGCTGGCGAGTTACCCGGCGCTGTCAACGGATCAGGCGGCGTCTTACAAATCGGCCGGCAAGGGCGGTTATCATCATGCTCAGCAAAAGCTGAAGGTGGTGGAAGATCTGTACGCGGGCTTCTTCAACCGCCATGACATCGGCGTGGCGCGGAAGCTGATTGTGGAAAACTACAAGCAGCATAACCCGTTCGTCGGCGACGGCATCAAGCCGTTCCTCGATTTCTTCAGCCAGACCTTCAAAGACAACCCGCAGTACAGCGCTAAAATATACCGCAGCGCGGTCAACGGCGATCTGGTCTACGTTCACGTCAAATATCAAAATAACCCGCAGGATCGCGGCACTGCCAGCGTGGATATTTATCGGGTGAACGATCAGGGGAAAATCACCGAGCATTGGGACGTCAATCAGGATGTGCCGGAAAAATCGGCCAACGACAACACCATGTTCTGATGCAAAAGGGCCGCTGCGGCGGCCCTCTACGCGCCTGCAACACTTTATTTACTTACATAAATACCAAACGTTCATCGCGTCGAGTAGGCTACGGCCGCCTTTGGCAGTGGCGGCACGGTTGATGGGCGTCATTGTCCCGCCACTGCTTGAGGCGCTTCCCTCGCATTCCCCGCTATCCCGCGCGTTTAGGCTGCACTTTTTTGAACTGATGGCGCAGCTGCAGCGCATTGAACAGCACCAATACTGCCGTCACGGCGAACACCCAACGGAACCCCATCATCGCCGAAATGCCCGAACCCAGCAGCGGGCCGACCACGTTGCCCAGATACATAAATGACTGGTTATAGCCGAAGATGCGCCCGGTCACCTGATCGGAGGAATACTTCAGCAGCAGCGCCTGCACCGCCGGCATCAGCGCGCCATCGGCGAAGCCCAGCAGAAAGCGCAGAATGCCCAGCTGCAGCGGCGTATTCACCCAGGCCATCACGGCGAACAGGCCGGTGGTGAACAGCAGCGCGGCGATCAGAATGCGCGCGGTGCCGATGCGATCGCCGAGCCGCCCGAGGCGCGGCGCGGAGATCAGCGCCGCGATGCCGGGCACGGCGGCGATCATGCCGCTGACGAAGGCGATATTGCTGACGTTGCCCGACAGTTCGCGAATGAACAGCGTCAGGATCGGGCTGATGGAGGAGTTGGCCAGCTGGATCATCAGGGTGCAAACGAACAGGGTGACGATCAGCGCCGGATAGGGCAGCGACCGGAATACCGCCTTGCCGCTCAGCTGATCCGCTTTTTTCACCGTGATGCGCCGCTCTTTAATCAGGAACAGCGTCACCAGGAAACTGACGAACATCAGCCCGGAAGTGACGAAAAACACCACCCGCAGCCCCAGATGGTCGGCCATCAACCCGCCCAGCAGCGGCCCGGCGATCACGCCGGAGATCTGCCCGGTCGAGAGTGTGCCCAGCGCCCAGCCGCTTTTATCGCGCGGCGCCTGCGAGGCGACCAGCGCCATGGCGTTGGGAATATAGCCGGACGTCAGCCCCATCAGGGCGCGCAGCGCGAACAGCTGCCACACGTTGGTAGCCAGCCCCTGCAGCGCAATGACGATCGCCATGCCCAGCGAAGCGCGCAGCAGCATCAGCTTACGGCCCTTACGGTCGGCCAGGCTGCCCCACAGCGGCGACACCACCGCCGAGACCAAAAAGGTGCCGCTGAATACCAGCCCGGACCACAGGCTGAGGGATTGATGATCGCTGACGCCAAGTTGTTCGACGTACAGCGGCAGAAAAGGGAGGATTTGGCTCATCGCCAGCCCGGTGAAGAAACACCCGAGCCAGACCGAGATCAGATTGACTTTCCACGCTTCCATCGGCTTATCGTACCACGTTGAATGAGGAGGGATTTGTTAAGCAAAATAATAATAACACTGCAAATTAGTCGGCGAGGGGGCAAATGCGTGAGCAAACGTAACCCTGCCGGCTGCAGTGTCTTTTTGCTATATATTAATAGCTATATTATCATAGATAAATGGGTTAAGCCAGAAGCGCGCGGTGGCCGAACGGGGCGCCATTGACGGCGCGATCCGGCGATGTGAAAGTAGGGACAAACTGGACGTTATCGACTGATGCCAATGAAAAAAGATCATCCTGAAGACGTGACGCTGCTGCGCACGCAGTTAATGTCGCTGGTGCGCCGCATGCGGCGCGAGTCGCGCAGCGACGAAAAATCCTGGGCCCAGCTGATGCTGTTGGGGGCTATCGATCGCCATGGCGGCGAGGCGACGCCGTCGTTGCTGGCGGAGTCGGAGCGTATGCGCTCCTCAAACCTGGCGGCCGCGTTGCGCGAGCTGGAAGCCGATGGGCTGCTGGTGCGCACGCCGGATGCCGAAGACAAACGCCGGGTGCGGGTGCGGCTGACGTCCGCCGGGCTGGGTTTGCTGCAGCAAAGCCGCGCCCGACGCGAGGCGTGGTTGCTGGCGGCGATGGAAAGCTGTCTGTCCGAGCGGGAGCAGGCGCTGTTGCTCGAAGCGGGGGCGCTGATGGCGCGGCTGGCGGCGGCGCCGTCTGCGGAAGCGGACTGATTGCAGGGGCGGCCTGAGTTGCCCCCCAGCGGCGAGATTACGGCATCGGCCAATCGACCGGCATGGTGCTGACCACGTCCACGTAGCGATCCCAGGCCGATGACCAGAATTGGGCGAAGGCTTCGAGGGTGAAGTGAATGCCCATCAGGCCCATCACGAACCAGCAGGCGGTAAACAGGCCCAGGCTGCTGAACATGAACGCCATGCCATTGCGGCTGGTTTTACGGCAAACGACGTTTAACTGGCTGGCGAAGAACATCATCACGGCGCTCAGCAACTCCCAGCGCATCATGATTAAACCGGTGGCAATGGTACTCATCGAACTCGATCCTATGTAACAAAAAGCCGCATCCGGCAGGGCGCCGACAGGAAAATGCGGAGGAGAATAACGGTAATAGTGTGATATGGATCACATTGTAGCATTGAGAGGAACGGCGGCTCAATGGGGCGCGCGGTGAAAAAACGCCGCCGGTAACATTCCAATATGCTGAAACAGTTATGCCATTTCATTAGCAACCTTTTCATGGGGCGTCGCGCCCGATAACGCTATGCTTGCCGGCTTTTCAGTTCCCTGATTTTGCGGGGAAATGTGACGCAAAAGGTATCGGCTCCGCATGGCCCTGTTAAAAGAAAAAATTCGCGACCACTCCGCGGAAGAGATGCTGTTTATCCGCCGGGCGGCCGTGGCGCTGGCGCTGGTGGTGGTCTGTTTCGGCGCGCTGGTCGTCAACCTCTACCGGCTACAAATTCGCCAGCACGGCTTTTACCAGACGCGCTCCAACCAGAATGACATCAAGATGTTGCCGATCGCCCCGAGCCGCGGGCTGATCTTCGATCGCAACGGCATTCCGCTGGTACGAAACGTGACACTGTATCGTATCGAGATCACGCCCAGCAAAATCACCGATATGGCGGCGCTGCTGCAGGCGTTGACGCCGATCGTCGATCTGACGCCGGAAGATATCAGCGCGTTTCGCGACGACATGCACCACAACAGCCGCTACAAGCCGATAACGCTAAAAGCGGGGCTGAACGACACCGAGGTGGCGCGTTTCGCCGTCAATCAATACCGTTTCGACGGGGTGACTATCGATACCTATCAGCAGCGCGAATATCCTTACGGCGCGCAGCTGGCGCACGTGCTGGGTTACGTGTCGAAGATCAACGACAGCGATCTCAAGCGCCTGGACAAGGCCGGGTTGAGCGAGAACTATGCCGCCGATCGCAACATCGGCAAACAGGGCATCGAGGCCTATTACGAGTCCGAGCTGCACGGCACCACCGGCTATCAGGAGGTGGAGGTGGATAACCACGGGCGGGTGATCCGCTTGCTGAAGGAGCAGCCGCCGCAGGCCGGCAAAAACATCTACCTGACGCTGGATCTGCCGCTGCAGCAGTACATCGAATCGGTGCTGAAGGGGCAACGCGCCGCGGTGGTGGTGGAAGATCCGCGCGACGGCGGCATTCTGGCGATGGTCTCCAGCCCCAGTTACGATCCCAATCCCTTCGTCAAAGGCATCGGCTATCAGGCCTATAAGGCGCTGCTCCGCAACCCGGATCTGCCGCTCATCAACCGCGTCACCCAGGGGCTGTACCCGCCGGCGTCGACGGTGAAGCCCTACATGGCGGTTTCGGCGCTGTTTGCCGGGGTGATCACGCCCACCACCACCTTTTTCGGCGCGCCGACCTGGACGCTGCCCGGCACCGAGCGGCGCTATCGCGACTGGCTGAAAACCGGTCACGGCATGCTCAACGTCACCAAAGCGATAGAAGAGTCCGCCGATACCTTCTTTTATCAGGTGGCGTATGAGATGGGCATCGATCGCATTCACCATTGGCTGAGCCAGTTTGGTTACGGCCAGTCGACCGGCATCGATCTGAACGAAGAGTACCGCGGCGTGCTGCCAAGCCGCGACTGGAAGCTGAGGGTGCACAAAAAAGTCTGGTATCAGGGGGATACGGTATCGGTCGGCATCGGCCAGGGATATTGGGTGGCGACGCCTATTCAGATGGTGAAAGCGCTGACTACGCTGATCAACAACGGTAAGGTGAAAACGCCGCACCTGCTGTATTCGCTGCAGCAGGGCAACCGGGTCACGCGTTATCAGCCGCCGACGCAAGCGCTGCAGATTGGCGATCCCCGTTCGCCTTACTGGGGCATTGTGCGCAACGGCATGTATGGCATGGCCAACCTGCCGAACGGCACCGGATACAAGCTGTTCCATACCGCGCCGTACCAGATTGCCGCTAAATCCGGCACCTCGCAGGTGTTCAGCCTGAAGCAAAACCAGACTTACAACGCCAAAATGATTCCGGTGCGGCTGCGCGATCATATCTTTTATACGCTGTTCGCCCCCTACAAAAACCCCCGGGTGGCGATGGCGCTGATCCTGGAAAACGGCGGCGGCGACGGCGTGGTGGCGGGGCCGACCGCGCGCGCGATCCTCGACCACATTTTCGATCCGGCCAACGCGCCGCAGCCCGGCGACGCGGCGCAAACTAAACCGCAGTTAAACGACAGTGCGGATGTGCAACGGTGATGCGGTTTGTTTTTACTTTCTTACAAACTGCAATCTCCTGACCATTTCCGGCAAGGTAGACTGAAATAACACGATAAACCGAATAAAAACGCAGGGTTAACACAACAGTGGCGCCATCGACCAAAAAGAGCGGTAAAACCTATTCCACAGTTCGTTTCGGCTGGATTTGCGCCGGCATGCTGGTCTGTTTTTTTCTGTTGGCGTTCAGGGTCGGTTACCTGCAACTGCTGGAACACCAGCAGTTGGCGAACCAGGCAGATCAGCGCTCGATTCGCACCCAGGTAGTGCCGACCAACCGCGCCATGATCACCGATCGCAACAATGAGGCGCTGGCGGTCAGCGTGTCGTCGAAAGACATCGTGCTGGATCCGAAGCATATTCTCGATACCCAGACCGATACCGGCAACGAACGCTGGCAGAGCATGGCCAACGTGCTGAAGATCCCGCTGGCGGACGTGCAGCATCTGATCCAGAGCAACGCGCACAAACGCTTTGTCTACCTGGCGCGCAAAGTGGAGGACGACAACGCCGCTTATATCAGCAAGCTGCACCTGACCGGCGTCAGCACCGAGCAGGATTTTAGCCGCTTCTATCCGATGGGCCAGGACGCGGCCGGACTGATCGGCATCGTCGGCCAGGACAATCAGGGGCTGGAGGGCATCGAGCTGGGCTTCAACCCGTTGCTGCAGGGTAAAAACGGCCTGCGGGTCTACCAGAAGGACGGCAGCGGCGCGGTGATCGGCGTGATTAAAAGCGTGGATCCGGTTCCACCGCCGAATGTGACGCTCAGCATCGACAAATTTATCCAGTACGTGCTCTATGCGCAGATCCGCGACGGCGTGGTGGCTAACCAGGCCGACTCCGGCTGCGCGGTGCTGGTGAAAATCGACACCGGCGAAATCCTCGGCATGGCCAGCTACCCGTCGTTCAACCCGAACAACTATGGCAGCACGCCGGCGAAAGACATTCGCAACGTGTGCAGCAGCGACAGCTTCGAACCGGGTTCGACGGTGAAACCGGTCGTGGTGATGGTGGGGCTGGAACATAAGCTGATCCGGCCGGATACCGTGTTGGACACCACGCCGTATCGGGTGAACGGTCACCTGATCAAGGACGTCGGCCACTGGTCGAAGCTGACCATCACCGGCGTGCTGCAAAAATCGAGCGACATCGCGGTATCGCACATTGCGCTGGCGCTGCCGGCCACGGTGCTGCCGGCGGTCTACCGCAGCTTTGGCCTGGGGCGGCCGACCGAGCTTGGCATCGGCAACGAGAGCAGCGGCTACCTGCCGCAGCATCGCGAGCGCTGGGCCGATATCGAACGCGCCACGTTCTCCTTCGGCTATGGGCTGCGCGTGACGCCGCTGCAAATGGCGCGCGAGTATGCCGCGATCGGTTCCTTCGGTATTTATCGGCCGCTGTCGATCACTAAGGTGACGCCGCCGGTGATGGGGCAACGCATTTTGCCGGCCGATACGGTCAGGTCCGTGGTGCATATGATGGAAAGCGACGCCTTGCCGGGCGGCAGCGGGGTGAGTGCTGCGGTGCCCGGCTACCGTTTGGCGATCAAAACCGGTACCGCCGAGAAAATGGGCCCCAGCGGCAAATACGACGGCGGCTATATCAACTATACCGCCGGCGTGGCGCCGGCCAGCGATCCGCAGGTGGCGCTGGTGGTGATGGTCAACAACCCGAAAGCCGGCAAGCACTTCGGCGGCTCGGTAGCCGGGCCGGTGTTCGGCAAGATCATGGCCCAGGTGCTGGAGCACATGAATATCCTGCCGGATGCCCAGCCGCTCAATGTGGTGTCGTCGGTTAAAGGGTGAGGATTTAAGCGGGAAGTGAGTGGGTCAGAAAATGTCTGACCCACGCTTCAATACAACGAGTTTAACCTACGGCAGTATTTATTATGGATATGCCTTGAGGTATTGATTGATATTCGACTTGAATGAATTTCTCTGTTTCTAAAATAATATTTCTTATTTGGCGATTCGCAGAGAAGCTTATTTTCTCACCAAGACAATTCCCTCTTTCGTTCACGCCTTAACATGATTTCAACGCATTCCGAACCCGGCAACACCCGCCTATGGGCGGCTGTAATCGTCGTGTCATCAATGCTCGTTAGACTCGCAGCATCCTGGTATTACCGACTAAAAATCATGAATATAAAACTGACACTTGGCCGCAGGGTAAAACCTGCGACGGCGCTGCCGCGCGCGTTTGGCTTCGGCAAAAGTATGGGATTATTAAGCGGCGTAATTTGCGTTATCGCGCTATTTTCTCTGCTGCAATTGTTTTCCACCGTATTTATTTCCAATATTCTGCGCGACGCCAAGATTAACCTGGTGACGGGCGACGCTTTGCATCGCCAGCAGGCGGCGATGGATCGCGCCAGGCTGTCGCTGCTGACGGCCAGCGATACCCTGAACCGTGCGGGCATTTACTATCTGCAGGATAAAGCCACCGGCTCCGACGGCAGCTGGCATAGCCTGCTGGATGAATCGCTGGCGGCGTTGCAGGCTTCAGAGCAGGCCTTCGCCCGGTTTGAGCGCCTGAGCGCGACGGCGCCCGAGGCCGCTGACGCCCTGAAAGGCAGTTATCGCCTGTTCTATGACGGTCTGAAGGAGCAGGCGCAAGGGCTGCAACGCAGCGACAGCATCGATGCGTTTTTCGCCGTGCCGATCCAGGCTTTTCAGGCGGATTTCAACGAGAAGTATCTCGCTTATCAGGCGCTGAACGAACGACGCGGCGATGACGTCAACCTGCGGCAATTGGCGGCGCTGGAGCAGGCCAAAACCTATGCGCTCGGCGCGCTCGCGGCATTGGCGCTGATCGCCGTGGGTGTGTGGTTCGGCGTTGCTCGTTGGGTGATCGCACCGTTGCAAAGGGCGATCGCCCATCTCAACGTGCTGGCCGCCGGCGATCTTTCGCGGCCGTTGCCGCCTGAACGGGCGGTTAACCGCGAAATGCGTCAGTTGCAAACCAGCATTGGCCACATGCAAAACGGCCTGCAGCGGCTGGTGAGTGAGGTGCGCGATGCGGCGAGCGGGATCCTGAACGGCGTCGGGCGGCTGGCGGACGGCAATCGACAGTTGACGGCGCAGTCGGCGAAGCAGGACGGCGAATTGCAGTTGGCGACCGAGCACGTGCAGCAGTTGGCGGCGCGGGTGGAAGAAAACGGCCAATACGCGCAGCTGGCCAATCAACGCACCGAACAGGCCAGGCAGTGCGCCGGCGCCGGTGAAAAGATGATGCAAACCGTCAACGTCTCAATGCAAGGGATCGTCAACCAATCGGCCGAGATGCGCGGCATTGTGGCGCTGATCGACAGCGTGGCGTTTCAGACCAATATTCTGGCGCTGAATGCGGCGATCGAGGCCGCGCACGCCGGCGTTCACGGCCGCGGTTTCGCCATTGTCGCTAAAGAAGTGGGCCTGCTGGCGCAGAAGAGCAGCCATTCTACGCGCGATATTCAGCAGCTGATCAACCGTTCGTTGCAGCAAATCGATCAGGGGTCGCAAGCGGTAGAGCTGCTGGCGGGCAATTTGCGTCAAATTATCGATCTGGTGAACACGTTTAGCGCACTGATGGGGGAGATCTCGCTGGCGTCGCTCAATCAGGGGGAGAGCATTCAGGACGTGACGGCGCGCATCGCCGGGCTGAATCAGGTGGCGCGGCAAACCGGCGCCGTGGTGAACGCGGTGACCGAGGCTTCGCAGTTGCTGCAGGGCGAATCGGAACGATTGGAAAAAGCGATGGCGCGTTTCAGGCTGCTGGCGCAATAAATAACCCTGGCGCAGGTGAATGAATAATAAAGCCGCGCTTAACGTTATTTATTTAGGTTCGCTCCCTGAGGAATTTCAGCGGAGTAAATAAAAGCAGGCCGGCGCGTGTGGATTAAAAAAGCGTCGGCCTGCGGAGGTTATTTTTGGCGGGAGAATTAACGGCTGGTCTGGTGGCCGATGATGCCGCCCAGCGCTGCGCCGCCGAGGGTGCCCAGCGTGCTGCCGTCGGTCAATACCGCGCCGCCCACGGCGCCGACGCCCGCACCGATCGCCGTGTTGCGATCGCGATTGGACATATGCCCACATGCGGTAACGGAAAGCGTCGCCATTACCACCACCAACACACCCGCGGCACGTCTAATATTCATAATGAGTTCCTGGTAAATTGGCTAATTAATGGATTAAAAATAATCCGATTAACTCGCCGGTAGAAGTTGGGATGAATGTATTCCTCCGAAAGAAAATCGAACAGGTAAAAATTCTTAATTTTGGCGCGGTGAAAAGCGATCGCTCGCCGAATGTGCGGCCGTCGGCAAAACCGTTCGGCTATACTGGGAAGACGCCTCACGAGGGGCGGGGCGCACACGCTGGAGGCCGCCATGTCCGAGCTCGTTTCCGCATCCGGCAAACCGGTGAAAATTCCCGGCCCGGACCATCCGATTACGCTGACCCGCCATCCGACGCGGGTCGTGGTGCGCGGCGCTGGCCAAATCCTGGCCGACAGCCGTCATGTACTCATCTTGCAGGAAGCCAACTATCCGCCGGTGTTTTACTTTCCGCGTGAGGATGTGAATATGGCGCTGCTGCATAAAAGCACGCACGTGAGCTACTGCCCTTATAAGGGCGACTGCAGTTATTTCTCCCTCACGCTGAACGGCCCACAGGGGGACAATGTGGCCTGGAGCTATGAAATGCCTTACAACGCCGTGGTGGCGATCAAGGATCATCTGGCATTTTATCCCGACAAAGTCACGGCGATCCGTACCGAAGCCTGAGCCGCCGCCGCCTTCGGGCGGGGGAAGGTTGACATTCCACTTATCCCTACTCATTATGTGTATTACCGGAAATTGATACGCTTTCCTTATGTTTTAATCCGACATAAGCGAAACTCTGAGCAGGTGCCAAGGTGTCTACCTCTACGCGATTTGCCGTTGCCATCCATATTTTGACCAACATCACGCTGTGTCGCGGCCAGACGGTGCGTTCCGAAGATATCGCCCGCAGCGTCAACACCAATCCGACGGTGGTGCGGCGCATTCTCGGGGCGTTGGCGGAGGCGGGGCTGACCTATTCGCAGATGGGGCAAGGCGGCGGGGCGCTGTTGGCGCGGCCGGCGGAAGCGATTTCTCTGCTGGACGTGTATCGCGCGGTGGAGGATCAACCTTATTTCACGCTGCATCGCACCCGGCCTAACGAGGCGTGCTATATCGGCCACGCCATTACCCCGGTGCTGGAGCAAGAGTTTGCGCGCGTCGGTCACGCGCTGGAAGCCAGCCTGGCGCAGACCAGCATCGCCGAAATGGCCGGGCAGGTTGAGCTGCGCGCCGGCTATCCCTTCGTCCCTTGTTCACCGCAATATCAAGCAGATACGCAGTAAAAAATCACGCCAAACCCCGTTCCGCGCAGAGCATTTTTTGCATTGCGTTAATGTAATTGTGTAAGTTACATTAGCTCGCATCAAGTGTGATGTAGCTCACGTTTTAGACTGCCTCCCCACGATAATCGACCGTTTGGCCGGAAACCTTTTCTTCCGGCGCAGATTCGCTGTGCTTATAAACCAGGAGAGAACGATGTTAGAAATGATTGAAAGCTTGGCCACCGTGGTGGTCCTGGTGCCGGTAATGGTGGCCGTCTTGCTCGGCGCGATTTACGGCCTGGGTGAAGTGTTCAACGTCTTTTCCGCTATCGGCAGAAAAAATAACGGCTGAATTTGAACGTCAGGGGACGCAACGCCCCCTGACGGAGGGTTACAATACCGTCGCCAGGAAGTTGCGCGTCCTCTCATGTCCCGGCGCATCCAGAACCTGCTGCACGCTGCCCGTTTCAACCACCTTTCCCTGATCCATAAAGACAATCTGGTCGGCCACTTCGCGGGCGAAGCCGATTTCGTGCGTGACCACCACCATGGTCATGCCCGAATGCGCCAAGTCTTTCATCACCTGCAGCACTTCGCCAACCAATTCAGGATCGAGCGCGGAGGTCGGTTCATCAAACAGTAACACCTGCGGGTTCATCGCCAGCGCGCGGGCGATGGCGACGCGTTGCTGCTGGCCGCCGGACAGTTCACGCGGCCAGGCGTTGATGCGATGTTCCAGCCCGACGCGGGCCAGCAGCTGCTTCGCCCGTTCCTGCACCTCGGTTTTTTTTTCCTTTTTCACCCGCAGCGGCGCGTCGCTGACGTTTTGCAACACGGTGCGGTGCGCAAACAAGTTGAACTGCTGAAATACCATGCCGATGCTTTTACGCTGTTCGGCCACCTCGGCTTCTTTCAGCTCGTACAGATGCCGGCCTTTTTGACGATAGCCGATCAGCTGTTCGCCAACGCGAATGGTGCCGCCGTCCAGTTTTTCCAGGTGGTTGATGCAGCGCAACAGGGTGGACTTGCCTGAGCCGGAAGGGCCGAGGATCACCGTTACCGAACCTGCCGGAATGGTCAGGCTGATGTTTTTCAACACTTCGGTGCCGGAAAAGGATTTCCGCACCCGGTTGATGTGGATGGATGCGCTCATTGTTCACCTCCCTGAGGGGCTTTGCGGTTGAGGAAGAACCGGCCGCTGCGCGTTGCCTGCGTGCCGCGGCCAAAATAGCGCTCCACGTAGTATTGACCAATTGACAGAATCGAAGTCATGGCCAGATACCACAGGGTGGCGACCAGCAGCAGCGGGATGACCTCGTAGGTGCGTTGGTAAATGATCTGCGCCGAATACAGCACGTCCTGCAGGGCAATCACCGACACCACCGCGGTGGTTTTCAACTGCCCGATCACTTCATTGCCCGCCGGCGGCAGGATGGTGCGCATCGCCTGCGGTAATACCACGTGCCACAGGATTTGCCCACGACGGTAGCCCAGCGCTTTGGCGGCTTCCAACTGGCCGCTGCTGACGCTTTGGATGCCTGCGCGCACAATTTCCGCCGCATAGGCCGACTGATGCATCACCAGCGCAATCACCGCGGCGCTGAAGGTGCTGATAAGGGTATTGGTCGGCGCGCTGGCGACTTCGCCCAGAAACGGGATCCACAAGCTGATGCGGGGATAAAGCGCGGCGATGTTGTACCACAGGAACAGCTGCACCAGCATCGGCACTGCACGGAAGAACCAGGTGTAGAACCAGCTTACCGCCACCAATACCGGATTGGCCGACAGGCGCATCAGCGCCAGCAGCACGCCGCCGGCGAAGCCGAACACTACCGAAATCACCGTCAGCTTCAGCGTCATGAGCACGCCGTTGAGGATGGACGCCTCGGTGAGGTTTTCCGCCACCACCGACCATTCAAAGCGCGGGTTGTGCAGCATGGAATTGACGATAACGGCGACGATCAGCAGCACAACCAGGGCGCTGAGCCAGCGTCCGTAATGCCGGTGGCCGACGATGCTCAGTTCCGCGTCGTCGACAGGGTATTGCCCACTCATTTTGCGATCTCTTCATTGATGCCGGCGGTTTTCACTGCACCAAAACCGATATCCCAGCCGTCGAGGATTTTCTGGTAGCTGCCGTCGGCGATCAGTGAATTTAGCGCTGCCTGCACCGGTTTCACCAGTTCGGAGCCTTTCGGCAGGGCGATGGCCACCGTGGTGCCGTCGATGTTGATATCACCGGCCAGCGTCAGCGGTTTGACGTGGGTGGCCTGGTAGCGCAGCCCTTCATACGGGCCGAAAAACATCGGCACGCGGCCGCTGATCACCGCTTGCACCCCGGCCGGGCGGTCCGGGAAGATCGGCATGGTGATGGCCGGTTTGCCGGCGGCGACGCATTGATCGCTGGCCTGCTGCAGGCGAGTTATTTGCGAGGTACCTGCGCCGGCGCCGACGGTCTGGCCGCACAACTGGGCCAGCTCGGTGTAAGGGCCAAGCGCAGCGTCTTTGCGGGCGATCAAGGCCAGCTTGGAAGCGTTGTAATAGCCGACGAAGTCCACCTGCTGGAAGCGCTTTTTGTTGGCGTCAATGTTGGCCAGCGCGACGTCATAACGGCCGGACTTCAGGCCGGGGATGATGTTGTCGAAACCGCCGGTGTCCTTCCAGTGGATCGCCACGCCCAGGCGATCGGCAATCGCGCTCATCACGTCGATTTCACGCCCGGCCAGCGTTTTGTTGTCCGCCTGGTAAAAAGTGGTCGGCGGGGTGTTCGGGTTGGTGCCGGCAACGATATAGCCGGCCTTTTTGATTGATTCAGGCAGGCTGTCGTGCAGCGCCGGATCGGCGGCAGCTTTCACCGCCGCCTTGAAGGGAACATCGCCTTCAGCGGCATGACCGGCGGCCAACGGCGCCAGCGTGGAGGAAGCCAACAGCAGGGACAGTACGGTGCGTTTGAATGTGGTTTTCATCATGATTTCCCTGCGGATTAAGCCGATTTTACGTTAGCGAAGTTGATTGCCGGTTCAGGCAGGCCCAGGTTTTCACGCAGGGTTGCATACTGATACTCCTCACGGAACAGGCCACGGCGGCGCAGCTCCGGGATCACCAGCTCGACGAACAGTTCCAGTTGGTTGGGCAACACCGCCGGCATGATGTTGAAGCCGTCTGCGCCTTGCTGTTCCAGCCATAGCTGGAAGTCGTCGGCGATCTCTTCGGCGGTGCCTACCACCACGCGGTGGCCGCGCGAACCGGCCGCGACGGCCGCCAGCTCGCGCAGCGTCAGGTTTTCCCGCGCGGCCAGATCGGTCAGCAGTTTCACGCGGCTTTGGCCGCCTTCGGTGGCGCCCACGTTCGGCACCGGGCCGTCCAGCGGGTAATCGCTCAAATCGAAACCAAAGCGCGCCGACAGCTGCTCAATGCCGTTATCGATATCCACCAGTTGATTCAGCTGATACCAGGTTTCCCGCGCTTCTTCTTTGGTACGGCCGACAATCGGCATCACACCTGGCAGGATCAGCAGGTAGTCCGGGTTGCGGCCGGCGTCGGCCACGTATTTTTTCTGACTGCGGTAGAAAGCCTGTCCTTCTTCCAGGCTGGCGGCGGCGGTGAACACCACTTCGGCGGTTTCCGCCGCCAGCTGTTGGCCGGCCGGGGAAGAGCCGGCCTCAATGATCACTGGCCGCCCTTGCGGCGAGCGGGAAATGTTCAGCGGGCCCTGCACCGAGAAATGCTTGCCCTTATGGTTGGCGGCGTGGATTTTCTCGTCGATGGCGTACACGCCATTTTGCTTGTCGCGCACGATGGCGTCTTTTTCCCAGCCGTCCCACAGTTTGTAGCTGGCCTCGAGGAATTCCCGCGCCACTTCATAGCGTTCCGCGTGCGACGGCAGATCTTCACGGCTGAAGTTGCGCGCCGCATCGCTGGAGAATGAGGTCACCACGTTCCATGCGGCGCGGCCGTGGCTGATATGGTCGATGGAGGCCATGGCGCGCGCCAGGTGGAAAGGTTGATCGAACGTGGTGGAGGCGGTCGCCGCCAGCCCGATATGGCGGGTATTGACCGCCAGCGCCGCGAGCAGCGTCAGCGGCTCCAGGCGTGACATCGTCGAGGGCAGGCGGTGCACGCTGGTCGCCAGCGCGTCGCCGACGAAGAACATATCGAAGGTGCCTTCTTCGGCTTTTTTTGCGATCCAGGTGAACCAGTCGATATCGGTCGGTGAACCGCTGGCGCCTTCTGCGCGCCATCCCCCGATGTGGTGCCCCAGCGCCTGAACGAACAGGCCGAGACGGAGTTGGCGCGATGGTGTTGAAGGTGAAGTACTCATAGTTATTCCTGTTTTATTATTAATTTAACAATGCAATCAGTCGCGGCAGCGCGCCAGGGGACATAAGCGCACAGTCGCGGATAACGCTCTCGCCTTCGAGGCCCGGAAGCAGCTGCAAAATGGCGCGCAGCTTGGCGTCGAGGTCTGTTGGCCGGGCGGCGGTTTGCTTTCTTGTGACCATGTCACTTATTTGCCTTCTGTCCTGCAGCGTCAGGGTCAGGCGATGGAAGCGCATCTCCGGATCGAGCGCGTCCGGCGGGGCCGCGGGATCGACATGGCGCTCAACTTTTGCCGCCAGGGCGGCGATAGCCGCATCGACCGGCTGTTCGCCGTAATGCATCAGCGGGACCTCGCCGTGGTATAGCGCATCGGCGATGACGTATTCGAGGCTAAAGCGCGCTTCCACACCGGTGGCCGGTTGGTGAATATAGGGCGCGGTATCTGCACCGGGCGGAAAACTGACCTCAATCTTTGCGATCTCCGCAAGGGCGTCGCCTTGTTCCTGCAGCCGCGCGCGCAGGGCGAGCGCCGCCTCGGCCGCGCTGTGAGTGCCACCGCAGGTCGGGTAGCGCTTGAACTCCAGCCCCGGCTGCAGGATGCGCCAGGGCGTGCCCCAACCGGCGGTCAGATATTCCGGTTTTTGCCGGCCGCCGCCGTGGGAAGCCAGCAGGCTGTCCAGCACGCCCTCCGGTTGGCCGATGAAACCGGCCTGAGCCAGCAGGGCGGCGTTGACCGCGTTGCGTGCCGCCAGGCCGGCGTGCAGCGGTTTGGCCGCCGAACCGAACTGGCTGCGCAGGCCCGCTGCCTGCGTGGCCGCCAGGCCCAGAGCAATCTGCGTTTGCCGCTGGTCAAGCTGCAGATAACGCGCCACGGCGGCGCAGGCGGCGACCGCGCCCAGGGTAGCGGTGCTGTGAAAACCCAGTGCGTAATGTTGCGTGCCAGCGGCCAATCCCAGCCGGCCAGCGGCCTCTACGCCGATGACATAGGCGGTTAACACTTCAGTGACATTGTCACTCTCACCGTTCAGCGCCAGCAGGGCGGAGAGCACTACGGTGCTCGGATGTCCACGCAGCGCAGGATGGTAATCATCGAAGTCCAACGAGTGGCTGACATAGCCATAGCGCAGTGCGCGGTTCTCACTGCCGTTCGGCGGAAACGTCGCGCCGATCGCTGCCAGACCGGCATCGCTCAACGCCCCGCGGGCAATCGGCAATGCGCAGGCGAAGTAATCTTTCACGCCGCGGCGAGCGGCTGACAGGGCGGTTTGATCCGGCTGGCTGTTCAATATCAGATGAGCGAATTGGACGGTTATCGGTAATGACAAGGCGTTAACACCTGAATTTATAGATGGTTATGCACGAGTGCGGGGTGAAAGGTATTGTGTGGCGGTTTTCTTTGTCCCGAAAGAACGAACGGCGCTTCCATATCACTGAATGGAATATCACGACGGCGCTGCGCCGCCGTCAGGGCTGCTGGCAGGCGCGCCAGACTGCGCTTTAGCTATTTTTGTGCAAAGCAAAGCTGAATTTGTTCTGACGCGGTAGAGGACTTAGGCCGAGAAAAGGCGAACGCTCATGATGTCGATAAATGCCCTGAGACGCGGGGTAAGATGTTTGCTTGAAGGCCAGAGAATTTTGAGACTGCCACTGTGTCGGCAGTGGTCGCCAAGCACCGGTTGGAGCCGCTGCTGCTCCAGCGCCTGTCGCACCGCGAAATCGGGCAGGCAGGCGATGCCCAGGCCCTGTTCCGCCAGGTAAATCAGCGTATCGACGGTGTTGCATACCGTGCGCTTGCCCAGGCCTTCGTCGAGCAGTTTATCTCCGCCCGCCACCGGCCAGGTCTCGACTTTGCCGGTGGTGGGGAATCTGTATAACAGGCGGGCGTGATCGCGCAGTTCTGCCGGCTGGCGGGGTATTCCCGCCCGGCGCAGATAGTCCGGCGCCGCCACCAACTGTAGGTGAAACGTGCCCAGTTGGCGGCTCATTAAGCGAGAATCCTCGGTATCGCCCACGCGGATCACCGCATCGAACCCTTCTTCGATCACCGCGACCCGACGGTCGGAAAAATCGGCTTCCAGCTCAATATCGGGATAATTCCGGACAAATTCCGCCAATACCGGATTTAACAGGCCTCCCACCAGCGGCAGACTGACGCGCAGTTTGCCGCGCGGCGCGCTATGCGTATCACTGATATCCCGTTCCGCCGCCGCCATCTCCTCCAGAATACGCTGACACCGCAGCAGAAACCGCCGCCCCTCGGCGGTTAGCGTCATGCTGCGCGTGCTGCGGTGAAACAGACGCACGCCCAATCGGTTCTCCAGGCGGGCGATGCTTTTCCCCACCGCCGAGGCCGAGATGCCGAGCACGCGGCCGGCGTCAACGAAGCTGAGAGTTTCAGCGGCCTGCACGAAGGCGCTCACGCCGGCTAAGTTATCCATCGTTTGTCCTATTGCGGACGTTAATGTCCGTTATGAAGGGAAATCTAGCCTGTTTTTCCGCTAATCGCCAGGCCCTATGCTCGGTGACTACAGCATGGGCTGATTATCTGGAGCAATGACGATGAGTGCATATGGGCATACCGCGGGCGTGATAGACCGGGCGATCGATAACGCGCTGGCGGAAAAACGGCTGGTTGGCGCAGTGGTTTTGGTGGCGCAGGGGGGCGATATGTTTTATCGCCGCGCGGCGGGGCTGGCGGATCGCGAAGCCGGCCGGCCGATGGCGTTCAATACGCTGTTCCGTCTGGCTTCGGTATCCAAACCGATCGTGTCCACGGCGGCGCTGGCATTGATGGCGCAAGGCCGTATGCAGCTGGAGGATCCCATCACCCGTTGGCTGCCGCATTTTCGTCCGCGGCTGGCGGATGGCACCACGCCGTTGATGACGCTACGGCATCTCATGACCCACACCGCCGGATTAAGCTACCGTTTTTTCCAGCCGGAAGGGGGATTCTATGCCCGGCTCGGCGTCTCCGACGGCATGGATGACGCGTCTGTCAGCCTGCAGGAAAACGTACGGCGCATTGCCTGCGCCCCTTTGCTGGCTCCGCCCGGCGCGGCGTGGCGCTATTCCATCGCGACCGATGTCCTGGGCGCAGCGATCGAACAGGCGAGCGGCCTGCCGCTGGCGCAGGCAGTAAAAAAATGGGTGACCGGGCCGCTGGCGATGACGGATACCGATTTCCTGGCGGTGGACGCCGCGCGCCTGGCGGCCGCTTACGCCGATCATCCCGGCGAGCCGCGCCGCCTGCGCCAACCGGATCATTTACCGTTTATCGATGGCAGCGCCGGTTTTCATCTGTCGCCGGCGCGAGCGTTGGATCCGTTGGCTTACGCCTCAGGTGGCGCCGGCATGGTCGGCTCGGCCGAGGATTTCCTGCGCCTTCTGGAAGCGTTGCGCCAGGGAGGAACGCCGGTGCTGCCAACCGATTGGGTGACGGCGTTCACCGGCAACCAGATCGGCGATTTGCCGATGCCGTTTTGGCCGGGGCGCGGTTTCGGCCTCGGCATTACCGTACTGAAAGACCCCATCGCCGCGCAAACGCCGGAGTCCGTGGGGACCTGGCGAATGGGCGGCACCTATGGCCATTCCTGGTTCGTCGATCCTGTCCGGCAGCTCAGCGTGGTGGCGTTTACCAACACGGCGCTGGAGGGCATGTCCGGCGCCTTTGTCGGCGAGATTTGTCAGGCGGTCTATGCCGCGACGGGAGCGATGCAATGCGCCTGATGCCGCCGATTTTCTTTATCGCGCTGGGGTTGTTCGGCGTCTACTGCATCGAGTTCGGCGTGGTGGGCATTTTGCCGCAGATCATCGCACGGTATGGCATCTCTACGGCGCAGGCCGGCTGGCTGGTCGGGATCTTCGCCCTGACCATCGCGCTGCTCGGGCCGCTGTTGGTGCTGCTGGCGTCGCGATTCAATCGCAAACGCATGTTGTTGATCGCGTTGACCGTGTTTGCGGCGGCCAGCGCGCTGTCCGCTCAGACGGACAGTTTCGCCATGCTCATGCTGCTGCGCATTGTGCCGGCGCTGTTTCATCCGATCTATTTTTCGCTGGCCATGGTGGCGGCCGCGGCGCTTTATCCCCCGCATCAGGCCACCAAAGCAACCGCCTATGCGTTCATCGGCACCAGTATGGGCATGGTGCTGGGGATACCGTTGACGCAATGGATCGCCGGGCAGTTCAGCTATGAAGCCTCGTTCCGGTTCTGTGCCTGGGTCAATCTCCTGGCAGCGGCGGGATTGCTGATGCGGTTGCCCGACGTCGCCGTTCAGCGCCTCAGTTATGGCAAACAGCTGACGATCCTGCGCAGCGGGACGCTGTGGCTGAATATCATCACCTGCGTGCTGATCTTTGCCGCCATGTTCGCCGTCTATGCTTACGCGGCTGAATATCTCAGCCGTGAAATCGGCCTCAGCGGCGGCGCCATCGGCTTTCTTCTGGTGGCGTTCGGCGTGGGCGGTGTCGCGGGCAACCTGTTGGCCGGCAAGGGGTTGAGCCGCCATCGAGCGCTGACGGTGCTGCTGCACCCGCTAGCCTTGATTGCGGCTTATGCGCTGCTGTATCACTACGGCAGCGCGAATATCGGTTCGATGACGGCGCTTTGTCTGTATTGGGGAGCGGCGCACACCAGCGGTTTGATCGTGACGCAGATCTGGCTGACATCCGAAGCCCCCCAGGCGCCGGCGTTCGCCACCGGGCTGTATATCGCCTTTATCAATCTGGGCGTGGCGCTGGGCTCGCTGGCGGGCGGCTGGTCCATCACCGCGTGGGGGCTACAGGGCAGCCTGCTGTGCGGAGCCTTATTCGCCGCGCTGGCGGTGCTTACGATCGCCGCCAGGCTGCGGTTGCAGCGGCAGGCTACCGTTGCGTTGCGTCGATCATCGCCATCACCTGCCGAAACATCGCGCTTTCCGCATCCGCCAGCTCGTTGACCAGCGTAAAGTGATTGCAGTGGCGGTCGGCCAGCAGGTGGACGTCGAGACCGCGCGCCAGGCAGGCGTCATAATAGGCCTGCGTTTGGTTTTTGAAGCCTTGCGTTTCGCGGTGGCCGACGTCGAGCAGGATCTGCGGCGCATGCGCTTTCGCCGGCAGCAAAAACAGCGGGCTGAGAGTTTGCGCCTGTTCGGGCGTCAGGTGCAGCCAGTCGTTGATGTAGATATCGCACAGCGGGCGCAGATCGTAGAGGCCGCTCAGCGCCAGCGCGCCTTTGATCGCATCGGGCGGCAGGCGATAGCGTTGCTGCCAGCCGTCGGCGATCAGCATGCCGCACAGGTGGCCGCCGGCCGAACTGCCGCTGACGAAAATGCGCGCCGGATCGATGCCGAACGGCGCCCCGTGATGATAAAGCCAGGCGACGGCGCTGCGCACCTCATGCACGATCTCCGCCAGCGTCGCTTCCGGCGCCAGCGTATATTCCAGCGTGGCGACCGCCACACCGCGGCGGGCGAACGCGGCGGCCATCGAGCAGGCTTCCTCTTTGCGCTGTGAATGCCAGTAGCCGCCATGTATAAAGATCAGCAACGGGGCGGGCTGTGCGCTGGCCGGGAACAGATCGAGACGCTCGGCGGCGCTCATGCCGTAGCGCAGATCGTAAATGCCCGGCGTCTGCGCTTTGGCGCGCTGCGCCAGCGCGGCATAGTCCGCCATGCAGGCGTCAAAATCCTCCACCGAAGCGCGGGCGTTGTATTGCGTGGCGCGGGCGCTCAGGTCTTCAAACGTCAGATCGATGTTCATGCGTTTCTCCGGATTGTTATGCGTTATGTCTTCATCATCGTCCCGCAGGGGAAAAGATGTTTGATCTCCGGTGCGCACAATTGCGGCTTCTCCAATGCTGTTATCTGCTGTATATTGCCGTTTTATGCTTTTTTAATGCGGAATAATCCCATGCACAAAGCGGCACGACAGCGCCATTTACTGGATTTGCTCAGCGAACGCGGTCAGGCGGCGGTGGCGGAATTGGCCAGCGCCATCGGTGTTTCGGTCGATACCGTGCGCCGCGACTTGGCCGATCTTGAGCGGCAGGGGTTGGCGCAGAAACATCACGGCGGCGCGATAGCGCTCGAACCGTCCGGCATGCCGCGCCAGGCGCGCGCGGCGCTGTTGCCGCAGGTCAAGCAGCGGCTCGGCCGCGCGGTGGCCGCACAGATCCCGCCCGGCAGCACCCTGATGCTGGATGCGGGCAGTACGCTGTTGGCGGTGGCGCAAGCGTTGCGCGGCCCGGCGACGGTGATCACCGCCTCGCTGGATATCGCGCAGTGCCTGAGCGATAAGCCGGAGATCCAACTGATCCTGCTCGGCGGCCAGTGGGACGCGCGCCAACGGCTGTTCGCCGGCAGCGCGACGCTGGCGTTGCTGGAACGCTACCGCGCGGACATCGCTTTGCTGGGCGCCTGTGCGGTGCATTCTCAGCTGGGGCTGAGCGCCGGCGAAGAGGCCGATGCAGAGGTCAAACGCGCCATGATGGCCAACAGCGGCGAGCGCTGGCTGGTGGCCGACCATATGAAGCTGGATCGCTGCGAGCCGCATCACGTGGCGGATCTGGCGCAGATCCAACGCCTGTTTACCGATCGCCCGTGGGATAACCTGGACGAGCAATCAATGATTGAACTTTGTGTCGTCGCCGACGACCGCTAGAGGAGAACCCTGATGAACGATAACGCTCAACCGTTGCAGGTGGCGCTGATTGGTTACGGCTTTGTCGGCAAGGCGTTTCATGCGCCGCTGATTAACGCGGTGCCGGGTCTGGCGCTGAGCGTGGTGGCTTCGCGCGATGCCGCCAAAGTCCATGCCGATCTGCCGCACGTGCGCGTGATCGCCGATCCGCTGGAGGCGATCCGCTTGCCGGAAGTGGACCTGGTGGTGATTGCTTCGCCGAACGCCACCCATGCGCCGCTGGCGCTGGCTGCGCTGGAAGCGGGCAAGCACGTGGTGGTGGATAAGCCGTTTACGCTGGATTTGGCGCAGGCGCGCACGCTGATTGCAGCGGCGGAGAAGCACGGCCGTCTGCTGTCGGTATTCCAGAATCGCCGCTGGGACAGCGATTTCCTGGGCGTGAAGCAGGTGATCGAGCAGGGACTGATCGGCAAGGTAACGCACTTTGAGTCGCACATCGATCGTTACCGCCCAGAAGTGCGGGTGCGCTGGCGCGAGCAGAATCTGCCGGGCAGCGGGCTGTGGTTCGATCTGGGGCCGCACATGGTCGATCAGGCGCTGCAGCTGTTCGGTTTGCCGCACAGCGTGCAGGCCAACATCGCCACGCTGCGCGCCAATGCGCAGATCAATGACTGGGCGCATGTGGTGCTGAACTACCCGACGCACCGCGTGATTTTGCATGGCAGCATGCTGGTGGCGGGCGGCGTGTCGCGCTTTACCGTGCACGGCGATAAAGGCAGCGTGGTCAAAGCGCGCGCCGACGGGCAGGAGAGCCAACTGCTGGCCGGCGTAACGCCGGGTTCGGCGGAGTGGGGTAAAGACGACGACGCGATGAGCCTGTTTATCGGCACGGAGCCGGTGCGTACGTTGCCGACGCCGGATGGCGATCAGCGCCAATATTACGTCCAGGTGCGTGACGCGCTGCGCGGCGCCGGCGCCAACCCGGTCACCGCATCGCAGGCGTTGGCGGTGATGGCGGTGCTGGAAGCGGCCACCCTGGCGGCGGAAACCGGCGTAACCCAAACGCTGCCGCTCACCGAGGCGGAGATCGCCGCCTGGTAACGCATCGCGCCAGATAAGGCGTCAGATGCATTGATACAGTGCATCGCATGCGTCTTCCGCCATCCCAGCCCCTGACATAGGCTAAGCCTCAGTCTATGTCAGGAGTGCTTATCATGTTATCCCATCCTTCGCCGCAGGGCGTCCGCGGCATACTGGCCGCACTTTCTCTGTGTATGCTGCTGTCATCGCTCGGCATCAGCATCGCCAACGTCGGGCTGCCGGCGCTCGCCACCGCATTCCATGCCTCGTTCCAGGCAGTGCAGTGGGTGCTGCTCTGCTATTTGCTGGCCGTCACCACCTGCATCATCGGCATCGGCCGCTTGGGTGACAGCCTCAATCGCCGCCGCCTGCTGCTGGCGGGCATCGCGCTGTTTACCGCCGCTTCGCTGGCTTGTGCGTTGGCTCCGCAGCTGTGGCTGCTGCTGGCGGCGCGCCTGGCGCAGGGGCTGGGGGGCGCAGTCATGATGTCAATCACCATGGCGCTGGCGGGCGAGGCGCTGGGCACGGAAAAGATCGGCCGCGCGATGGGGCTGCTCGGCACTATGTCGGCCGTGGGCACCGCGCTGGGGCCGTCGTTGGGCGGCGCGCTGATCGCCGGCTTCGGCTGGCGAACGATATTCCTGATCAACCTGCCGCTGGGGCTGCTGGCGTTGTGGCTCGCCTGGCGATACTTGCCGGATGGGGCGCGGGCGGCGACGCGCCCTGAACCGTTCGACCGCGCTGGCACGCTGCTGCTGGGCGGCGCATTGCTTTGCTACTCGCTGGCGATGACTCTGGGACGCGGTGATTTCGGCGCGCTTAACCTGGCGTTGATGTTGGGCGCTCTGTTGGCGGCAGGGTTGTTTATCCGCGTGGAACGCCGCGCCGTGTCGCCGCTGTTGGCGCCGACGATGTTTCGCCATCCGGCCCTGACGGCGGGGCTGGCGGCCAGCGCGTTGGTCATGACGGTGATGACCGCCACGCTGGTGGTCGGGCCGTTTTATCTGTCGCGCGCGCTGGGGTTAAGCGCCGCGCAGGTGGGGCTGGTGATGTCGGCAGGGCCGGCGGTGGCGATCCTGACCGGTATTCCGGCGGGTTATCTGGTGGATCGCTTTGGATCGCAACGCATCGCCCAGCTTGGGCTGGCGGCAGTGGCCGCCGGGGCGGGATTGCTGTCGCTGCTGGGCCGCTGGGGCGTACTCGGCTATGTCGCACCGATCGCGCTGTTGACCGCCGGTTATGCGCTGTTTCAGGTGGCCAACAACACGGTGCTGATGAAGGATCTGTTTCCCGAACGACGCGGGTTGATCGCCGGCATGGTCAATCTGGCGCGCAATCTGGGGGCGATCACCGGCGCGTCGGCGATGGGGGCGCTGTTTTATCTGGCCTCGCAGCGGGTGGCGGGCGCCGCGGCGGCCGCGGCTTACGGCATGCGCGTCACCTACGGCGCGGCGGCGTTGCTGGCGTTGGCGGCATTGCTTATCGCCTTCGGCGGCCGCCGACTGGCGCTGCGTTATGACGCGCGCTGAACGGCGTAGCGTTCTTGCACGAAACCGTTGTCCGACTGGGTGACGGCGAGCAGACGCAGGCGCTGCTCAGGGGCATCGGCGCCGAACAAGGGAATGCCGCCGCCCAGCAGCAGCGGCACGCGCGTAATCGTCAATTCGTCGATCAATCCGGCCTGCAGGAAACGCTGCACGGTCTGGCCGCCGTCGATATACAGGTGACGGCAGCCGGCTTCGGCCAACCGCGCCACGACGCTGGCCGGTTCGCCGCTCATCCAGCGGACAGGCTCTGCGCTCTGCGGTGCGGATTGCGTCGACAGTACCACCACCGGCAGTTCTCCATAGGGCCATTCGGGAAAGGCGCGGACTTTTTCATAGGTATGGCGGCCCATCACCAGCGCGTCGATGTCGGCGATAAACGCTTCAAAACTCAGGCCATTGAGCAACGACACCGCGTACTCGGGCCGCAGCAGCCAATCGATGTCGCCGTCCGGGCCGGCAATGAATCCGTCTACGCTGGTGGCGATGTAAACCGAGCATTTCATCAGGCGAGATCTCCGCGGTAAACCACATGGACCTTGTTGCCGTCGGGATCGCGCAGGTAAGCACCGAAATAGCCTTTGCCATAGTGCGCGCGCTCGCCGGGTTCGCCTTCACTGCTGCCACCCGCCAGCAGGCCGGCGGCGTAGGCGCGTTTAACCGCCAGCTCGTCGGCGGCGAGAAAGGCCAGCATGCTGCCGTTGCCGGCGCTGGCGGGCTGTCTGTCGAAGGGTTGGTAGGCATAAAACCGCGGCAGCGTTTGGCCCGGCATCACCCAGCAGCGGGCGGCGGGGCCGCCGTCCGGCGTCACTTCCCGCCGTTGTAAACCCAATGGCAACAAAATGGCGTCGTAGAACGCGGCGGCGGCGTCCAGATCGCTGACGCCGACGGTAATATGGCTGAACATGGCGCGTTTCCTTTCCCAAGAGAGAATAATGAACGGATAAAACAGTAGCAGCGATAGCGCAGGATGGACAGACCGCCGTGGAGGATTCGGATTAGGGACGCGCGCAGGGGGGCAAAGCGCGCTTCACGGTTTGTGGGGCGGGCCGCCTCAATTGCTCTCGACGCGAGGATTGGCGTGGGTCGGCTGGCTGGGATAATCCACCTGATGCTTGTGCAGATAATCGCGAATCAGCTGGCGCACCACCTGGGAAGGGGTGACATCCTGCTGCAGGCACAGCTCTTCCAGGGCTTTCTTTTTGTCCGGGTCAATCAGCACCGTTAGCCGCGCCGTTTTCTTTTCCATCAGTGTCCTCCAGAGAATGATGACTGAATGATAATACCATGTGAGCGAAGCGGCCAGCCAGACCGCGCCGCCGCTCGTCTTTAGCGGAAATGCAGCCGCTCTATCTTGCGTGACAGGTAGCCGAGTTCGCAGTTGAACAGCTCGCCGCTGCCGGCGGCCAGCGTGCGCAGCGTGCTGAGCGGCAGCGACACCTGGGCCGGCGTAGCATAAATGATCACGTTGCCGCTGGGGGCGACGCAAAACAGCACGGTGGCGAATATCCGGTGCAGGCTGTGGTACAGCAGGCTGTTTTCGTCGGGCAGATCGTGGTAATTCAGCACCAGCCAGCCCCCGTCATTCAGCCGCGCGGCGCAGTTCTCCAGGAATGTCTGGGTGCCTTGCTGCGGATCCATGGCGAACGCCGAATAAAGATCGGAGAAAATCAGATCGTAACGCGTTTCGGCGGGCGGGCGCACGAAGTCCATGGCGTCGGCGGTGCGCAGGCTGATGGTGTCGGTGGCCGGCAGCGTAAAATAGCGGCGCGCGACGGCGATTACCGCGGCGCGCAGCTCAACGACCTCCAGGCGCATAGCCGGATCGAGCGCGTGCAGCGCACGCAGCAGGCTGCCGCCGCCTAACCCCAGGATCAACGCCGACGTCGGCGGCTGCCAGGCTACCGCCATCAGCATCGCTTTGATGTAGTTGTGGATCGGCTGCGCGGGGTTGCTGAGGCTCATCTTGCTTTGCTCGCAGATGCCGTCAAACCGCAGCGTGCGGTAGTCCTTGTGATCGGAAACGATGATTTCGCCCCAGGCGTCGGCTTCGCGAGCGATCACCTGGCCACGCGGGGAGAAATCGAGGGTTCTGAGTAAGCTGTCAACCAGAGACATGGTATTCGCAGGGCTCCTTTGGCAAGCGGCCTGTTTACTTACGGGCGCACATGAAATCGGCGGTGCAAATGCGCCGGCCATCGATGCTGGCACGGCCGGTGAAGCGGGCGATCGCGCCGCGCCGGCGTACAAAGGCGACCTCCATCAACACCTGGTCGCCGGGACGGGCGGCGCGATAAAACCGCGCCCGCTGAATGGAAGCGAAGTAGTAATGTTCCCCTTCGTTAAGCGCCCCGAGATAGTAATGCGCCAGCAGACCGGTGCTTTGCGCCAGCGCTTCCACCAACAGCACGCCAGGAAAACCGGCGAAGCGCGCATGGCCGCTCCAGAACGTCGGCTCATTGGCGGTGATGTTCTTGATGGCGCTCAGCCGCCCTTCGGCGATGCAGGTGCCGGCGGGCAGCACGCGATCGACCAACAGACAGGGATAGCGATGAGGCAGAATCGCCTGAATATCGTGGAATTGCAGGGGGTGACCATGTAATGGCATGGGGGAGCGTGATCCTGTCTGCGGCGAATCCGGCGCGATGGCCGGCGTTCGGTCCATAATGAGTGTAATGACATTATAATAAAATTATCATCAGATGTGCCAGATGAAAGACATGACGGCGACGACGGTTGGGAAACAGCGAAGGAGGGGAAGACACCCGATCCTGACGATCGGGCGTGGCGGCGCGTTTAGTGCTTGGAGCGGGTCACCTTGTCCAAATAACCCATCACGAAGGCGGAGAGCACGAAGGTGAGGTGGATGATCACATACCACATCAGCTTGTTGTCTGGCACGTTCTTGGCGTCCATAAACACCCGCAGCAGATGGATGGACGAGATGGCGACGATAGACGCGGCGACTTTGTTTTTCAGCGAGGTGGCGTCCATTTTGCCCAGCCAGCTCAGCTTTTCTTTTCCTTCGGTGATATCCAACTGCGAGACGAAATTTTCGTACCCGGAGAACATCACCATCACCAGCAGCCCGCCGACCAGCGCCATGTCGACCAACGACAGCAGGGTCAGGATCAGATCGGCTTCAGCGACGGAGAAAATGTTGGGCAGGACGTGCAGGATCTCCTGAAAAAATTTGATAGACAGGGCGACCAGGGCCAGTGAAAGGCCGAAATAAACCGGCGCGAGCAGCCATCGGGAGGCGTACATCGCGTTTTCTAGCAAGCGTTCCATCATAAAATTGTTTTGAATGCGTAGCAAAAAGGGCGCTCAGTATAGCGCAAGAGGCCTGGGTGAAATCAACCGCTTGCGCCAGTAGAGGGCGATATCAGGCCGCTACGCGCGCCGTTTTGCGCCCGCAGCGGATCCACAGCGCCACGGCCCCCGCCGCGGTTGCCAGCGCCACGACGCCCGGCCAGCCCGCGCTTGCCAGAATGCGGCTGCCGAGGGCGGCGCCGGTCGCCATGCCGATGAATACGCCGGTGAACAAGAGGGCGTTCAAGCGGCTGCGGGCCGCCGGATCAAGACCGTAGACGATGGTCTGGTGTGCGATCAGCGTCGCCTGGATGCCCAGATCAAATCCGACGGTGCTCAGCGCAATGAGCGCCAGCTGCGCCGGGAGCGGCAACAGCGGAAGCAGAAACATCAGGGCGAAGGCGGCCAGGACCAGTGCCGCGCCGATGCGGGTCACGGCGTCAGGGCCGTGCCGATCGGCCAGGCTTCCCGCCAACGGCGCCGCCAGCGCACCCGCCGCCCCCGCCAGACCAAACGCGCCGGCCGCCGCGCTGCCGATCTGGTAGCGCTCCGCCAGCATCAACGCCAGCGTTGACCAGAAAGCGCTGAAGCCCAATGACAGAAAGCCTTGCGCCAGCGTTGCACGCCGCAGCTCGGGATACGCGGCCCACAGATGCCCCAGCGAGCGCAGCAGCGCGGGGTAACTCAGCGCGTTATGGGGGCGAAGACGCGGCAACATGCGCCAGATAGCCAGCGTGATCGGCAAAACGCCCAGCGCCGCCAGCGCGTAAACGCTGCGCCAGCCGGCGAACTCGGCGAGCGCGCCGCTGAACACGCGCGACAGCAGAATGCCGGCCAATAGCCCGGTCATCACCGCGCCGACGGTTTTGCCGCGGCTGGCCTCCGGCGCCAGCGTGGCGGCGGCGGGGATAATGTCCTGGGCGACGGTGGCGGTCAGGCCTATCGCCAGGCTGCTGAGCAATAACAGCGGGAATGAGGCGGCAAACGCGCAAAGCAGCAGCGTCAGCGTCAGCAGCGCGCCTTTGATCAGAATGATCCGCCGGCGATCGTACCGGTCGCCCAGCGGCGCCAACAGTAAAATGCCCAGCGCATAACCCAACTGGGTCAGCGTCGGCACCATGCCGGCATCGGCGACGCCGGCGTGGAAATCGGCGCCCATCATGCCGAGCATGGGCTGGCTGTAATAGATTGAAGCGACGCTGAGGCCGGCGCCGGCGGCCAGCAGAAACACGACGTTGGCGGACGGGGCGCCGTTGGTGGCGGTGGTGCTCATGGCAAAGATCCCTGCAAAGTGAATGTGCGGCCATTTTTACCGCTTGCTTCATTCCGCTGTAGCCCCCTCGCAGGTAAAACTGTTATACACTTAACGTATGAATAAAATTAATTTACCCAACGGCGACCGCATAACTTTGCTGCATACGCTGGTGCGCATCGTCGAAAGCGGCAGCCTGTCGGCGGCGGCGCAGCAGCTGGGCACCTCACAACCGACGATCAGTCGGCGTCTGCAGGCGTTGGAGCAGCTGCTGGGCGCCAAACTGATCCAGCGGACGACTCACGCCCTCAAACTGACCGACGACGGCGAGCGCTGTTACCGCCAGGCGCGGGGGCTGATCGAGCAATGGCAAAGCCTGGAAGAAGGGCTGGGCGGCGCGCGCGACGAACCGGTCGGGGTGTTGCGCGTGCGGGCGCCGCACGCTTTCGGCCAGGATCAGCTGATCGGTCCGTTGGGCGAGTACTTGCGGCGCTACCCGCAAACTTACGTTGAGTGGACGCTGAACGATCATTCTCCGGACTTTATTCCCGAAGGCGTGGATTGCGCCATTCACGTCGGTGCGGTGACCGATCCGTCGGTCGTGGCGGTGTTGCTGGCGGAGGTGCCGCGCAGCACGGTAGCGTCGCCGGCGCTGCTGACGAGCCGAGAGCCGGTTCGCTGTCTTGACGATTTGGCGCGGTTGCCGTGGCTGGCGTTGAACAGTTTTTATCGCAATGAAGTGGTGCTGACCCATGTTGAGCGCGGCGAGCAGGGGCGGTTCGATATCACGCCGAGGTTGAGCACCGACAGCCTGTACGCGGTACGCAAGGCGGCGCTGGAGGGGATGGGCGTCGCGATTGTCTCCTCCTGGCTGGTGCGGGACGATGTGGCCGACGGGGCGCTGCAAACCGTGTTGCCGGCCTGGCGCGCCGCGCCGCTGCCTATCTACCTGCTGTATCCCTACGCCAGCTATTACCCGGCTCGCCTGCGCAAGTTCATGGAAATGATGAAAGAAGTGATGCCGCGCATTCTCGGCGCGCGGCCGCCGGCAGCGGGCTGATGCCGTTCAGTGCCGGGCTTTTTTGCCGTCGTTGTGGCCGAGGGAACGCTCGGGAAAGCTGTGATCGCGCAGCCGCTGCTTTAACTGCGCCGCATCGGGGAAGCCGCCGTCAATTTTGCGATCCCAAATCATCACGCCATCGACGCTGATTTGATACACCCCGCCGGTGCCCGGCATCAGGGTGACGGAGGCGAGATCGTCGCCGAAGGTATTGAGCAGCTCTTGCGCCATCCAGCCGGCGCGCAGCAACCAATTGCATTGTGAACAGTAGTGAATCGTAACGGCGGGGGCATTTTTCATCGTTGATCGACCGGTTAGTGGTGACGGCTTGCAATCAGCCTGATGGCTCGCAAGCGATGGTGGCTGTGTATCGCCAAATAGTCAAGCGCCTGCGGAAGCCGCGAGGCGCGGATAACGATGACGGTCGCTATGGCTTGCTTTTGGCAAACCATTCGACCCCGCGCAGCATGCCCGCCCAGTAAAATTTGGGTAAAAACCAGGCCTTCAGCCACCATGCCATACGGCTGGGATGCGTGTTGTCGAACAAAGGAAAGGTGGGGAGCAATTTACTGTCGTAACCAAACTCCGCCAGAACAACCTTGCCTTTCTCTACCGTCAATGGGCAGGAGCCATAACCATCATACCGTGCCGCATCAGGAGCGCCGTTAAGCTGCGCCGCGATGTTCTCTGCCACCACCACCACCTGTTTGCGAGCCGCCGCCAGGGTTTTGGCATTTGGCGTGGCGCAACAGTCGCCAACCGCAAAAATCGTCTGCCACTGCGTATGCCGTAGGGTGAATTTATCCACGTCGCACCAACCTGACTCGTCAGACAACCCACTTTGCGAAATGAACGCCGGCGCAGATTGCGGCGGCACTACGTGCAGCATATCGAAGGGCAGTGTCACTTCGCGTTTGCCTTCTTCATCACCGTCCAGAGAAAAGGTCGCTTGCCGACGCTGCCCATCAACGCGAACTAAATTATGCCGGAAGTTGACCTGTGCGCGGTATTTTTTCAAGTAATCGGTCAGCGGAGGAACAAATTGCGGCACGCCGAATACCGCCGCGCCCGCCAGGCAAAAATTGACGTTAATATTATTAAGGACACCTTGTCGCCGCCAGTGATCGCATGAAAGGTATAAGGCTTTTTGCGGCGCGCCGGCGCATTTTATCGGAATTGGTGGTTGAGAAAATATCGCCTCGCCGCCTTGCATTTCACGAACCAGTTTCCAGGTGTATTCCGCAAGATCAAAACGATAATTAGAGGTGACGCCATTCATTCCCAACGTTTCTTCAAGACCCTCTATTTTATCCCAACGTAAAACGAGGCCGCAGGCAACAATAAGGAAGTCGTAGTTTATTTTCTGCCCTTGGCGAGTCTCGACATATTTTTGGCCGGGCTCCACTCTGACCACGCTATCCTGAATCCATGCGGTTCCTGGGGGGATGACGGCGCGCATGGAACGCCGCGTTTTATTGATATCAAAAAGCCCGCCGCCCACCAAGGTCCATGCCGGTTGATAATAATGACAGTCGCCAGGTTCAATTACCGTTATATCAATGCCTTTAACTCGCTTCCTTATGCTTGCCACGACGCTTATTCCAGATGAACCACCGCCAATAACAACAACTTTTTTCTGGGTGTTTATTTTTTCCGGTTTCATGCAGGCCTCCTTTCATAAGAAAGTAGGGGGTTGGTGCCCAAATTAAAAGGGAATTCATAGAACTTATGGTTATATTGAAAATCACATATTCGATTTAGCTATATGTAATAGCTAAATGTAATAAGTTATTTGACAATCAATGCGAACTGATCGTTAATAAATGCCACAAACACCGTTCAGGAATTAACGCATTGGATTTTTTCCATTTTACTTTTTATACCCTGATGTTATTGGTGATAACCGGAGGAATAGTCGGATTTCTCTTGGCCCTGACAGGCGGAGGCGGCTCCATCGTTTGTGTGCCGCTGCTGCTGTATATGGTGCAAATCCCGGATACGCATTTGGTGATAGGTACCAGCGCCATGGCCGTCGCCGTCAGTGCGCTGCTCAACCTTTTTGCGCACGCCGCCAAAGGAAACGTCCGGTGGCGAACCGGCATTGTCGTGTCGCTGGTCGCGGTGGCCGGGACGCTGGCAGGTTCACAGATGGGAAAAATCACGGACGGGCGCTATCTAACCCTGCCTTTCGCTTTGCTGATGCTGATTGTCGCCGGATTAACGCTGAAAAAAAATCACCGGGCCGGCAACGGGTTGGCTTCCCCGGATGCAACCTTTCATCCCGCCATCGTGTGGCTCAGCGTGTTGGCGCTCGGCGCGGTGGCCGGCTTTCTGGGTATCGGCGGCGGATTTTTAGTGGTGCCGGCGCTGCTCTGGTTTTTCCGCTTTTCGCTGCTTGAAGCGGTGGCCACCTCGCTGGTGGTGGTTTCTGCCATGGGTTTATCGACGAGCGCAAGCTATGCCTTGTCCGGCAAGGTGTCGCTCGTCATCACGTGCTGGCTGATCGTCGGCGGTGTTCTGGGGGGCGTCGTGGGGGTTGCGCTCACCGAACGCCTGAAGAAACGCGAGGACATTATCCGTGTGCTCTACGCCGCCATGCTCTTGGTGCTGGCCCTTTATATGCTTTTTAAAAGCTTATAAGACAGAAGGAAAAAATATGCGCATCCGTACATACCATCATCAGCTCTCCTTTTCGGGGGCGCCCGCAGCGAGTGATTTCGCTACCCTGCATCAACAAGGCTACCGGCTTATCGTCAACAACCGGCCAGATGAAGAACCGGGGGAGCATCTATCCCATCAGCAAGAGAAAACGCTGGCTGAAGGCATGGGCATAGACTACGTCTATCTTCCTTACACGTTCGACACGCTGACCTGGGAGACCGTTTATACCTTCCATTACCTGTTGCGGCGAGGCAAGAAGACCCTGGCGCACTGCCGTAGCGGGGCGCGCTCAGCCTGCCTTGCTCTACTGCATGCGCTGCGCGAAGGGCGGATCGATGAAGCGCGATTCCGCAGCCAATGCGAAGAATATGGCGCGGATGCCGATAAGGCGCTCAGCTGGTATCGCCGGCATCAGTCCGTTCAGTCTCATGCGCAAGTGCACGCATTTTATGAGCCGGAAAGCGGCAGCCTGCAGTATGTCGTCGCCGATCCCGAGGCGCGTCGCTGCGCCATCATCGACCCGGTACTGGATTTTGACCGCCGATCGGGCACGGTATCGCATCAGCAGGCGCACACCATTTTGAGCTTTATCCGGCAGCAAGGGTGGAGCGTGGCCTGGGTGCTGGATACGCACCCGCATGCCGACCATTTTTCTGCCGCAACCTGGCTGGCGCAGAAAACCGGCGCCCTCAGCGGCATAGGCGAAAAAATCACCGCCGTGCAGGGGCTGTGGCAAGACATCTATAATTTGAAGGAACTGCCTCCCGCCGAGACCGTGTGGGATGCGCTGTTTGCGGATGGGGACGTCTTTTTTATCGGCAACCTGCGCGCTGAAGTCTTGCTGTCTCCTGGCCACACCCTGGCTTCCGTCACGTATCACATTGCCGATGCGGCGTTTATTCACGATACGTTTTTCATGCCTGACAGCGGCACCGCAAGGGCCGATTTCCCCGGCGGAAATGCGGAAGCCCTGTGGGATTCGTTGCAGCGGATCTTGAGCCTGCCAGCGGATACCCGCCTGTTTACCGGCCACGATTATCGCCCGGCGGGGCGTGAGGCCCGCTGGGAAAGCACCGTGCGAGAGCAGCGCGAGAACAACCCCTGGGTGGCCAACATGGATAAAGCCCAATTTATCGCGCAAAGAAAGCAGCGAGACGCCACGTTGCCGCATCCGGAATTGATGCTGATGGCGCTGCAGGTCAACATTCGCGGCGGCGTTCTGCCTGATTGCGAAGATGATGGGCGGCACTACCTCAAAATCCCTGTTAATCGCTTCAAGGGGTAAATCAAGCCAGAGAGGCGCGATTGTTCACGGCTGCCAATCTCAAGGCGATCGCGCCGTCTGTTAATGGTTTTTTATGAAATAATCAGACTGATTCATATTTAATTATTTGTTTTTACACAAAACACGCGGCGCTTGCCCTCGCCGAATACAGTCACTACATTAACAACTGTACTTCCCACACTGCTAAGGAAAACACCATGAAAGCTGCCGTAGTGACGAAAAACCATACCGTAGACATTCAGGATAAAGTACTGCGCCCGCTGAAGCACGGCGAAGCGGCGTTGAAAATGGAGTGTTGCGGGGTGTGCCACACCGATTTGCACGTGAAAAACGGCGATTTCGGCGAGGTGCCGGGCATTACGTTGGGGCATGAGGGCATCGGCGTGGTCTCCGCCGTCGGTGAGGGCGTCACCTCGTTAAAAGTGGGTGACCGCGCCAGCGTCGCCTGGTTTTACCAGGGTTGCGGCCACTGCGAATACTGCGTCAGCGGCAACGAGACCCTGTGCCGCTCGGTGAAAAACGCCGGCTACAGCGTTGACGGCGGCATGGCGGAAGAGTGCATCGTGGTGGCGGACTACGCGGTGAAAGTGCCGGACGGGCTCGATTCTTTCGCCGCCAGCAGCATCACCTGCGCCGGCGTCACCACCTACAAGGCGGTGAAGATTTCCGATATCAAGCCGGGGCAGTGGATCGCCATCTATGGCCTGGGCGGGCTGGGCAACCTGGCGTTGCAGTACGCCAAGAACGTGTTTAACGCCAAAGTGATCGCCATCGACGTCAATGATGGCCAGCTGGAGTTCGCCAAACAGATCGGCGCCGATCTGACGATCAACTCCAAAACGCAAAACGCGGAGGAGATCATTCAGCAGCAAACCGGCGGCGCTCACGCGGCGGTGGTGACGGCGGTGGCGAAAGCCGCCTTCAACTCGGCGGTCAATGCGGTGCGCGCCGGCGGTAAAGTGGTGGCCGTGGGGCTGCCGCCGGAGAGTATGGATCTGAGCATTCCACGCCTGGTGCTGGACGGCATTCAGGTGGTGGGTTCGCTGGTGGGCACGCGCGAAGATCTGAAAGAGGCGTTCCAGTTCGCCGCCGAAGGCAAAGTGACGCCGAAAGTGACCAAACGGCCATTGGGCGATATCAACGCCATCTTCGAGGAGATGAAGGCGGGCACCATTCGCGGTCGCATGGTGATCGATCTCGGCATGGCGAAGTAGGCCACGCGAAAAAAGAAGGCCACCTGCGGGTGGCCTTCTTGTTATCTCATTACGCCGGCTTCAGAACAGGCCCAGCGGTTTGGCGTCGTAGCTGACCAGCAGGTTTTTCACCTGCTGATAGTGCGACAGCGCCGCCTTGTGGGTCTCGCGCCCGATGCCGGAGTTTTTGTAGCCGCCGAACGCGGCGTGCGCCGGGTATAGGTGGTAGCAGTTGGTCCATACGCGGCCGGCCTTGATCGCGCGTCCCATGCGGTAGGCGCGGTTGATGTCGCGGGTCCACAGCCCGGCGCCCAGCCCGAACTCGGTGTCGTTGGCCAGCGCCAGGGCTTCGGCCTCATCCTTGAAGGTGGTGACGCCAATCACCGGCCCGAAGATCTCCTCGCGGAAGAAACGCATGCTGTTGTCGCCGGTGATCAGCGTCGGCTGCAGGTAGAAACCGTTTTGCACTTCGTCGCCGCGCTGAGCGGGCTCGCCGCCCGCAACGATTTTGCCGCCCTCGTTTTTAGCGATGTCGATGTAGGACAGGATCTTGTCGTACTGCTGTTTTGACGCCTGGGCGCCGATCATGGTCTCAGTGTCGAAGGGATCGCCCTGGCGGATGGTGGCGATACGCGCCAGCACTTTCTCCATGAACTGCGGGTAGATGGACTCCTGGATCAGCGCGCGTGAAGGGCAGGTGCAAACCTCTCCCTGGTTGAAAAAGCCCAGCACCAACCCCTCAACCGCCTTGTCGATAAACGCCGGCTCCGCCTGCATGATGTCTTCAAAATAAATGTTCGGCGATTTGCCGCCCAGCTCGACGGTGCTGGGGATGATGTTCTCCGCCGCACAGGCGAGAATGTGGCGGCCGACCGGCGTGGAGCCGGTGAAGGCGATTTTTTCGATGCGTTTGCTGCGCGCCAGCGCTTCGCCGGCCTCGGCGCCGAAACCTTGCACCACGTTGAGCACCCCCGGCGGCAGCAGATCGCCGATCTCTTCCATCAGCACGCTGATGCCGAGCGGCGTCTGTTCCGCCGGTTTCAGCACCACGCAGTTACCGCCCGCCAGCGCCGGCGCCAGTTTCCAGGCGGCCATCAGCAGCGGGAAGTTCCACGGGATAATCTGGCCGACCACGCCCAGCGGTTCATAGATATGGTAGGCCACGGTATTTTGGTCGATCTCCGCCGCGGTGCCTTCCTGCGCGCGCAGGCAGCCGGCGAAGTAGCGGAAATGGTCGACCGCCAGCGGCAGATCGGCATTCAGGGTTTCGCGGATCGGTTTGCCGTTGTCCCAGGTTTCGGTCAGCGCCAGCATCTCCAGCCGCGACTCGATGCGATCGGCGATCGCCAACAGCACATTGGCGCGTTCCTGCACGCTGGTTTTACCCCAGGCGTCCGCCGCCGCATGCGCCGCGTCAAGCGCCAGTTCGATGTCTTTGGCGTCGGAACGCGGGAATTCGGCGATCGGCTGGCCGGTCACCGGCGAGGTGTTGGTGAAGTAGTTGCCGGATACCGGTTCGACAAATTTGCCGCCAATGTAGTTGCCATAGCGTGGACGGAACGAAACCAGCGAGCCAGGCAAACCGGGGTGAACATATTTCATGTGAAGCACCTCTCTGCAGATGATAACCGGCGCTATTGCGCTGCGCCTGTGAGTGCGGCCTGTCGCCGCAGCACAGAGAAGCACGCCCCGTGCCAGATTAGCGACGGACGTAGTATTCGTAAAAAAATGGCTATTTATTAAAACGTTAAGCACTGATGTGGGTAAGCCAATCGAGCGGTTCCGCTGCCGCCGATGATTTTTTGTGTTCCGTGTCGCAACGCCTGATACACATCCATGATACATATTTGCAACACTTGCAGCCGGGGGAGAAACGCATGTTGCCTGACGATCGCTTGCTCACTGAGAGCGCCAGTTTGCTGACCCACCCGCTGGCGGAATCCTGGCAGCGCAGCCGCAGTTACGGCCTGACGCGCGCCGATCAACATATCCCGTTTATCAAAGCCGGTCTGCTCGAAGAACTGCGCAGCCGCAACGACTGGGTGCCGCAACGGGTACAGCCGCTGATCGAACAGTTGGGCGCGCAAATTACGCGTCAACCGGCCATCGTGGTGATCGCCGACGCCGACGGGCTGGTGTTGGAAACCCGTGGCAATCACGATTTTCTGCACAAGGCGTCGCGCTTTGCGCTGGCGCCGGGCAACCAGTGGGGAGAAGCGGAGCGGGGCACCAACGCCATCGGCACTGCGCTGGCGCTGGGCGCTTTCTGCGAAGTGCGCGGCGATCAGCATTTTCTCAACCAAAACGCCGGATTGAACTGCACCGCCGCGCCGATCTACCGGCCGGATGGCCATATTGCCGGCATACTGGATCTCTCTGCCCCGGCCCAGCGCCCGTATCCTGATGCGCAGCGCCTGATCATGCAGGCGGTGCGCCATATCGAACACCGCTGGGTCAGAAGCGCGATCGCCGATCGTCACTGGACGCTGCGCTTGCACGCCGACGCTGGCCGCCTGGGCAGCGCGCAGGAACTGCTGCTGGTGTTTCACGACGAAGTGCTGATCGCCGCCAATCGGCTGGCGATGGTCGAGTTCCAACTCTCGCCGGCCGCATTCGGCTCGCTTGAATTCGCTCAGCTGTTCCCCGATCTGTTGCGGCAACCCTCCGGCGCGCCGCGCCAGACGCTGGCCGGCAATCAACGGCACTATTATTCGCTGCTCGAGGCGCCCCAACGCCGCGTTAGCGCTCTGCGTTCGACGCCGCCGGCGGAACGGCACGACGAGCAGCATCAGAAAGCGTTGCGTATTCTCAACGCCGGCCTTTCTCTGTGCGTGACCGGCGAAACCGGCTGCGGCAAGGAGCACTTCAGCCGCCGCCTGTTTCAGGAAAGTCGCTGGCGCAACGGCAACTTTGTGGCGATCAACTGCGCGGCGCTGCCGGAACCGCTGATCGAGTCCGAACTGTTCGGCTATGCGCCGGGGGCGTTTACCGGCGCCAACCCCAAAGGCTATATCGGCAAGATCCGCGAGGCGGACGGCGGCGTGCTGTTCCTCGATGAAATCGGCGACATGCCGGCGGGCCTTCAAACGCGCCTGCTGCGGGTGTTGCAGGAGAAAACGGTCACGCCGCTCGGCAGCCGCAGCGCCTATGCGGTCGATTTCGCGCTGGTTTGCGCGACGCACCACGATCTGCATCGGCAGGTGCAAACGGGGGCGTTTCGCGAAGATTTATTGTATCGCATACAGGAATACAGCCTGCGCATCCCGCCGCTCAGAGAGCGGGCGCAATTGGAGGCGTTCATTCTGCAGCTGTGGCGGGAGCTGGGCGGCGAACGGCGCGACATTCGCCTGTTGCCGGAGGCGCTGGCGATGCTGGCGCGCTATCCGTGGCCCGGCAACGTGCGGCAATTGTTAAGTACGCTCAAGGTGCTGCTGGCGCTGGCGGACGATCGCGCGGTGATCACCCTGGACGATCTGCCGCAGTCGATCGCGGTACTGTCGCCGCGTCAGGCATGCGCCGACGCCGGCGGCGAGGATCTGCAGGCGGCGATCGACAGGGCGGGCGGCAATCTCAGCCGGGCGGCGAAGGCGCTCGGCGTTTCGCGCAGCACGCTGTACCGCAAGCTGGGGAGGCGAAAAGCGGCAGAGGAATGACGCTTATCGATTGACCGGCGATAAGGCCCCGCTGCGCGGGGCCTGTTTGTTGCTCTCTCAATCCCCCAGTCCCGGCGGGTTAATCTCGGAATGGGCAATCTTCTCGTCGCTCTCCGCCCAGCGATCCAACACCTGCAGATAACTGCCGTTGGCGATGGCGCTGTTGAGCGAAGCCTGCACCGCGTCCACCAGGCTGTTGCCTTTCTTCAGCGTGACGGCGATGTTGGCGGTCTTCGGCCAGCCGCCGGGCACGATGCCCACCAGCCGGGTTTTACCGGTCAGCCGCGCCTGATAAGCGCCGGAGACGTTGGGCCCGAAGGTGGCGTCGGCGCGGCCGGACTGAATGGCCAGCGTGGAGGCGGCCTTATCGGTGACGTACACCGGCTGCAGCGGCGCTAATCCCTTGGCGCGGTTCTCCTTGTCCCAGGCCAGCAGCACCGCTTCCTGATTGGTGCCGGAATCGACGATGATCTTTTTACCGGCGATATCCGGCGCCGTTTTGATCTGGGTGATTTTACTGTCGGACTTGACGTAGAAGCCCAGCGTATCCTGCCGATAGGTGGCGAAATCGAATTTGGTTTTGCGTTCGTTGGTCACGGTGATGTTGTAAACCGCGGCGTCATATTTGCCGGAGGCCACCCCCAGCGGCCAGTCTTCCCACGACGTGGGCACCAGCCTGAGTTTCAGCCCCAAACCGTCGGCCAGCAGGCGCGCGATGTCCGCCTCGCTGCCGATCACCGTTTTATTGTCGCGGGCGTACAGGCCGAACGGCGGGCCGCTGCCCAGCAGGGAAATGGCCACCGTCAGCGTGCCGGGTTCCACGAACCGGAAGCCGGCGGGGATTTTGGCCACGGCTTCGGCGCTCTTCACCGTGTGGATCGGCGTTTCGTTGGCGACGAGATCCACGCCCGGTGCGGCGGCGGCGGAAAAACTCAGCAGCGCCGCAATCACTATCATCTTTTTGCTATATATCATTATGTTAATTACCTTCATTATTATGGATGTCACACGGTCGTTGCACTATCTCTAAAGGCTGCAGATCTGTGAACGAACAAAATCAACTAACCAATCTTGGAAAAATCATGAGGCGCCTCTGGCGGCGCTGAATCGATCGAGGATGAACCATGCCGTCGCGTTTCGCTACGTTGGGCCGCATACCGCGCGGCGTGTGGGTATTGGGTGGCGTGAGCCTGCTGATGGACGTTTCCTCGGAAATGATCCATAGCCTGTTGCCGCTGTTTATGGCGACGACGCTCGGCGCCAGCGTGATTGTCATCGGTCTGATCGAAGGGCTGGCGGAGGCGACGGCGTTGATCGTCAAGGTGTTCTCCGGCGTGCTCAGCGATTACCTCGGCAAACGCAAAGGGCTGGCGCTGCTGGGCTACGGGTTGGGCGCCATCAGCAAACCGTTTTTCGCCATCGCGTCGTCGTCCGGCATGGTGATGAGCGCGCGCCTGCTGGATCGCGTGGGCAAAGGCATTCGCGGGGCGCCGCGTGATGCCCTGGTGGCCGACGTGACGCCGCCGGAAATTCGCGGCGCGGCTTTCGGGCTGCGCCAGTCGCTGGATACCGTCGGCGCCTTTTTAGGGCCGCTGCTGGCCGTCGGTCTGATGCTGCTGTGGCACAACGATTTTCGCGCCATCTTCTGGGTGGCGGCGATCCCGGCGGCGCTGGCGATTGCGCTGCTGTTTTTCGGCCTGAAAGAGCCGGCCGCCGCGATAACCCACAAGCGCACCAACCCGATCACTCGCGCCAACCTGCGGCTGCTGGGGCGCAGCTATTGGTGGGTGGTGAGCATCGGCGCGATCTTCACGCTGGCGCGCTTCAGTGAAGCATTCCTGGTGTTGAAGGCGCAGCAGGGCGGCACGCCGCTGGCGCTGATCCCGCTGGTGATGGTCGCCATGAATCTGGTCTACGCCTGCTCGGCCTATCCGTTCGGAAAACTGTCCGACCGCATGAGCCATGAAGGATTGCTGAAAGCCGGGTTGCTGGTGCTGATCGCCGCCGACCTGGTATTGGCGCTGAGCGATCATTGGGGCGGGGTGCTTTTTGGCGTCGCGCTGTGGGGCGTGCACATGGGCATGACCCAGGGGCTATTGGCGGCGATGGTGGCACATACCGCGCCGGCGCACCTGCGCGGCACCGCGTTCGGCATGTTCAATCTGATCAGCGGCGTGGCGCTGCTGCTGGCGAGTCTGGGAGCCGGAACCCTGTGGGAGCTGTTCGGTTCCGCCTCCACCTTCTACGCCGGGGCGCTCATCTGCGTGGTGACGCTTATCGGCATGAAGCTGGCGCCGTTCGGCGAACGGCGGCCGTGAAAGCGGCGGCGCTCAACGCCGCCGTGCGGTTTACGCCGGATGGGCGTCATTTTCGTTGCCGCCAATCGCCAGGTAATCCGTGTAGATTTGCGGCGCGCCGGAGAACGACGCCAGTGTTTTCCACTCGTCGTACATGCGTTCGGTGTCCTGATGCTCGGCCACGAACCTGAGCGCTTGCTCGGTTGAGACATCGAGCTCCGGATGGAACGCGTTGAGCGACGCCAGACTTTCAATGATCAGCATCACCGCGTATTGGTCCAGCCGGTTGCCGCTCTGGCCCTTCAGCAGGTGAAACTTCCAGCCCGGGTAGTCTTCCACGCGGTGGATGTTGTCGGTAATGAACCGTTCAAACCGCTCGGGCGAGACGCCCGCTTTAAGCGCCAGGTTATGAATGCCGATGACACGCTGAATGCTTTCCTTCCCTGGTTCGCTGCGGTAATTGGGGCCGGACGGCAATGAACTGCGGCTATTCTCGGCCACCAGACGGTAACAGGTGTAAAGGGTCGGCAGTTCGGCGAAGGTCGCGAAGGTTTTCCACTCCTCAATCAGCGCGGCGGCCTCCGGACGCTGCCGCCAAAAGGCGTGCGCCTCGTCGGTCAGCTCGCCGTTGCCGTCGATATAGCGCGCGTAGGTGGCGGCGTCTTTAGCCTGATAAACCATCAGGTACTGATTTTCACGCTCGCCGCGCAGGCCGCGCAGCAGCGTCCATCGCCAGCCGGGATAGGCCGGGATGGCGACGCCTTTACGGCGAACGAACGCTTCGAAACGATCCGAGGCGACGCCCCGTTTCAGGTTGATTCCCACGTAGTGCAGGGAGAAAACCGGCGTGGTTGATGCATGCATTAAACGATCCTCGCAAGTTAAGTTAGTGAGATGTGTTCGTCACGGCTTTGGCGCTGATGCTGACCAGCAACAGGCACAGCAACGTGCAGCCGAAAGCCAGGGCCAGGCTGGTGTAATTGGCGATAAAACCGATCAGCGCCGGGCCGGTTAATAAGCCGAGATAGCCGACCAGCGTCACGGCCGGAAACGCCTGGCCGGGCGGCACCTGTTTTTGATTGCCGACGGCGTTGAACAGAATGGGAACGATGTTGGCGATGCCCAGGCCGGCGAGCATCAACCCGCCAAAGGCGGCCGATGCCAGAGGGACGGTGACGGTCAACAGCACGCCTGCCGCGGCGCACAGGCTGCCGAGCAGCAGAGTGCGGTAGCGCCCGATTGCGCCGATCAGCCTGTCGCCATACAGCCGCCCGCAGGCCACGGCGACGGCGTACAGCGTGAACCCGATCCCCGCCTGCGATTTGGCCACGCCGCGCTCGGCATGCAGGAATAATGCCGACCAGTCGAGCATCGCCCCCTCGGTCAGGAACACGAAGAAACAGAGCAGGGCGATAAACAGGATCTTGCCGTGGGCCAGCGCCCACCGCGCGCCGCCCCGTCGCCGCTCGCCGATGCCGCCGTGCGCCAGTAAATCGCCGGCGACGATCAGCAGCAGGATCGCGATGAGGAGGGCGATCAGGCCGATGGCCTGGACCGGGGCGAGGCCCGCCAGCAGCAACAGACTGACGCCGCCGGCGCCGGCAATGCCGCCAAGGCTGTAGAAGCCATGAAAACCGGACATTTTCGCCTGGCCGCTCTCCCGCTCGACGATTATCGCCTGTGAGTTCATCGCCACATCCATGATGCCGTTGACGGCGCCAAATACCCCCAATGCCGCCCCCATCAACAGCGGAGCATCGAGTAACGCCAACAGCGGCAAGTCGATGCACAGCAAGGCGCCAGCGCCCAGCAACACGGCGCGGCACCCCAGTTTGGCGATCAGATACCCGGCGAAGGGCATGATCGCCATGGAGCCGGCGGCGAGGCAAAACAGCAGCAAACCGAGCGCGCCGTCATCGATGCCCAATCGCGCTTTCACGAAAGGGATCAACGGCGCCCAGGCGGCCATGCCCAACCCGGCGAGGAAGAAGATCGCTCGGGTGGCGATTTGCCGGCGATGATTCTCTGCGGCCTCGCCGGTTAGCCAAGGCAGCATCATGACGATCGGCTCTGCGCGACGGACAGATAATCGGTATAAATCTGCGGTGAACCGGAAAATGACGCCAGTTGCTTCCACTCTTCATACATTTGCTTGGTGTCGCGATGCGCTTTGGCGAAGGTTGCCGCTTCGGCGGTGGCGATATCGGGCTCCGGATAGAACACGTCCAGCGCCGCCAGGCTGACGATTTCCATCATCACCGCGTACTGGTCGAGCCGATTGCCGCGCTCTCCCTTCAGCAAGTGAAACTTCCAGCCCGGATAATCCTCAATGCGATGGTGATTTTCGGCGATAAAGCGTTCGAATTGCGCCGGGGTCACGCCTTCGCGCAGCGCCAGATTGTGGATGCCGATAATGCGCGCCTCGGGCGGTTCGCCCGGCCGTTCCCGGTAGCGCGGACCGGGCGGCACGTCGCTTTTTCTGTTCTCAGCCAGCAGGCGATAATCGCTGAACAGCGTCGGCAGCAGGCTGTAGGTGCCCAGTTTTCGCCACTCGGCGAGGATTTCCTGCGCGGCGGCATGCCGCCGCCAGAATTCGTGCGCGTGCGCCGTTCGCTGCCCGGTGGCGGTGACGTAACGATCGCGCTGCTCGGCGCTGTCAATCTCGTACAGCATCAGGTATTGCCCGACGCGTTCGCCGCGCAGGCCGCGCAGCAACGTCCAGCGCCAGCCGGGATAACAGGGGATATGCACGCCTTGTTCGCGCACGAAGGTTTCAAACTGTTGTGGCGTGACGCCGGCTTCGGTATCGATGCCGATGTAATAGAAGCTGAATACCGGTTTGGGATCGGAGACTGTCGTCGTCATCTTTCACTCCTGATTGGCGAATGCGGCGGAAAATTGGGTATTGATAATGGCTTCGACCAGCGTGACGCCGATGGGCGTGAGCGTCACGCACGGGCCATCGACGGTGACCAGCGCTTTATCCACCAGGATTTTCAACGTGCGGCGGATGACCGGGTTAGCAAACAGGCTGTTGCCGTCAAAGCGCCGTTTAAACACCCGATCGTCCACCGGCAGCAAGGTGGAGAGCGCCATTTTGAAGGCGTTCACTTCACGCTGGATCGGGGAGAAACCGCGGCTTTCCTCGATGGGCAGGCGGTCTTGGTTGAGCGCCTCCTTGTACTTCTTGTAACCGGTGATGTTGATGGCTTCGGATCGCGTCGATTTGGAGCTGCCGCCCAAACCGATCGCCACTTCCGGATACTGCTTGTCGAGATCGGTGATGAGCGATTTCCACTTTTCCGGCTGTTGATCATTGCGGTGAAAGTACATGGTGGGGTGTTCGGTATAGCCGCCATTCAGGTAGTTCTCGACCAGCTCGCGCATTTGGTACTGTTTGCCCAGCCCAGGGAAGCGCAGGTTGTTGATGCTGATCAGCCCCTTTTTCTGCCACAGGCTTTCGCGCTCGCCCGAGACACCGGTGCGATTTTTAATAAACTCATCCATGTGCAGCTTGGTGCAGACGACGTGCGACAGATTCAGCTCGAGGGTTTTTTCCATGTCGTATTTCACGTCGTCCACGCTTTGGCCCAGCATGCCGTAAATGAGATCCACGCTGACCCAATCAATGCCGAGCGCGCGCGCATGATGAATGGTCTCCACGCACTCTTCGGCCGAGTGCATGCGCCCGCAGGCGGTGATGATGTCGTCATTGAAGGATTGGGTGCCGAAACTGATTTTGCTGAAGCCGAGCTCTTTCAGCAGCGCCAGATAGGCTTTGTTCAGGGTGCCGGGCTCCCCTTCGAAGCGCAGGGTGGCGTTGGCGAAGTTAAAGTGGCTGAAGTAGAAGGCCATCATGCGGCGCAGTTCCGGCTCCGGCAGCAAGGACGGCGTGCCGCCAAAGACGTTGAATTCACCGATTTCCACTTCGGCCAGGCTGGGCACGCGCGCCAGCCACATTTGCGCCTCCTTGATGTTGAAATCGACCAAATCGCGGAATACCGCCTGAGAGGCGGGCGCCTTGGGATTGAGGATCACCGTGGGGTACTGACAAAAATGGCAGCGATAGCGGCAGGTCGGGATATAGGCCCAGAGGTGGATTTTGCCCGCCTGGCGAATGTCGGCCTCCATATCGGCAAAAAAAGCGGCCAGCGGGTAATCGACGAGATCGCCGGGGAACACGTGACAGCCGAACGGATCCTTATGGACGTACTCCAGAAAGGCCCGGTTTTCCGGTTGCGCCAGGAACGCGTTCACCCGCGGCGTGGGATAGTTTTCATCGATATCCAGCAATGAGTGCAAGGCTTCGTCGTTCATCAGAATACCCCTCCGTTGCCGAAATAGTTGTGGGCTTCGCCGGACTCGCGGTCTTCACAGAAGTAATAAACAAAGCGGGTGAAATCCTCGTCTTTGACCGTATCGAAGCAGGCCGGCAATGCGGGCGGGAAGCCGATATCATCACCGACGGCGCGCCGCATGGCGGCAAACAGCGCATCGCGAAATTCGAGGTAGAGCCGATAGGCGGGGGTTTTATAGGCATGGATCGGTTTGAAATCGATGATGCGCATCTCGTGTTTCAACTCGTGAATGCGGCGGTAGAGGCTGTCGGCCAGCGGGCCGGAGAAGAAATCGCGCACTTCGCTGTTTTCCAACAGCAGATACGGATTGAGCAGCACCGGCAGTAAGATATTCTTTGGCGTGTAGTCCTTGACCGAGTAGTCCCAGGCCTGTTTCGCCTCCGCCGGCGTGGCGTCCGCCAGCGCGGTTTTCTGCCGCTCAACGTCCGGCCGGACATCCTTCATGATAATGATGCCGTCCTTGCCATAGGCGATGCCGTTGATCACCTCATCGAGAATGGTGTCCACCCGGCGGCTGTTGATCTCAACGTAAGCATGGCGAGCGTAAACCGGCTTGCCGCCGTAGGCGATGACCTTAATGCCGAAGTCCCAGTCGTCGGACAGGTGTTCGACAAAGCGGCCATGGTTGAGCTGGTAGAAGATTTCGATGCCGCCTACCGCGTCATACAGGCTGCGCTCCACCCCGAACCCTTTGCCGTCGGGGAAGCCGCCGAACAGGGAGAACGAAAATTCGCGCAGACGCAGCGTTTTTTGGATCTCGCGGAACAGGTTGGGGCGGTGCTCAAACTCTGCGGGAGGGTAGTAATAGTTGCAGGTGCCCAGGTCGCCTTGTTGCTCGATCATGGTATTCACCAGCTCGTAAAGCCAAAATGCATCCACGGTGCAATCGGCATCGGCGGAAACGATATAGTGCTTGCGTTTATTTCCCAGCCGGCTGTCGCGGGCTTTAGAACGCAGCGACGCATAGTCCATGCCGCGTTTTCTGGCCGAGGAGACACCCTGCACCGTTTCGGCGATAACATGAATGGCCATAGCCGGATGCCTTTCACTAAACGCGTTTATTTTAGCGACGGAATCATCGGTGGAGTTGTTATCAACGACAATCAGTTCGTAAGTGTCGTGGGTGATTAATTCATTCTTGGTGTGCTGATTGAACAGCGAAAGTAAAACCGCCTCAATACGGTCGCTTTCATTATAAACGGGCAGTACGACAGACACAAAAACAGTATCACGCATAGATCCTCCAAGGGCTAATGAAAGTCCACAGTTAGAAATGGCTTGTCTGAAAATGAAATGTCACGTCATTCGATGATTAGCTGATATTTAAGAACTCCATGACGTTGTTGGATAAAATCCGCTTGCCCAGCGCGTAATTCTTTTCCGCCACGCGTTTCATCTTCTCCTTATTATTAATGAACCGGTAGACTTGCTGGATGAATTCGTCGTTCGGCGGCCCATCCTGTAACTCGGAGATCGGCATGACGGGCGCTTCAAACCCATGCCGGCCGTAGACCTCGTGATAATATTCGTAGCGAGTGGTGATATAGCAACGGCGGCAACTGATCGCTTCGCCGATAGGATTGCCATAGCTATCATAATCATACGAGGTGAGAAAAGAGACCAGGTCGCAAGAGTGATAGAGGTCCTCTATGCAAAACGCGTCGTTTTCCGAGCGCATATCGACATGGGGAAGCATGCCGACGAATTTGACATAGGGGAGAACATTCAGTTCCTGCGCCAATTTGGCGAGTTGCAGATAACATGACGGATTTTCATATTCATTGCCGGCGATCGCCAAATAGGCGCGTCGCGTGTTGTGGTCGCGGATAAATAAATCGTTAAGCCGGCTGATAAGCACAATATCGCGATCCAATCTTTTCTGAGGGATGATGCGGGTGGTTCTGGCAATGAGAAGATCATTGTCGCGAATATTCATCTGCTTTCTGACATTCGTTCTATCATGACTGTCCGAGAAGTCATAGGTATTTTTCTTTACCTCGACATGGACATCATGATTGCACCAGGCCTCCAGCTTTTGCTTAAGATCGTGATTGAGCGTGACATAGGTAATGTATTTTGAAGGGATAGGTTTGATGGCGTGAGAATAAGGCGGCGGGCCGTATTTGAGCACCTTTTTCTCGCTGTTCCACATCAGGTCGTGATCGCGCCAGATGACGAAACGCGTCAGTCGATAACGTCGGCCATAATCTTCGATCGCCAGATACAGCGCTTTGGTATAGATGATGTTTTCCGGCAGCGTGCCGTTTTCCACCACCACATGGCTGATTGCGAGCGCTTCCCATTGGGCGATGAGGCGATCCGCCAGCTGCCGCGCCGTCAACGCGATGGTATGCAACAAAGCGGTTTTTTCTTGCTCGTCAATGGGCGTTTTCTGGCCGATCAACGCCGCGTGCGCGTAGTCGAGAAAGGCGGGGTGGTAATCTGGAATCGACGTGATGTCGTCCAGGCGGACCAGCGTAAAGACATCGCGGTAGATGTCATGCTCATGCTGATAGGGTTTATTAAAGTTTCCCTTATCAATCTTGATATCGTATCCCAGATCAAGATAAGAGCGAAATCCACAGGCTTGCAGTCGTTTGGCAATCTTCATTGCTTCCACCGTGATCCCCGAGACCGAGACGGCATCGAACGAAATGAACATTGCATTCTTCTCTTGCCTTTCGTGCATCGCAGTACCTCCTGCTATTATTTGTAGTGCATTGATTTAAATTAACTATTTCTTAACAAGTCTCCGGTAACGTTCCCAATTGAGTGGAAAAAAAATCGTTTTGACGCTCTGGAATACACTCAAATCTGACAGAACGGAAGCTTAACCGTTCAAAAATGTAAAGATACGTTTATGCTTTGTGAGGGCTCTCACAAATATTCCGGTGCGGGAGGCGTGAAACAAGCAGAGGAAAAGAGGGGGGATCAAGCCCCCCGAATGTGGGGCATGCGATGCCGATTTAACGATTCGCCGTGCCGCCTTCGGCAGGCTGAAGTATCGCCTGCAGCAGCGTCGGCACCTGCTGGGATCCCACCGCCGGGCTGAACAAAAACCCCTGGCCGATATGGAAACCGGCTTCGCACAGCGTTTGGCGCTGCTGCTCGGTTTCCACGCCTTCGGCGATGATATCGATCGACAGCTTTTGACCGAGAATGCCGATGCTTTCCACGATCGCCAGGATCGCCGGTTCGGTGTTCATGCGTTGAATGAAGTCGCAGTCCAGCTTAATGCAGTCCAGCGGGTAGTCCATGATATGGCTGAACGAGGAGTGGCCGGTGCCGAAGTCGTCCAGCGCGATACGGATACCCATCTCTTTGAGCATGTGCAGCGCGCGCAGTACGTATTTCGAACCGTGCTTGTTGAACGCGTGTTCGGTCACTTCCAGTTCGATCAGGTGGTGGGGAATGTGGAACTTCAGCAGGCGTTGCAGGAAGGTTTCGGCGTAGTTGTCGCGTAAAAACTCGATCGGCGACACGTTCAGCGAAACGGGCCGCACCGCCACGCCGGCCGCGCGCCAGCGGGCGATATCGGCGAAGACTTTCAGCTGCATGGCTTCGCTGATTTTGGTCGCCAGTTCATAGTCGTTGAAGGCCTCGCTGACCGTCGCCGGCAGTTGTATGCCGTTTTGCGGGCAATGCCAGCGCAGCAGCGCTTCGAAGCCGACGATGCTGCCGTCGGCGAGGCTGACCTTCGGCTGGTAGTTGGGGCGAATGCAATTATCGCGCACGATCTGGCGCGCGTAGTTGAGCTGACTGGCGCGGGCGCGGGCTTTGTCCATCATCTTGCTGTCGAACATGTAGACGCCGCCGCGGCCGCCTTCTTTCAGTTCATACAGCGCGGTATCGGCGCACTTCATCAGCTCTGACGCATCGCGGGCATCTTTGGGATAGATGGCGCCACCGATGCTCATGCCGCAATGCAACGTCTTGCCGCCGTGGGTGATCGGCGTCTCCAGCTGCAGCAGAAACTTGTTGGCGATGCGGAAAATATCCTGCTCGTTTTCAACGTCGCTGATCACGACGGCGAACTCGTCGCCGCCGAGGCGAGAGACGAACGAATGGGTATTCATGCAGGCGCTCAGCCTTTTGCCCAGTACCCGCAGCAGATGATCGCCCGCCGCGTGGCCCAGCGTATCGTTCACCAGTTTGAAATGGTCAAGATCCAGCAGCATCAGCCCGAGCGACTTGTTGCCATGCAGGGCGCGCTTCATCTCTTGCTTCAGCTTTTTCTTGAAGAGGCGCCGGTTGGGCAGGCCGGTCAGTTCGTCATACTCGCTGGCAAGCAGCAGGCGTTGCTCCATCACGCGCTGCGACGTCACATCCCGTGAGACGCACAAGATCTCGGCCACGGCCCCGTGCTCATCGCTGACGGGAGAGAGGATGTTGTCCCAATGCTGTTTTTTGCCCTGCGGCGTCACGCTCAATCCCGCGAAGCGCGCATTCTTACCGGCTTTGACGCTGCGCAACGCTTTGCTGCCGCGGCGGCGAACTTCGGGCGACAACAGCCCCAGCCAGGGCATGCCAAACTCTTTTTGCGCCGGATCGAGGCCGAGCGCCAGGCTGCCGGAGCGGTTCATGTGGCGCAGCGTGCCGTCGCGATTGATCACTTTGATGCAGTCAACGCTGGCGTCCAGCATGTCTTGCTGGATAGAGAGCGCCTGAACGTTTTGCTGGCGTTGCAGCATTTGCGGATGGATGTCGGTAGCGGTGAGGTACCAGCTGGGCTCCAGCGCCTTGCCGTCCTGGCGGGCGTTAAACGCCAGCATAAACCACCGGTAGGCGCCGCTGCGCTCGCGCAGACGGGCTTCGCCGGCGAACGAGGAGAGGGCAACGATGGCCTGGCGCCATTGCGCGGCCAGGCGTTCGCGATCGTCAGGGTGCAGGGCCTCGAGCCAGTCTGCGGCGCCGTGCTCACCGGCGATTGCGCCGGTATAGTCGCGCCACTGCTTGTTGAAGTAACCGCCAAGGCGGTTGCCGAAGCAGATCAGACCCGGCAAGTCGTCTACGATTTCGCTGTAGAGGTCGATCGGATTTTTGTTATTGGTCTGCTCGGGCAACAGGCTCATGCGGTATTTCCTCGGAAAATTACCCATATTCTTGCTCTATAGCAGAGCCTCTTTCAATATAGTCTTGCCAATGAAAATGGGAATAGCCAGCGGGCGCGGCTAAAAATCGGCCTGGTAGCATGAAATAGATTACGCAAGAACGCATTAGGAATACTCCTGTTATTTATAAGCCCCTCTTATATTGCATCGAAAAATAAGTGCTCCGACCAGGCGGTTTAATAACCGCAAAAAAGTAATCAAACCTGATGTTTCTTTTTGAGAAAATGTTCAGTCTTTCTGCTGTTCTTTCACTCGTCATACCGCCTCTCTTATGCATCATGACTGACAAAATCCGCATGCCGGGCGGTAAAAAGCGCCATGTTATGCCCGGTTCAGCGGTGGCCGACGCACCTGTCGCCGACGTTTGCGGTGAAAGTTATGATGCAAATCAAGAAATGTTTTGTTTCATCTGTTGACACTTTGCTTACGTATAAGATAGCCTTGCGAATGAAAATCATTAACAAAACTGGATGATTTAGCGGGATGCACTCACAGCCTGATTCTCGCGCTTCGGCCGGATGGCCGAGCCGTGCCGGTATAACGGCGCCGGGTTTATCGCCGGCAAACGTACATTCGCCACCTGTCTGCACTTCTGCGCCCTAAGCGTATGGGGTGGTGACATCTTCATGTCCGCACGCCCGAATTTTTATCACTCAGCCTGTTTTATGCGGCCCGCGTCGGGCAGGCATGCGTTATCTGTCGTTTCACGATCATAGGAGGTTTCAGCGCGGTTAAAACGTCAGTTTTCTTCTGGGTATAAATAAACATGGAGCGTAAAATGATACTTAATAAAAAATTGAAGTTAGCGTATTGCGTGTTTCTGGGTTGTTATGGCTTGTCTCTTCATTCATCTCTTGCCGCTTATCGGGAACCAGGACAATTAGGTTCACCCGACAGTTGGAAAACCGCAGAATTTAATCGCCAATGGGGGATTGAGGCTATTTCCGCCGAGTTCGCCTATGCCAGAGGCTATACCGGAAAAGGCGTGACGATTGGCGTTATTGATGATGCCATTCTCTCATCCGGAATTCGCCGGTAAACTGACGCGGCTGGATAACGGCAGCTATAATTTCTCGTATGATAAACAAGATAATATGTCATTCGGCACGCATGGCACGCATGTCGCCGGTATTGCAGCCGCCAAAAGAGACGGCTCCGGTATGCATGGCGTCGCCTACGACGCGGACATTATCGGCGCCAAGTTGAACGACTTCGGCAATCGCAACGGCCGCGAAGAACTGCTCCAGAGCCCAGCCCGGGTTATCAATAACAGCTGGGGGATCCCACCGGCGGTCAGAAAGGATGCCAATGGCAACACCATTTGGCTGCCGAACGGGAGGCCTGACTATGTGGCGTGGGTGAAAACCGACGTCATCAATGAAGTGATGCGCAATAAGTCCAACCTGGAATGGGGCAGCGAGCAACCCGTGCCCACCGGCGGGCACAGCGCCATGGCGACGCTGCTGCGCGCCGCCAAGCATGGCAAACTGATCGTTTTCTCGGCAGGCAATTACAATAACTACAATATTCCTGAGGCGCAAAAGTCACTTCCCTATGCTTTCCCTGAGGTATTAAACAATTATCTGATCGTGACCAATCTGAGTAATAACGATAAGTTAAGCGTTTCCTCAACCAGCTGCGGACATACGGCCAGTTTTTGCGTGTCAGCGCCGGGCAGCAGTATTTACAGCAGCGTAGGGGAGCTGGTTTCCAATACCGGCGGGGCGGTTAACCGCGAAGCCTATAATAAGGGCGAGCTGACGGTTAAACCCGATTACGGAAATATGTCGGGCACCTCAATGGCGGCGCCGCACGTCACCGGATTTGCCGCCGTATTGATGCAGCGCTTCCCTTATATGAGCGCCGCTCAAATATCCGCGGTCATCAAAACCACCGCCACCGATTTAGGTGAGGCCGGCATTGATCATTTATTCGGCTGGGGCCGCGTCAATTTACGCGATGCGATCAACGGGCCGAAGATGTTTATCACCCAAGAGGATATTCCGCAGGAATTCTATGTGCCGGGTTCCTACAGTGAAAAACAGTTTGTGGTGAATATCCCCGGTCTGGGGAATATCGTCGAAGCCGGAACCCCGGTTGAGCGGCGTTGCACGTCGGCCGAATGCGACTTCGATTCGTGGAGCAATGACATCCGCGGCCACGGCGGGTTGACCAAAACGGGCGCCGGTACGCTGGCGCTGTTGGGCAATAATACTTACAGCGGTGACACCTGGGTGAAACAGGGCGTACTGGCGATCAACGGTTCGGTGGCGTCCAATGTCTATATCGAAAATAGCGGCACGCTGGCTGGCGACGGCACGGTGGGGGCGTTCAGAGCGGTTCGGGGCGGCAGCGTGACGCCGGGAAATGGCATCGGTACGCTGCACGTGTTGCATGACGCCGTGTTTGATCGCGGCTCGCAGTATAACGTCGAGGTCGCAGACAATGGCCGCAGCGATAAAATCGAAGCGCGGCGCGCTTTCCTCTACGGCGGCAGTGTGAACGTCAGCCTGGAGCACAGCAAAAACCTGCTGTCGCAAAATGAGGCGCAAAGCCTGCTGGGCAACAAATACACCATCCTGACGACGACGGATGGCGTGACCGGCCGCTTCGAAAACGCCAATCCTTCGTATCCGTTTGTCAATGTGACGCTGGACTATCAGGGCAATGACGTCGGCCTTGGGATCACGCGCACCGCCGCCCGTTTTGACAGCCTGGCCAGCACCGAGAACGAGAAAGCGGTCGCCCGTGCGGTGGAAACGCTCAACGCCACGGAACCGGTCACGGAAACGGCCAAACGCAGCGTCGCGGCGCCTACCGCTGAAGCGCTAACCGCACTGCAGGGTGTTGAAGGCGAGGCGACAGCCGTTACCGAAGCGACGAGCCCCGTGGCCGGCCATCCGGTTTATGAAAGCTTCCTCGGCTTCACTTCGGCCAGAGAATTGCAGCAGGCGACCCGTCAACTGTCCGGCCAGATCCACGCGGATATGGCTTCCACCCAGATCAACGAAAGCCGTAATCTGCGCGATACCGCCACCGAGCGTTTGCGCCAGGCTGAAGGCCGCCGCACCGCTTCCGATATCAAAGCGGATGATAATGGCGCATGGGCGAAACTGCTGGGCAACTGGGGGCATGCTTCCGGCAACAACAACGCCACCGGTTACCAGACATCCACCTATGGCGTGCTGTTGGGTCTGGACAGTGAACTGTTTGACGACGGCCGGCTGGGCGTGATGACCGGGTATACCCGCACGTCGCTGGATGGCGGCTATCAGTCAGATGCTCACAGCGACAACTACCATCTGGGGCTGTACGGCGACAAACGTTTCGGCGCGTTGGCGCTGCGAGCGGGCGGCACCTATACCTGGCATCGCATCGACACGTCGCGCTCGGTAAACTACGGCGCGCAGGCGGATCGCGAAAAGGCCCGCTATAACGCGCGCACCGGTCAGCTGTTTATCGAAAGCGGTTACGATTGGAGCAACGACGTGGTCAATCTTGAGCCGTTCGTCAACCTGGCGTACACCCACTATCGCAACGAGGGGATCAACGAGCAAGGCGGGGCGGCGGCGCTGCGCGGCGATAAGCAAAGTCAGTCCGCCACCGCTTCGACGCTGGGCCTGCGCGCCGATACGCAATGGCAGACCGACAGCGTGGCGATCGCGCTGCGCGGCGAGCTGGGTTGGCAACATCAGTACGGCAAGCTGGAGCGTAAAACACAGCTGATGTTCAAACGCAGCGATGCGGCGTTCGACGTGAACAGCGTCCCCGTTTCCCGTGACGGGGCGGTTCTGAAGGCGGGCGTCGATGTTTGGGTTAACAAAAACGCCGTGTTGTCCCTCGGTTACGGCGGGCAATTGTCGTCCAACCATCAGGACAATAGCGTCAATGCCGGTCTGACCTGGCGCTTCTGATAGCCGTTGATCCGTTTCACGCTACTCAGCCCCCATCGCAACGATGGGGGCTTTTTATGGGGCGCGCGGAAGCGACAGGCCGGGCGGCGGTGTCTTCACAGGATAAAGGCGCGTTAGAACAGGATGTTTCTAATTCTTTTGGTTAGAAAAATTGATGATAATCATCTGAAATGACTAAAAGGATTTAGGCCGAAACATGGAATTTCTCTTCATTTTATTATTTTTTACCTTATACATATCAATTGCCTGTGAGTATCACCGGCGCCGGTGGCGCGCGCTGTATCGCCGTAAGAGAAATAAAAGAAAAGGCATGAAAATGAAACGGATGGTTAATATTCTGCTGTTCAGGCAATAAACCCAAAAAAAGGAGACGTCATGCAACGTCTCCCTCTAAATGCCCATTGAGCGCGGTGCGCCGCTTTATTTAACCGGCGTTCCGGCGATTATTTATCCAGCGCGTAGGCGATGACGTAATCACCGCGATCCGGCGACTGACGTGCGCCGCCGGCGGAAATGACGACATACTGCTTACCGGTGGTCGGCGAGACGTAACTCATCGGCGTGCCGCCGCTGCCGACCGGCAAGCGCGCTTTCCACAGCTCTTGCCCGGTGGACGAATCAAAGGCGCGCAGATAATAATCCTGCGTACCGGCGATAAACACCAGGCCGCCTTGAGTCGCCAGCGTGCCGCCCAGCGTCGGCATGCCGACCGGCATCTGCGCGCGCATTTTGATGCCGAACGGCCCGGTATCCTGCACCGTTCCTACCGGAACCTGCCACACCACTTTGCGCGTCTGCAAATCGATGGCGGAGAGGGTGCCGAACGGCGGTTTTTGGCAAGGAATGCCCAGCGGCGACATGAAGCGATTCTTATTGACGGCATACGGCGTGCCTTTGAGCGGGACCGCGCCCATGCCGGTATTCACGGCTTCACCGCCGTTGCCGGCCGGCGCGCCTGTGTCGGCTTTCTGCGGGATCATCTGCACCCACAGGCCCAGACGCATATCGTTGGCGAAAATATAACGGTTGTTCGGGTCGGTAGAGAGACCGCCCCAGTTCATGCCGCCCAGCGAGCCGGGGAAGCTGAGGGAAACGTCGGTGTCCGGCGCGGTGAACAGGCCGTCATAACGCATCGATTTAAAGCTGATGCGGCACATCAATTGATCGAATGGCGTAGCGCCCCACATGTCGGACTCGCTGAGCTTCTGCGCGCCAATCTGCGGCATGCCGACGGAGAACGGCTGCGTGGCGGAATATTGCTCGCCCGGAATGGTGCGGGTCTTCACCGGCAGTTCTTTCACTTCGGTCAGCGGTTTGCCGGTATGGCGATCCAGCACGAAGATCTGCCCGCTTTTGGTGCCGATAACCAGCGCAGGGCGGGTGGTGCCGTCCTGCATCGGGAAATCGAGCAGGCTGGGCTGCATCGGCAGATCGAAGTCCCACAGATCGTTATGCACGGTCTGATAGACCCATTTCTCTTTGCCGGTGGTCGCGTCGAGCGCCAGCACCGAGGCGCCGTATCGGTGATCCAGCGCGTTGCGGTTGGCGCCCCACAGATCGACGGAGGAGCTGCCCATCGGCAGGAAGACCGTGTTCATCGCCGGATCGTACGACATCGGCGCCCAAGAGTTCGGGGTGCTGCGCACGAAGTGTTGATCCGGTTTCAGGGCAGCGTTCGGCTGCGGATTGCCCGGGTCAAACGCCCAGCGCATTTCGCCGGTGATCACGTTGAAGCCGCGCAGCACGCCGCCGGGCATATCGGTTTGCACGTTATCGGCAACGCGCCCGCCGACCACCACGGTGGTGCCGGCCAGCGTCGGCGCCGACGTCAGTTGATATTTCGGATCGGCGGCGTCGCCCAGACCGGCCTTCAGGTCCACCACGCCCTGGTTGCCGAAGTGTTGGCAGAATTCGCCGTTGTCGGCGTTAATCGCCATCAGGCGCGCGTCGATGGTGTTCATCAATATGCGTCGTTGGCAGCTGTCACCGGCCGCCAGCGCGACGGGCGCGGCGGGGGTTGAACTCGGCACGCTCGGCGCGGGCAACGGCTTGTTGACGTCGAAGTAGGCCAGGCCGCGACAGCGGTTCCATACCTGCGACTTGGCGTTGACTTCTCGCCGCCAAATTTCTTTGCCGCTGTCGGCGTCGACGGCGATCACATTGTTATGCGGCGTGCACAGGAAAATGCGGTTGCCGATTTGCAGCGGCGTTTGCTGATCTTCCGCGCCGTTGCCATCGGGACTGATAGGGATGTCACCCGTATGGAACGTCCAGGCGACTTTCAGCTCCCGCACGTTATCGCGGGTGATCTGATCCAGCGCGACGAAACGGCTGCCGCCCGGCGTATTGCCGTAGTTATCCCAATCTTTCTGCTGTTGCGCTTTATCAACCGGGATCAGCGGCAGCGGCTGGCCGCTGAAGGCAACGGTGGGATGCGGCTGGAACATTTGGACAAAGGCGCCGACCATGCCGACCGCCAGCAAGGCGGAGAGCAGGTAAGCCGGCTTGGCCAACGGCGCTTTGCCTTCGCGCTTGCGCAGCGCCGGCCAGGTGAGGAAGGCCAGCAGCATCAGGCCGGTCGGCACCATCAGACGGGAAATCAACGGCCAAAAATCAAAACCGGCGTCCAACGGCGCCCAAATGACGGTGCCGATGAACACCGCCAGGAACAGCCAAACCGCTGAGGACTTGCGGCGGAAAAACTGAATGGCCGACAGCAGGATGACGAGGCCGGCAATCAGGAAGTAGGCGCTGCCGCCCAGCGAGAGCAGTTTGCCGCCGGCGACAGTGAAGAACAGGCCGGTGGCGGCCAGGATGATGCCTAACAGGCAACACCACAGCGTAAGTTTTATGCCCGAACGTGCATTGGCATCTGACATTGAATAATCTCCAATAACATACTGATTCTTAAAGGTGAAAAGGTCGTTATTGGCGACTATTGTAACATTGATGGAGGTGCGCTTGTTAAGGATATGTAACTGTTTTTATGAGGGAAAAGCCGACGTTATCGGCACAACCTCGGTTTGGCTTAGAGGAATATCCGTTTCTGCCAGTGTACGAGCTGCGCGGCAGGCAGAGAGGCAACCTGCGCCACCCGGTGGCGATTTTCCAGGGCGATTTCCCGGGCGCGTTGCAACGGCTCGTCGCTGAGGCGCTGCACGCTTTGCCGCAGCGCCTGTTGCGCCAGCTCCAGTTCGCCGGTGCCGAGATGCGCCAGTTCATGGCGCATCTGCAGCAAGAATTCGTCGGTTAACTGCCGCAGCTGCTCAACGGCGAACGTCGGGGATTGCAGCGCAAACAGCAGGCCTTCGGCATCGGCGCTGCGATGAAAGGCGCATTGCACCACGTAACCCACGTTGCGCTCGACGCGCAACTGCTGGAAGTAACGCGGCGCGTAAAGCCGGGCCAGCACGCGCAGCGCCCAACGGCCTTCGGCTTCGTCGTTTGGCAGCGGGTAAAATTGCAGCAAGGCGTGTTCTGCGCCGCTTTCCGTCAGGGTGACGGGGTGGCGATGCAGAGGCGTCGGCCGCTGAGCCTCGTCGGTTATGGGAAAAGGAAAGTCATACAGCAAATGCGACAGCCGCCGCTTTAACTCGCCGTCGCCGCCGACCAGGGTGGCATGCCAGAGTGGGGCCGTTGCCGTTGATACGCTCAACGCCGCCGGCAATTGGGCTAACAGGCGGCGAATGGCGATATCGTTTTGCGCTTTGAGCTGCGCGTGGCGCAGGTTTCTCGCCGCCTCGTTGATGACGGCCGGCGGCAGCGCCGCCAGGGCTCGATTCACGACGTTCAGACCGTGGCAGATCAGCGCTGCGCTGCCCGCCAGCTGTAACAACCACACGCCCTGGTGGCGATCGAAGCTTAAATGTCCCTCCCGATGCGCTAACTCGGCCGCTCCAGGGCGCAATGCCGCCTGCAAACCACAGGCCTGTTCTTCGCTGAGAGCGCCATGCGGCGATGGGCGCAGCAGCAGCACCGGCTGCGCTTCGTCGGGGTGCAGATGCCGCAGCGGCGCCTGGCCGGCCGGCAGGGGCGGGATCGGCAGCGCCGCCGAGGTGGAGAAAAAGCGGAAAGGATCTATCGTGGGCGTCGGCACGGTGCGGACGAAGGGCGCGAGCGCCAACGGCAGCCCTTGAATTTCACGCGTTTCACCGCCTCCCTCGGGCAGCACGGCCAGACGGCGATGCGGCGCGCTAATCAGCGCCGAAATATGCCGTGGCCAATCGTCGTTCGGCTCCACCGGCGGCAGCCCAAATGCTCTGGCGCGCAACTGATCGAGCGGCGCCAAACGGTGGAAATCGCGGTTTGCCAGTTGCCCGAAATGCGCAAGCTGAGCCGGTGTCAGCGCGATCAGCGCCTGCAACCAGGCCAGCAAGGCGCTTTCGATGTGGGCGGCTTCAGACGCCGCGCCGTGATTGACGGTAAAAATAAAACTCAGCAGGGCGCTGTTTTCAGCGCAGCGGGCGTAATCCAGCCTAACGGCGTCGGCCCACGCGTGAGCGCGCAGCCGTGCCAGCAGCCCGCCAGGGGCTTCGTCCAGCAATAAACGCTCCAGCCGCCGCAGCCAGCCGCGTGAACGGGAGTGCGGCAGGGCAAACACCAACCGCAGCTGCGGCGCGCCGGGGAGAAACAGCGTGTAATCTTGCCCGGCGGCCAGCGGCGTCAATGCCTCGGGCGGCGCGACGCTGCCCGGCGGCAAGGCGCCGCCGTAGCGCTGCGCCAGCGCATGCAACTGCTCGAGCGATTGCGGGCCTTGCAGCCACAGCGTGATGTTCGGCGCGCGGTAATAGTGGTGGTGAAACTGCCGCAGCGCCCGTTGCAACGCGGGAATATCGCTGCCGAAAGCGGTGCGGCTGCCGATATGAAAGCGGTGCAACGCGTCAATGCCGCTGAACATCTGCCGCTGCGCCGCTTCGCAGCGGGTTTCATCGTCGGCGCGCAGCAGGCGATATTCGGCGTCGATGACCTCGATCTCCTGGGCGATTGACTCAGCCGTCAGCTGTGGGACGGCGAGCATATCGATCAGCCTGGCCAACCCCTCCGCCAGCTGTTCGGCGCCCACCTCAAAGAAAAACGCGGTTTGCGTGGCCTGGGTCGTGGCGTTTAACCGGCCGCCGACCGCCAGCGTCCAGCCCATCAGCCCATCCTGCGCGCTAAAGTTCATGCTGCCGCGAAACAGCATATGCTCCAGCAGATGCGCCAGGCCCGGCCAGGCGGCAGGCGCCTGAAAGCTGCCCGCCTCGATGCGCACCAGCGCGGCGGCGGCCTCGGCGTCAGGGGTGCTTATCGCCCTGACGGCCAAACCGTTATCGAGCTGCCACGAGGCGGGGAGTGTCATCGTCAGCCCTTGAAGATCAGTCGGGAGTTGGTCTGATTGCGAAAACGCAGCTGATCGATGCCGATCTGCGAGCGATTCGCCGCTTCACGCGCCGCCAGAATGGTGCCATGGTGCGGCGACTTGCCGCACACCGGATCGGCGTTGTCGGCGTCGCCGGTCAGCATGAACGCCTGGCAGCGGCAGCCGCCGTAGTCTTTCTCTTTCTCCGAACAGGAACGGCAGGGCTCCGGCATCCAGTCATAGCCGCGATAGCGGTTAAAGCCGAAGGAGTGATACCAGATATGCTGCAGATCGTGCTCCAGCACCGACGGAAAGGCGATCGGCAACTGGCGGGCGCTGTGACAGGGTAATGCCATGCCTTCCGGCGTCACGCTCATGAAAATAGCCCCCCAACCGCCCATGCAGCCTTTGGGGCGTTCCTCATAGTAATCCGGCGTGACGAACAGCAGGTTGGCCAGCTTGCCGTCGGCAGCCATGCGCTCGCGATAGCGTTTCACCACGGCTTCCGCCTCGGCGATCTGTTCGCGGGTCGGCAGCAGGCCTTCACGGTTCAGGTGCGCCCAGCCGTAGAACTGGCAGGTCGCCAGCTCGACGTCGTCGGCATCCAGCTGGATCGCCAGTTCGATGATGCGGTCGATCTGGTCGATATTATGGCGATGCAAGACGAAGTTAAGCACCATCGGATAGCCGAGCGCCTTGACCGCCTTGGCCATCGCCAGCTTCTGCTGAAACGCCTTGGCGGAGCCCGCCAGTGCAGCGTTCAGCGTTTCATCGCTGGCCTGAAAACTGATCTGAATATGATCCAGCCCGGCGTCGGCGAAGGTCTGCAGCTTTTTCTCGGTCAGGCCGATGCCGGAGGTGATCAGGTTGGTGTAAAACCCGAGATCGCGCGCGGCGGCGATCAGCTCGGGCAGGTCTTTACGCACCAACGGCTCGCCGCCGGAGAAACCGAGCTGTACGCTGCCCATCGCCCGCGCCTGGCGAAACACCGCGATCCATTGCTCGGTCGTCAGCTCTTTTTCCTGCGCGGCAAAGTCGAGCGGGTTGGAGCAATAGGGGCACTGCAGCGGGCAGCGATAGGTCAGCTCCGCCAGCAGCCAGAGCGGCGGATTTACCGCCGGCGCGCGTGGCTCAGTCACGGAAGGTCACCCATTTTTGTTCGTAGGCGCGCTGGAAAAACGCCAGCACGTCGTCCGCCAGCCCCTCGGCGCCGGGGAAGCGGGCGTTCAGCTGCGCGATGATGCCGTTCAGCGTGGTGTTGCCGTCAACCAGCTGCAGGATGGCGGCGGCGCTGTCGTTCAGTTTGGCCATGCCTTCCGGGTAGAGGATCACGTGGCTGTTTTGCACCTGCTCCCATTGCAGGCGGTAGCCGCGGCGGAAGACGGGGGTGTGTTCAGGATTCAGTGTCATTACACCAGCCTCTGATTGTGCCAGACCCGCGCGGCGGTCACGCTGTGGTAAGGCGGGCGGTTCAGGGTATAGGCCATGCTCATGGCGTCCAGCATGCTCCACAAAATATCCAGCTTGAACTGCAGGATTTCCAGCATGCGCTGCTGTTTTTCAACGGTATCGCAATAGTCCAGCGCCAGCGCCAGCCCGTGCTCCACGTCGCGGTTGGCCTGGCCGAGGCGACTGCGGAAATAGTCGTAGCCGGCGGCGTCGATCCACGGGTAGTGCTGCGGCCAGCTGTCGAGGCGCGACTGGTGGATCTGCGGCGCGAACAGTTCGGTCAGCGAGCTGCAGGCCGCTTCCTGCCAACAGGCGCGGCGCGCGAAGTTGACGTAGGCATCCACCGCGAAACGCACGCCGGGCAGCACCAGCTGCTCGGATAGCAGGGTGTCGCGCTGCAGCCCAACCGCCTCGCCGAGGCGCAGCCAGGCCTCGATGCCGCCTTCGCTGCCGCCGTAACCGTCGTGATCCAGAATGCGCTGCACCCATTTGCGACGGGTTTCCGGCTGCGGGCAGTTGGCCATGATCGCCGCATCCTTGATCGGAATGCTGGTCTGATAGTAGAAACGGTTGGCCACCCAGCCCTGGATCTGCTCACGGGTCGCTTCGCCGTTGTGCATCGCGATGTGATACGGGTGGTGGATATGATAATAAGCGCCTTTGGCGCGCAGTGCCGCTTCAAATGCCTGCGGAGTCAGGGGGAGTGGTTGCGTCATGGCGATTCCCTACAGTTCGATATTCATGCCGTCCCAGCTCACTTCGATGCCGGCGGCGCTCAGGCTCTGCCGTTCCGCGGAGTCTTCATTGAGGATCGGGTTGGTATTGTTAATGTGGATCAAGATCTTGCGTTTGGCGGGCAAGGTGCTGAGCAGGGCCGCCAGCCCGTGCTCTTCCGCCAGCGCCAGGTGCCCCATGTCTTTGCCGGTATTGCGCCCCACGCCGGCGTTGGCCAGCTCATTGTCGCGCCAGAGCGTGCCGTCGATCAGCAGGCAATCCGCCCGGCGCAGCCAGGGCATCAAAGCCTCGTCCGGCTCACCCAGGCCCGGCGCGTACAGCAGACCGACCCCGCGCGCGGTATCTTCGATAAACAGCGCCACGTTGTGGCCCGGCAGCGGGCGATCGCGGTACGGCGAATAGGGCGGCGCGTTGCTGAGCAGCGGAATGGCGGTGAAGCGCACGTTTGGGCAGACCGCCGTGTGGAACGGCTCGGCGGGCGTCACCGGGTGATGGATTAACCCGCCGTTCCAGTGAGAGAGCATGGGAAACACCGGGAAACCGGTGCTGAGATCGTCGTGCACTTCGGGGGTGCACCAGACCTGATGCGGGCAGCCCTCACGCAAATTGAGCAAGCCCGCGCTGTGATCGATCTGGCTGTCGGTCAGCACGATCGCGCCGATGCCGGTGCCGCGCAGCACGTCGGGATTGTTCAATTCGGGCGAGGCCAGCAGCTGATGGCAAATGTCCGGGGAAACGTTGCACAGCACCCAGTTTTTACCGTCGTCGCTGACGGCGATGGAAGACTGCGTGCGGCGCGTGGCGTTGATGCTGTGGCTGCGAACGCCCCGGCAGTTGTCGCAGTTGCAATTCCACTGGGGAAAGCCGCCGCCCGCTGCCGAGCCGAGAACTTTTATCTGCATGTCTGAACCAGAAAAAGAAGGAAAGAAATGCCCGCGCGAAAGGCGGGCAGACAGGCGATTAACGGTTGGAAATGTACAGCGTCACTTCCAGCCCCAGACGCAGGTCAACAAACTCAGGTTTGGTCCAGGTAGTCATAGCGGTGCTCCTTTGCATGCATCGTGATAGTTCGAAGCCAATGAGAAAAATTCGCATTCGGCTGGCTCAATGTTGACGAAATGTGACGGAGATCGCAACCGTTAAAGCGTAACCGGGTTATTCACCCCAGGTGGCGGAGAGCACGTTCAGCCAGTTGCGCCAGGTCAGCTTCTCCAGCAGCCGGTCGTCAAACCCCGCCTGCTTGAGCGCTTGCGTCAGGCGCGGCAGGCCTGCGGCGTCCTCCAACGGTTGCGGTACGTTAACCCCGTCAAAATCAGAGCCAAATCCCACGCGATCTTCACCAAGTTTAGCGATCAAATACTCAACGTGTTTAACAATTTCTGTTAAGCCTGTCGTTGCACTGTCACGTTTTCCGTCAGCCCGCAGGAAGGCGGTGCCGAAATTGACGCCGACCATACCGTCGCTCTGGGCGATAGCGTCCAGCTGCGCGTCGGTCAGGTTGCGCGGCTGCGGGCAGAGGGCGTGGGCATTGGAATGGGTGGCGACCAGCGGTGCGGTGCTCAACGCGGCGGTTTGCCAGAAGGTTTTCTCGTTCATGTGCGAGACGTCAATCATGATGCGGCGCTGGTTGCAGGCGCGGAGCAGCGCTTCACCGGCCGGCGTCAGGCCGGGGCCGGTATCGGGTGAGCCGGGGAACGGCCCGCTGACGCCGGTGCCGAAGGCGTTCGGCAGATTCCAGAACGGCCCGATGCTGCGCACGCCCAGCCGATAGAAGGCCGCCAGCTGCGTCAGCGCCGCATCGATCATGCCGGCGCCTTCGATATGCAGCACCGCGGCGATTTGCCCGTCGAGGCGGCACTGTTCTATCTCGGTAGCCGTGCGGCAGAGGCGCAACTGCCCCTGAGAGGCGCGTTCCAACTGGTGCAGGATGGCTATCTGCCGTTCGGCTATCGCCAGCGGATCGAACGCGGCCTGCGCCTCCTCCAGCGTTTGATTACGCATCTGGGCGATATAGCTGACCGGAGGAATAAACACCGCGAACAGCCCGCCGCAGAATCCGCCGCGCCGCATGCGTGGAAAGTCGAGGTGGCCCGGCGTGACGTGCGAATAAAAGGCGGTGACCGGATCGTCATCGTGCTGCAGCCACAGGTTGAGCAGCAGGTCGTTATGGCCGTCGAACACCGGCCAAAGGGGGGGAAGCGTCATGGGCGTTTCACTGTGTCAGGCATCATGCACGCTATGTTGTACGATCGCGCGAGGGGGAACAACCCCCGCGCGATGAGGGATTTAAAGGCGTATCGACAGCTCGACGTCATCCGCGAACGGCGTGGAGAGATAACCCGACGCCGGAGAACGCACGCGCGCCAGATAATCCGGGCTGTAATCGGCGTTGTCGGCGACGATCAGCGCGCCGGGGCGCAGACGATTTTCCAGCAGCGCGAGGATATCGGGGTAAAGCCCCTTGGCGCCGTCCAGCAATAGCAGGTCGACAGTGGCCGGCAGATCGTCGCGCAGCGTTTCCAGGGCATCGCCCACGCGGATCTCCACCAGATCGACGACGCCGCCTTCGGTCAGGTTGTGGCGCGCCTGCGCCGCTTTGCTCGGTTCAAATTCGCAGGTGATCAACCGGCCGCCGCCGTTGTCGCGCAGCGCGGCGGCCAGGTGCAGCGTTGAAATACCGAACGACGTGCCGAATTCGACGATGTTTTGCGCCCGACAACCGCGCGCCAGCATGTACAGCAATGCGCCGGTTTCCGGCGACACCGCCAGGGGGAAATCCTTCAGGCGATGGTAGAGTTCACGATAGTCGGTTTTACTCTGCATCAGTCGATTTTGCTCTTCGTCAGGCACGTCGCGGAACAGGGCGGCGAGCGCCGGTGAACGGCCGGCGGCCTGCTGGAACAGGGTGCTTAGCAGCGGCGCCAACGGCGCGGTGGTCAGGGTACTCATGGCAAAACTCCCGTAGAAAAAGTGAGCGCGAAAGCGCGTGCCGCTATAATATGACGAACTATTCGCATTTCACTATTCGCATTGGCCGCCCGCTATGACTGAACGCCGCAGTAAGCAAATTTCCTCTAGAAAACAACCGCAACAGGCGCGATCCGCCGAATTGGTCTCCGCCATTTTGACCGCCGCTATTCAGGTTTTGGCGCAGGAGGGCGCCGCGCGTTTCACTACCGCCAGAGTGGCTGAACGCGCCGGCGTCAGTATCGGTTCGCTTTATCAGTATTTTCCCAACAAAGCGGCGATCCTGTTTCGTTTGCAAAGCGACGAATGGCGGCAGACCACCACCATGCTGAGCGGTATTCTGGCCGATCGAGAGACTGCGCCGTTCGAGCGTTTACGGTTGCTGGTGCAGACATTTATCCGTTCGGAATGTGAAGAGGCGCAGATGCGTGTGGCGCTGAACGATGCGGCGCCGTTGTACCGCGATGCGCCGGAGGCGCAGGCGGCGAAGGCCACCGGCAAAGACATCGTGCAGGTGTTTATGGGCGAAACGTTGCCCGATGCGGCGGAAGGCGTCCGTAAGTTGGCAGGCGAGCTGATCGTCGGCACGCTGGGAGCGGCGGGCAAGCAATTCTCCGAAACGCCGCGCAGCGATGCGGAAATTGTGGCTTATGCCGATGCGATGGCGGACATGTTTTGCGCCTATCTGGCCGATTTAAACGGGCGAGAGGCGCCGTAAGGGAATGTTTGGTGACATTGTCACTTGAGGTGCGCGGTGCCTACGCCCGTTGGCGGCAGACGGCCAACACCAACTGCCGCAGCCAGCGGTGCTCCGCTTCAGCGTCCAGGCGCGGATGCCACATTTGCGAGACGGTAATAGGCGGCGTTTTCACCGGCAGCTCGAACATGCGCAGCGGGCCGTCGTCCGGATGAGCATGCAGAAAGGAGGCGGGCAACAGCGCCAGCAGGTCTGAGGCTTGCGCCACCGCCAGCGCGGCCGGAAAGCTCGGCACCACGGCGGCAATCTGGCGCGTCAGCCCCAGCTCCGCCAACGCGGCGTCTACCGGCCCGAGTATGCGCCCGCTGCGCGAAGCCACCACGTGGCCGCAGGCGGCGTACTCGGCGGCGCCTATCTTGGGCCGCTGCGCCAGCGGGTGCGCGCTTCTCATCACGCCGACGAAGCGGTCGCGAAACAGCGCCTGCAGGCGGATTTCCGGCCCCATTTCGCCCAGCACGCCAATCTCCAGATCGACCAGGCCTTCACGCAGGGGGCGGTCGCTTTTCTCCGGCTTGGGCGCAAAGCGCAGCCGCGCCCGTGGCGCCTGTTGCGCAGCGGCGGCGATCAGCGCCGGGCCGAAGGCCTCGACGAAGCCGTCGTTGGCGCGCAGCGTAAAGGTCCGGTCGAGCGTGGCGGGATCCAGCGCGTTCGGCGTCGGACGCAGCAGCGCCCTGGCTTCGAATGCCGCGTTTCGCGCCCGTTCGCGCAGCGTTTCGGCATAAGGCGTCAGCACCATATGACGCCCGGCGCGCACCAACAGCGGATCGCCGGTGGCCGTGCGCAGTCGGCTGAGGGTGCGGCTCATCGCCGAGGCGCTTAAACCGAGACGTCGCGCCGCGCCGGCAACGCTGCCCGTCGACAGCAGCGCGTCGAGCGCGGTCAGCAGGTTAAAATCAGGGTCGGTCATGCGTTTATCCTGTGGCGCCGGAAATAAGAGAAGGCGTTTACTGCAGTATATCAGCGTAAGCGCTGTGTCACTTGCTCTCTGATGGGCAATAAAAAAGCCGATAACCAGGGGGTTATCGGCTTTTAATGCGCAGTGGCGGAGGGTTACGCCGGCAGCTGCTGCGCGGTTTTCTCGACCAGCGCCAGCAGCAGCTTGATGTCTTCCAGCGTCACGATCGGGTTCAGCAGCGTCATCTTCAGGCAGGTCACGCCATCGAACTCGGTCACGCCGACGTTGGCGCGGCCCGACTCCAGCAAGGCGTCACCGATGCGCTGGTTGAACAGCGCGACGGCCGCGTCGCCTTTCGCCGCCAGCTGCGCCGGACGGTAGCGGAACAGCACGCTGGCCAGCTGCGGCTGCATCACCAGTTCCAGCGATTCCTGATCGGCGATGTAACGCGCCACCTGTTGCGCCAGCGAGACGCCATGATCGATGATCTCGGCATACTGCTTCTGCCCCAGCGCTTCCAGCCCCATCCACAGCTTCAACGCATCGAAGCGGCGGGTGGTCTGCAGCGATTTGGAGACCAGGTTCGGCACGCCTTGCGCTTCGTCGAATTCGGAGTTCAGGTAGGCCGCCTGATAGCGCATCAGCTCGTAGTGGCGCTCGTCTTTCAGCAGGAAGGCGCCGCAGCTGATGGTCTGGAAGAACTGCTTATGGAAGTCCAGGGTGATGGAGTCCACCAGCTCCAGGCCGTCCAGGTAGTCGCGGTACTGCTCGGAGAGCAGCAGCGCGCCGCCCCAGGCCGCATCCACGTGCACCCAAATTTTCTGCTCCGCCGCCAGCCGCGCGATATCGCGCAGTGGGTCAATGGCACCGGCATCGGTGGTGCCGGCGGTGGCGACGAGCGCCATCACCTGCTCGCCGTTAGCCTTGGCCTGCGCCAGTTTTTCCGCCAGATCGTTCACGTCCATGCGGGCGAAGCGATCGGTTTTCACCAGCGTGACGGACTGGTAGCCGAGGCCCATCAGCGCCATGTTCTTCTGCACCGAGAAGTGGGCGTTTTCAGAACAGAACACTTTCAGCTTGCACAGATCGCCCACCAGACCGTCCTGCTGCACGGAGTGGCCCTGACGCGCGAAGAATGCATCGCGCGCCAGCATCAGCCCCATCAGGTTGCTCTGGGTGCCGCCGCTGGTGAACACCCCGGCGTCGCCGGGCTGGTAACCGACCTGGGCGCGCAGCCACTCGATCAGCTTCATTTCGATCAGCGTGGCCGACGGGCTCTGATCCCAGGAGTCCATGCTCTGGTTGGTGGCGTTGATCAGCACTTCAGCGGCCTGGCTAATCACCAGGCTCGGGCAGTGCAGGTGCGCCACGCACTGCGGGTGGTGCACCGACAGGCTGTCTTTCAAAAAGTACTCGATGGCGCGCTCGATCGCCGCCTGGTTGCCCAGGCCTTGCGGGGTAAAGTCGAGTTGGATGCGCTCGCGCAGTTCGGCAACGCTTTTGCCCTGATACATCTCGGGCTGTTGCAGCCACTGCACGACGGCTTCACTGCTCTGTGCGATCGCCTGGCGGTAAGCCTCGGCGCTGTGCGCCGAGGAAGCCAGAATCGGGTTTAACTTGGACATCGCGGTCATTCGCTCCAATCAGACTGGCTTGACGCCGGCGGCCAACAGCGCCTGCTCAAATTTATCCAGGAAAATACCCAGCTCATCATTGGTGATCAGCAGGGAAGGCAACAGGCGCAGCACACAGCCATTGCGCCCGCCGCGCTCCAGGATCAAGCCGGATTCGAAGCATTTTTTCTGCAGCAGCGCGGACAGCTCGCCATCGGCCGGGTAGCAGCCCATGTGATCCTGCGCTTCGTTCGGCTTGACGATCTCGATGCCGATCATCAGGCCCAGACCGCGGACGTGGCCGATCACCGGATAACGTTTCTGCAGCTCGGCCAGCTTGCCTTTGAGCCATTCGCCCTGAGCGGCCACTTTGTCGGCGACCTTATGCTCCTTCAGGTACTGCAGGGTGGTCAGGCCGGTGGCCATCGCCAGCTGGTTGCCGCGGAAGGTGCCGGTGTGGTGGCCCGGTTCCCAGGCGTCGAACTCTTTTTTGATGCCCAGCACCGCGAGCGGCAAGCCGCCGCCGACCGCTTTCGACATCACGATGATGTCCGGCTCGATGCCGGCGTGTTCGAAGGCGAACAGCTTGCCCGTACGGGCGAAACCGGCCTGAACTTCGTCGATGATCAGCAGAATGCCGTGTTCCTGCGTCACTTTGCGAATGCGCTGCAGCCACTCGGCCGGGGCCGGGTTAACCCCGCCTTCGCCCTGAACGGCTTCCAGGATCACCGCCGCCGGTTTACGCACGCCGCTTTCCACGTCGTTAATCAGATTATCGAAGTAGTAGGTCAGCGCCTTGACGCCGGCTTCACCGCCGATGCCCAGCGGGCAGCGGTATTCATGCGGGTAAGGCATGAATTGCACTTCCGGCATCATGCCGTTGATGGCCGCTTTCGGCGACAGGTTGCCGGTGACCGACAGCGCGCCGTGGGTCATGCCGTGGTAGCCGCCGGAGAAGCTGATCACGCCGGAACGGCCGGTGTGTTTTTTCGCCAGCTTCAGCGCGGCTTCCACCGCATCGGCGCCGGACGGGCCGCAGAACTGCAGGCAGTACCCTTTGCCTTCGCCAGGCAACAGAGAGAGCAGGTAGTCGGAGAAACGATCTTTCAACGGGGTCGTGAGATCGAGAGTATGTAACGGCAAGCCGCTGGTAATGACATTTTGGATGCTTTGCAGGACGTCGGGGTGATTATGTCCAAGAGCCAACGTTCCCGCCCCGGCCAGGCAATCAAGATATTGATTATTCTCAACATCAGTGATCCAAACGCCCTGGGCTTTCGCAATTGCCAACGGCAATTTGCGCGGATAACTCCTAACATTCGACTCAAATTCGGCTTGACGCGCCAAATAGGTTTCATTGTTTCCGTTTAATGAGTTTGCAACTAAAGTATCAATACGGACTTTATCCGTCATCATATCTCTCCTACAACCGAAGGTCTCAAGACGCAACGATTGAATTAATGAATTAGAAAAGTAACTGCCTTGTGAAAAGCGCGACCAATATATGGCTTTTTCGCCTGGGACTCAATAGCCGATTTTGTTTTGAATTGTTTAGTTTTTTCTTAGGCTCATCAATATGTTGTTGATTTGTTGACCGTTGGTTTTGCCGGCAAAAAACAACATTTCTTTAACATTGCGTAAAAATCCTTTTCTGCTTTCCTTTGGCTGCTTCTTTAATGCATTTATTATTAAGGTGAATTTCCGATTAATAACATAAATAGAAAATAGCGGCTTATTTTCATCTATTCACCACCTTAAGTCCTATAGCGGTTATATACACAAAATTTGTGATGAATATAAGCAGTCGAGCGTTAAAAGCGCAGTAGCCAGAGTGGTGATTTCTTGCAGATTTTACGTAGCGCGATCAAAATAGCGGGATTTTTGTGCGGCGCCGGCGTGTCTGCCGGCGCCTCGGTCATTAACGTTGCCGTAACCAGGCATGATAGCGCCGCAGGGTGCGGCGGGTGCGCCACCGATCAATGAGCAGCGACCACAGCGGGGAGTAGCGCACGTTGCGCGTCCGATCGCGGCTCAGGGCGTGCATGCGGCGCTTGATCAGCGCCATGCGGGCGAGCAGCGTCAGCGTTTTGTCGCGCCATTTTACCGGTGCGGGCAGCGCATGAGGGGCTTCGCCGGTTTGCCAGCGGCGCGGCAGATCGGGAATTTCCGCCATGGCGGTGGCGATGCCGACCACCGCGACGCCGCTGTTCAGCACCCGTTGCGCCACCGACGGGCGGGCGATGCCGCCGGTGGTCATCACCGGCATGCGCGCTACTGCGGCGAGATCGCGGGCGAAGGTCAGAAAATAGGCTTCGCGCGCCAGGGTGCTGTCGTCTGCGGCTTCCCCCTGCATCGCCGGGCTTTCATAACTCCCGCCCGACAACTCCACCAGATCGACCGGCAGTTCGTTGAGCATCAACAATACCTGTCGGGCCTCGTCCGGCGAAAAGCCGCCGCGCTGAAAATCGGCTGAATTGAGCTTCACCGCCACGCAAAAGTCTGGCGAGACACGCTGGCGCACCGCGCGCACCACCTCCAGCAGCAGACGGGCGCGATTCGCCAGTTCGCCCCCCCAACGATCGCTGCGCTGGTTGGCCAACGGCGACAAAAACTGGGAGATCAGGTAGCCGTGCGCCGCATGGATCTGCACGCCGGTAAACCCGGCCTTTTCGGCGGCGTGCGCGCTGGCGGCGAAGCGGGCGATCACCTCGGCAATCTGCGTTTCACTCATGGCCTCCGGCTGTGCGAACGCCTTGCTGTACTTGCCCATCGCCATCGGGATGGCGGAGGGCGCCCAGGCGTTGCCGCCCATGTTGGCCATCACCTGACGGCCCGGGTGGCTGAGCTGCATCCATACCTGCGCGCCTTCCTGGCGCGAGGCCGCCGCCCAGGTTTTGAACGCCTCGAGCGGCGTATCCTGTTCCAGCACCACGCCGCCGGGGCCGGTCATGGCGCGTCCGTCGATCATCACGTTGCCGGTGATGATGAGGCCGGCGCCGCCGATACCCCAGTGGCGATACAGACGCCATAGCGCGGGGCCGGGCAGTTGGCCTTCATCGGCCAGATTTTCTTCCAACGCGGCTTTGGCCAAACGGTTGGGTAAGCGGCTGCCGTTGGGCAGAATAAGCGGGGTAAACATCGGGTACGTTCCTGTCGCAGGGGGAATGGCGCTATACTAGGTTTAAAGTTAACTTTAAGGTCAATAGGGCATGAAAATCGGAGAGTTGGCGGAGCGCGCCGGCATGGCCGCCTCGGCGATACGTTACTACGAACAGCAGGGTCTGCTGCCCAAAGCGGTGCGCGGCGTTAACGGATATCGGGTGTATAGCGAAAGCGCGCTGGAGCGGCTGCATCTGATCCAAATCGGCCAGAATCTGGGGTTCTCGCTGCAGGCGATCCGCGGGGTATTGGCGCTGCAGGGCAGCGCCTATCAGGATGGTTTGATACAAGGCGTCGACAGCCGGCTGGCGGAAATCGAGCGGATGATGGCGACGCTGAACGAGCAGCGTGAGACGTTGATGGCGACGCGGCGCATTCTGTTGGAATCCGGCGTGGCGGGGTTGTGCCAGGTCAAAAATGAAAAGCTGGCCGGCGGGCTGCCGCCCTGCAAGGCTTAGCGGCGTTTAAAGGCGGAGCGCCCGGCCTGTGCGGTGAGCACCTTTCGCCCCGGATGCCGGGCGGGTTCAGTTTTAACCGCCATGTTTCCTATATCCGCAGCCGCGCCCACATCCCCTTGGCTTTCCCCATTTAAATAGCGGGAACCGCCTTAATATAATTAACATACATACCATTTCATTTTGAATTAAAAATAAATCCGGTAAAAAAAAAGACATTATAAAAAAAGGCGCTAGAATTTATCTGATACTTATTGCCGTTTAACGAATATATCGTTAAACATCATTCCTGAAAGGAAGTGCAATGAAATCCAAGCAGCCTGTAGCCAATGCGCCAAGCGTTAGCGAATTGAGTGCGCAAATTGAAAATAACCTTAAATATCAACTATGTGTTACCTTGCCTGCGGCAACTGAAAGCGACGTTTTCAATGCGGTGGCGCTGACCGTCCGTCATTATCAATATGATGACTTTCTAATTTCACAACAAAGACAGCGGGCGGAGAAAAAGAAACGCCTTTATTATTTGTCGATGGAGTTTTTATTAGGCCAGTCATTGCGCAATAACCTGATCAATACCGGCTTGTTGAAGAATATGCAGCGTGCGGTCACCGAACTGGGATTCGATTTCGAGCGCATTGTGGATGAGGAACCCGACGCGGCTTTAGGCAATGGCGGTCTGGGCCGTTTGGCCGCCTGTTTCATCGACTCGATGGCCACATTGGATATCGCCGCCTCCGGGCACGGCATCAAATACGAGTATGGGCTTTTCAAACAGGCAATCCACGACGGCAGGCAAATAGAACAGCCGGATGACTGGCACTCTACGCGCTCGCCGTGGCTGGTAGAGCATCATGCCCAACAAATGCTGATCCCGATCGGCGGCCGCGTTGAACATGGCGAAGACACCGAAGGCAACTATAACCCGATGTGGATGGACTGGCGGATCCTCGTCGGGATCCCGCACGACTATTTCGTTTCCGGTTATCAGGGCTCGGCGACCAATAAGCTGCGCCTTTACAGCGCGCTGGCTTCAGACTCCTTCAATATTCATATCTTCAACCGGGGCGACTATATCAAGGCGGTAAGCGAGAAAATCGCCTCGGAGAACATTTCGAAGATTCTCTATCCGGCCGATGAAGCTCTGACCGGCAAGGAGCTTCGTCTCACGCAGGAGTATTTCCTGGTCGCTTGCACTCTGCGCGATGTGCTGGCCGATTATGCGGGGGAAGAGGCATCTATCACGGCACTGCCGGAGCGGGTGGCGATCCAGCTCAATGACACCCATCCGGCTCTGGCGGTGGCGGAACTGATGCGTCTGTTGGTCGATGAGCACCAACTGCCGTGGGAGCAGGCTTGGGACATCACGCAGCGAACCTGCGCTTTCACCAACCACACGCTGATGCCGGAGGCGCTGGAAACCTGGTCGGTGAGCCTGTTTGAAAAACTGCTGCCGCGTCATCTGCAGATCGTTTATGAGATCAACCGACGTTTTCTGGCGCACGTCGCCGCGCGATGGCCCGATAAGCCGCAGTTATTGCCGTCGCTTTCCCTGTTCGCGGGCGATAACGACAAGAAGATGCGGATGGCTAACCTGGCGATCGTCGGCAGTCATCGGGTTAACGGCGTGGCGAAACTGCATTCGGAGTTGATCAAGAAAAGCCTGGTGCCGGACTTTTATTTTATCTCGCCGGAAAAATTCATTAACCAGACCAACGGCGTAACGCCGCGTCGCTGGGTGCAGCAGGCTAACCCGCCGCTGGCGGCGTTTTTGCATCAGCATCTGGGTGACGAATGGCCGACGGATCTGCAGCAGTTGGCGGGGCTCGAGAAATTGGCCGACGATATTGGCGCGATCGACGAGATACGCGCGATAAAACGTGCGAATAAGGGCGCCTTATGTCGATTAATCGCACAGCGTCACGGCATACAACTCGATCCGATGGCGATGTTCGACTGTCAGGTGAAGCGGATCCACGAATATAAACGCCAGCTGTTGAATATTCTGCACGTCATAGATCTTTATCTGGAGATCAAAGAGGGCGGTAAGACTATCGCGCCCAAAGTGCATCTGTTCGCCGGCAAAGCGGCGCCCAGTTATGCGGTGGCCAAGCTGATCATTCAGCTGATAGGCGCCGTGGCGCAGCGCATTAATCAGGACTCTCGCGTCGGCGGCCAGCTGAAAGTGGCTTTCCTCGAAGACTATAAGGTTTCACTGGCCGAACATATCATCCCCGCGACCGACCTGTCCGAGCAGATATCGACCGCCGGCACCGAGGCCTCGGGCACCAGCAACATGAAATTTGCCCTCAATGGCGCACTGACCATCGGCACACTGGATGGAGCGAACATCGAAATCCGCGATGCGGTTGGGGCGGATAATTTCTATCTGTTCGGCGCCACCGCCGAGGAAATCGACGATATCAGACGCCATGGCTATCACGGCGGCGATCATTATCTCAACAACCCGCGCATTGCGCGCGTGGTGGATTCGCTGACTTCGGGCCTGTTCGCGGCCGATAACGAGCTGTTCGCGCCGTTACGCAATATCCTGCTCACCGGCGACTATTTCTGCCATCTTCAGGACTTCGAGAGTTATCGGCTGGCCCAGCAGCGGGCGGCGGCCGATTTCGATGAGCCGGGGCAGTGGCACCGTCGCGCACTGTTGACCATCGCGCGCATGGGCGGTTTTTCCAGCGATCGCACCATTCGCGGCTACGCCAGGGATATTTGGGGGATGAATTACTGACATGACCACCCGTTTATTTCGGCGCCTGTCCCCGCTTGCCGGCTGTTTGTTCAGCGTTTGCGGCTGGGCGGCGGACACCGTGCCTAACCAGCCGGCGGTAAGGGTATTCACCAGCCCCTGGGCGCGTCTGTTTTCGGGCAGCGAGTCATCTTTTTCCACGGCGCTGACCTACAACTCGGATTTGGCTCGTCATCCGGTTTATGTGCCGACGGGACGGGACGCTTCCGAGATCCATGATAAATACAACCAGCGCCTGTTGCTGAGCATGCAGTATTCACCGATGAGCTATTTTTTTGCCAACATGACGGTGCGTGTGCCGCTGCAGGACACCAATAAATACAGCACCGACTTCGTGTACAGCTTTGGCTACGATGACTGGCATCCGGGCACCTTCAGCCTGGTGTACGGCAACTACAGCGAGGATAACCATTTTTATCCCGCTAGCGGCGCCAGACATACCTACTTCGAGCGGGGAGCCTGGACTTTCGCTTATAAATTCAGCTTGCCGGGCAGCCTCGAAAAACACTTGCTGATCAACAAAGAGGACGCGCTGATTTGCCAGGTGGGGTATAGCTATGTCCCGCGTTACTATTCTCTGGCCGACAGCGGCATCAAGCGCAATAAAAGCTCGCTGTTGGCCAGCTGCGGTTACACGCTGCTGCAACACTATTTCCTGCGCGTGTCGTCGTTTTATTATCCCGATAGCCGGCAACAGCAGCCGTGGGATTACGATTACACCTACAGTATCGGCTATGTGTCCAGCTATTTGCCGGGCGCGGTTTCCGTGCATTACGACAACTATTCCGGCACGCGCTACCCGTGGCGCAGCGATGCCAATGCCAATTTTCGTCGCGGGACGATCAACCTGAGCTGGACGCTCCCGTTTTAAGCGAGTGTGACTGTGGAACCGACGGACAAAGACAGCGCGTTCTCTCTGACTATCCTGATCGTCGATGACTCCAGGAGTTACCGACACCTGCTGGGCAGCATGCTGAGCAAATGGGGCTACCGGGTGCTGGAGGCGCAGGACGGCGTACACGCGCTGGCAATGTTGGAAACGCAGAACATCAACGCCGTCATCAGCGATTGGGAAATGCCGCAAATGGACGGTGTGGCGCTGTGCCGTCAAATTCGCCAGCGTGACTTCGGCCATTACATTTATGCCATTTTGGTGACCGCGCGCCAATCGATCGACGATCTGGTGCAGGGGCTGGAGTCCGGCGCTGACGATTTCCTTTCCAAGCCGGTCAATCAGAGCCAGCTGCGCGCCCGGCTGCATGCCGCGGAACGCGTCCTGACGCTGGAAAGCACGCTGGCGGTGCGCAACCAGCGCCTGAGCAGCGCCTACCAACAGATTGAGCAGGATCTGCAGGCCGCCGCGCGATTGCAGCGCAGCGTGTTGCCGTCGGCATCGCTAGCGTTCAGCAGTTATCAGGCGGACTGGATGTTTTTGCCTTCCGCGTACGTTTCCGGCGATCTGCTGAACTATTTTGCGCTCGATAGCCGTCATCTGGCGTTCTATTGTATTGATGTCGCCGGCCATGGCGTCAGCGCGGCGATGCTGTCGCTGGCGGTGGCCAGAGAGTTTCTCACCGGACGGATCGATGAGCGATTGCTGATCGTCGACGGGAACATCGTCGCGCCACATCAGGTGGTCGCTGCGCTCAACCGGCGTTTTTGCCTGGATAACGAAGAGATCACCAGCTATTTCACGCTCATCTACGGTTTTATCGACACGCAAACCGGGTTGGGCGCGCTCTGTCAGGCCGGGCACCCGACGCCGTTCATTATCCGTCAGGACGGCGAGCTGCGCACCGTCGGCCTCGGCGGCGTGCCCGTAGGGCTGTTTCCGCAGTCGGAATATCAGAGCAGCGAGTTTTGCCTGGCGCCCGGCGAACGGCTCTATCTTTACAGCGACGGCATCAGCGAATGTGAGAACCGCGCAGGCGAGCTTTATGGGGAAACGCGGCTGCAGCAGTTGCTGATCGCGCAGCGTAGGCAGCCGCGCTCGGCCGTTTTCCAATGCGTTGAGCGCGAGCTGGTGAGTTGGAGCCAGCCGGAGTCCGACGGGCTCGCAGAGTACGGCCGTTTCTTTAATGACGATATTTCGCTGGTGGCGATAGAGCGCACCGCATAACTCCCGACAACATCGATGAGGAAGACTATGAATTTTGAAATGCACACCGAAAATGACATTGAGATCGTGGTGCCGCTGGTGCGTCGTCTCGACGCCTCCGTCGCGCTGGCGTTCAAGCAACAGGTGCTGGAAGTGATCGAGCGTCATGGCCATCACGTACTGCTCGACTTCAGCCGGGTCGATTTCATCGACAGCAGCTGTTTGGGCGCCCTGGTATCAATACTCAAAACGTTGAACGGCAAAGGGGAGCTGGTGCTGTGTTCGTTGAACGGCAATATCCAGCATCTGTTCAAACTGACCCGCATGGACCGTATTTTTACCATCGGCGCCACGCGTCAGGACGCGATGAACATCCTCGCCCGCGAATAGTGCGGCGCTTTGCCGGGAGGCCTTGATGGAGACTGCCACCACTGCGCTGCGCCTGGGCGCGACGCTTGAGAACCTCGAGACGTTGAGCCGCGCCTTCCAACGTTTCGTGGCGCCGTTCGCGCTTGATCCCGCGGCGATATATCAGCTGGATTTGGCGGCCAGCGAGGCATTCAGCAACATCGTCCGGCACGGCGTCGATTACGACGCTCGGCAAACGATTGAGGTGACTATGTCACTTTCTTCCGGCGCAATCACTCTCACGCTCATCGATACGGGGCGTCCGATACCGGCCGACATTCTGCAGGCGGTGGCGGATAAGCAACGGTCGTTCCCCGAGCCCGGCGCCCTGGAAAATTGGCCAGAAAGCGGAATCGGATTGATACTGATTTATTCCATGATGGACAAAGTTCGTTACCGTACCGCCGACGGACGCAACGAGCTGATTCTGACTAAAAATACGATGGGCGAGCGAACCTGAAAGGCGGGACGCGCCCGTTGGAGACGCTACAGGAGTCAACATGCTCGAGCCATGCTTCCCCGAAAACGAAGCCGAACGCCTGTCGGTATTGGATTCGCTGAACGTGCTGGATTCGAACTCAGTAGAAAAGCTGGATCGCATCACGCGACTGGCTGCGAAATATTTCGGCGTCACCATTGCGCTGGTGTCACTGATCGACCGCGATCGTCAATGGTTTTTATCACGCTATGGCCTGGATGTCCGGGAAACGCCGCGCAACATCTCTTTCTGCGGCCATGCCATCCTGCAACGCGAAGCGCTGGTGGTGCCCGATACCGCGCAGGATCCGCGCTTTTTCGATAACCCACTGGTGGTCGGTGGCCCGCGCATCGGCTTCTACGTCGGGCAACAGCTGCTGTCCCTCGACGGGTTGCCGCTCGGCACGCTATGCATTATCGACAGTCACCCGCAGTCGTTTCCTCAAGATAAACTGGCCGACCTGCGTGACTTCGCCGCGGTGGTGGAAGAGTATCTGCAGAGCATCGAACGCAACGTCTATACCGAAAACCTGAAATCCGATCTGCAGCGCACGGAGGCGTTATTCGAACAGACTTTCTCTCAGGCGGCGGTGGGCATGGCGCTGGTTTCGCTGCAGGGGTATTGGCTGCGGGTCAATCCGCGCATCTGTGAAATGCTGCAATACTCCGAGCGCGAGCTGATGGATCGCACCTTTCAGGACATTACCTATCCGCTCGATCTCAACACCGATCTGGAAAAACTGCAGCAGTTGCTGAGAAACGAGATCGACACCTACTCGCTGGAGAAACGCTATTTCCGCGCCGATGGCACGATCGTATGGGTGGAACTGACGGTGGCGCTCAATCGGCTGCCGAACGGCAAGCCGGATCATTTCATCTCGGTCATCGTCGACATCAGCGAGCGCAAGGCGGCGGAGGCCGACCTGTATGCCTTGCAGCATGAGCTGGAAGAACGCGTCGAAATTCGTACGCATGAGCTTAACGCGGTGGTCAAACAGCTTAACGAAGAGATAGAAACCCGGGTGCTCGCCGAATCTCAGCTCAGTGCGGAAAAAGAACGCCTGCGCGCCATTACCGACAATATGCCGGCGTTAATCAGCCAAATCGACGCCAATGAACGCTACCTGTTCGCCAATAGCGCCTATAAGACCTGGTTTGGTCTGGAAGAGGCCAGCCTGCAGGGCATGACGGTGCGCGAGTTCATGGGGGAAAGCGTGTATCAGATGGCCCGGCCGATGATCGCGCGGGCTTTGGCGGGCGAAATGGTCAGCTTCGAAAACGAATTGCAGACCCAGCAGGGGCTGCTGATGATCCATACCACGCTGGTGCCGTGCGAGGCTCAGGGCTTTTACATTCTCTCCATGGATATCACCGAGTTGAAGCGACTGCAGCAACGATTGGAATATGACGCCACGCACGACATGCTGACCGGGTTGACCAACCGACGCGCATTTCTGCGCCGGTTGTCGGGCACGTTGCAAGCCTGCTGTCATCAGCGGCAGATGGCCCTGTTGTTCATCGATCTCGATGGTTTTAAGGGCATGAACGACAGTTACGGCCATGACTTCGGCGATCTGATCCTGAAGACGTTCGCCAAATTGCTCAGCGCTTGCGCCGACGAACGGCACAGCGTCTCGCGCCTGGCCGGCGACGAGTTCACGGTGATCCTGTGGCCGCTGACAGCGCCGCGGCCTGAGGTCAGCGCGTTTTGCGAAAAGGTGTTGGCGGAGCTGGCCGGTATTTCGCAGATCGGTCAGCAGAAGGTCTGCCTGTCCGCCAGCATTGGCGCCGCTATCTCTGCGAGTGGGGACGTGACGCCGGAAATGCTGCTGGCCAGCGCCGACGGCGCGATGTATCAGGCGAAATCCGCCGGCAAAGGCACTTACGCCATCTGTGAGCTATGAGCCAATGTTACGACATCTCAGTAAGAACGAAGACGAGCGCCTGGCGGCCATCGATGCGCTGGCGGGGTTGGGCGCCGGCCATGACGACGCGATCCATCAGGTGCTGACGATCACCCGCAAGCTGTTACAGGCCGAGGGTTGCCTCATTTACCTGCACGGAACGCGCAAGATTTGGATCCGCGAGCACATTGACGTCGGGTTCGAGGAGATCGATTTCGTCAGCCCCTTGTTCAATTTCGTTCGTCTGAGCGGCGAGGCGTTGATTTGTCCGGACACCCATGCGGATGAACGCTTTGCCTCGGATCCCATGGTCAACGGCGCCGCGGCGATCCGCCACTGCGCCGCCATCCCGCTGTGCACCCGCGAAGGCTATACGATCGGCGCGTTCTGCCTCGTGGGTTCGCAGCCAAAGCATCTGACTCGCCGTCAGGTCGAACTGCTGCGCAGCATGGCCACCATCGTCGGCGAGTTGATTGAAGCGCAGAGTGAGATCGGCCTGGTCGATGCCATCACTCGCTTGCCCAATCGACAACGGCTGATGGGTGAACTCGGCAATTTACCGGACACGGGCAAATACGCGTTATTGCTGTTCGATACGATAGATATCCAATACGCCTACGAGATGGCGCGTTCCTTCGGCCTGTCTACGGTAGAGTTACTGCTGGGGGATATCAGCCATTTCCTGAAAGAGACGTTTCTCAGTGAGCGCATGCTGTACAGCATCGCGCCCGGACGTTTCGCCGTCATTATCGAGGCGCAGCACATGCTGCAGGCGAAGCGCGATCTGTTGCGTTGCGCCGACCGTTTGCATCACGAAGTGAGAGGCGCCGTGCCGCTGCGCCTGGAGCTTAATGCCGGTTATGCGTTGTTTTCCGCGCCGCATGCCGATCCTCCCGAGATTTTGCGCCAGGCGACCAGCGCGCTGCATGATTCGATTGACGAGGGGCGAGCCGTCTCCCTCTATAGCGAGCCGAAGGATGCGGCGCGCAAGCATAATTTCAATATTTTTAATGAGTTGGCGCAGAGTCTGAAGGAAGATAATCGCGAGCTATTTTTGGAATACCAACCGCAGATTGATTTGGCGAGCGGCAGGATCGTCGGCGCGGAAGCATTGCTGCGTTGGCGGCATGAACGTTGGGGGGCGATCCCGACGGGGGAGTTCATTCCGCTGGTGGAAAATACCTCGCTGATCAAACCGTTGACCGAGTTTGTCATCGCGCAGTCGATTGAACAGTTGTTGTTGATGCGTGAAGCGGGGATCGCGTTTCCCATCTCGATCAACGTGACGGCCGGCAATCTGGCCGAGCGGCACTTTGCGGCGCGGTTGAATGAAGCCATCACCCGGCGCGGGCTGCAGGCGGGGGACATTGAGATAGAGTGTCTGGAGTCGCAACGCATTCAGGAAAGCAGCGCGGCGTTGGCCTGTCTGCATGCGCTCAAGGCCAACGGGCATCGCATCGCGCTGGATGATTTCGGCGCCGGCTACAGCAATTTAAACTATCTGCGCCATATCCCCGCCGACGTCGTCAAACTGGACGCCTCCCTGATAAGACTGCTGAAGAGCGATGCGGACAGCCGCATCATCGTGCAAAGCATCATCGATATGCTGCATAAACTCAACTATGAAGTCTTGGCGGAAGGGGTGGAAGACCTGGAGTCGCTCCACTACCTGACCGAGTATCGGTGCGATGTCGTACAGGGCTTCTATTTTTCACCGGCGGTGACGTTGGAAAAGCTGTGCGCGCTCGTCGACATTCACGGGCAGCAGCGGCGAAATGCCTGAGGCAACGCCGCTCATGGCGCGCCAACCGGAAATCGCCGGCGATTCTCACCCAGGCGCAGGCCATTACTGTCCGTCAATTCCGTCACCACCTGCAGAGGCAGCGTCGAGCGCGGCGTGAGGTTGAGCTCCTTCAATTTACGGCTGCTGTCCGCCGGCAGGTCGAGCGTTGTCTCGCCGCGAGCCAATTCGTGCTCCCCCTGCGTCACTCGCCAACGCAGCGTGGCGGCGGGGTAATCTTGCCAGCGATCGTTGATCGCCCACAGGCCTATCTTGCCGCTTTCTCCCGTTCGCCAGTTGAGCGAGAGAGGCTCAATGGAGGGCAGTACCGGCTGATAGGCGCGTTGCAAGGCGTAGTAACCTGTTTTTGGATGGCGCTGATAGTCGATGACCGCCCAGTTGATTGAAGGCCAGGTTTCGCTGAACATGAACTGGAACAGGGCGACGACCGGCTGATAGCGTTGACGCCGATAGCTTTCCGCCGCCAGCTGAATGCCTTCCGCCTGATAGCGCTGGGTGTTGGCGATAAAACTCTCGATCGTGGCGCCGCGCGACAGCTTGGCCAGCCCGAAAGCCTGCTCGGGCTGGAAATTGTGATACTGCCAAACCTTCCAGCCCGGGTCGTCTGGCGAGGTGCTGGCGGGCCACAGGTGCGCCGCCGGAATGATAGTGCGCAACGTGGCGAGACGAGGCAGCGCCTGCGCGCCAAATTCGCTGATGATCGGACTGGTCGCCGGCTTGAGGAAATCGGCAATCGTGCCGAAATACCAGCCCTGCCAATAATGCTCCGCCACGGTAGACCAACGGTGCACGATGCGGCTGCGATCTTCGCTCAGTGCGTCCGCCACGCGGTGCGCCAACCGACGGTTGAGCGTGGGCGTCCAGTCGGTAAACCGCTGTTTCATCCACGGCGCGTCGAAAGGCGGCTCATTTTGCCCGGCCCACACGATCACCGAAGGGTGGTTGCCCCGTTGTTTCAGCAGGTCGCCGGCCTGGCGCGCCGCTTCGGCGGCGAAGGCTTCGCTGTCGTCATACCCCCATTGCAGCGGCATGTCTTGCCACAACAACATGCCCAGCGCGTCGGCCTCGCGATACAATGCCCGGCCTGCCACGTGCCCATGCACCCGCACCGCGTTGATGTTCGCCGCGCGCATCAGCAGCAGATCCCGGCGATAAAGCGCGGCGGTCATGCTGCCGAGCCACGGTGAACCGATATAGTTGGTGCCGCGAATAAACAGGCGGCGGCCATTGATCGTCCAGCCGTGGCCTGAGGCCAGCTCACGGACTTCTCTCAAGCCGGTCTGTACGGTGCGCCGATCCAATATCCCTTCGGTATCGGACAGCGTTGCCTCGATGCGATACAGATTTTGCGCCCCATGGCCGTACGGCCACCAGAGCGCGGCGCCCGGCATCGGCAGCGAAACGGCGAGCGGCGCGCCGCCGGTCAACACCACGCGGCGGGAAAGGTGATAGCTTTTGCCGGTGAAGTTAAGCGGCGTCAGGCGCAGGGTCAGGCGCGCTTTTCTTGGCCGATTGACCCGATAATCGAGGCGGATGTCCAGCGCCGGCTTCTCCAGTCCCTGGCGCCAATCGGGCAGCGCCGTGAGGTTGTCGATCGCTGCGCCGCGGCTGAGGCGAAGCGTGACGGGTTGCCAAATGCCGCCTGAATTGGCGTCCTGGCCCTGCGGCGACCAGGCGCCGCCGGGGCGGGTATCGTGCTGCGACAGCACGCCTTTAATCGCGCGCTTGTGCAAGGGCCAAACGCTGCCGGGACGCTCGAATGGGCTATCCACCCTGACCAGCAGGTGGTTTTCGCGGCGAGCCGCGTGGGTCACATCGAACTGGAAACGTTGAAAATAGCCCTGATGCTGGCCGACAAAGCGTTGGTTGAGCCATACGTCAGCGCGATAATCGACGCCGTCGAAAGTGAGCGTAGCCAACCGATCTCGGGTGAGATGCGGCAGAGTGAATGTCGTGCGGTACCACAGCGCGCCCTGATGATCGACGCCGTCGCTGTACCAGTTCGCCGGTACTCGCAAGGGGCGCCAGTTCGGCGTCAGGCGCTGCCGGTCGTCATGGGGCGGGTTGGCGTTCTGGTATTGCCAGATGCCGTCGAGTGAAACGCTACGCGGTGTCTGGGCAAGGGGGCTTGACGCGCAAACCAACAGCCCCAGCGAGAGCCAGATTCTTGTCTTCATGTTGCCTCCACGATGGCGAGCAGCGCGTCGCGTAACTGCCGGCTCAGCGGCGTCAGCTGCGACTGCAGCGGGGGAATCGACGCGAGATCGCGGGCGCCGGCGGCCTGCTCAATGGCTTGCAGACAGGGCGCCAGCGTCGAACCGGCAAAGTGCAGCGTTTCTCCTTTGAGGCGATGCGCACAGCGTTTGATCTCGTCGCATGCCTGATCGTCGATCGCCGTTTGCAGGGCTTGCAGCAGCCCAGGCAGTTCGTCGATAAACATCGTCGCCAGTTCGTTGAACAGGGCCGGATCGTTGTCCAACTGCGCGAGCGCGAGCGGATAGTCGAAGGCGGCTTCCGGCGCGGGCGCCGCGGCGACGACCTGCGTAATTTCTTCGGCCAGTTTGTCCAGCAGGATAGGCTTGGCGATATAGCCGTCAAAGCCGAGCTGCAGGCATTTCTCTCTGTCGCCTTTCATGGCGTGAGCCGTCATGGCGATGATCCGCTGTGTCGGTTCGCCCGGCGGTTGCCGCCGCTCCGCCTGACGAATCGCTTGCACCGCTTCGATGCCGCCCATCTCCGGCATCTGCAAATCCATTAAAATGACGTCGTAGCGCGCGGTTTTCAGCCGAGCCAGCGCCTCGACGCCGTTGCCGGCCAGCTCGGCGCTGTGCCCCAGCTTGCCGATAAAGCTGAGCGCCAGCTTTTGGTTGACCGGATTATCTTCGGCGATCAGCAAATGATAATGGGGCGACTTGGCGCTCACCGCCGGCGTGCGGGCAACTGGCGCGATGAGGGCCGTTTTCGGCAGCATCGGCACCAGCGCTTGTTCCATGGCGGCAAACAGTTCCCCGGCGTCGATGGGTTTGGTCAGGAAAAAGGAAACGCCCACTTTTTGCAGCACCGCCTTGTCGATACGGCTTCCCGTCGAGCTCAGCATGATCAGCGTGCAGTGCCGCAACGACGGGGTGGACATGATTTCCAGCGCCAGCGCCATGCCGTCCATTTCCGGCATTTGCGCATCCAGTAGCACCAGCGGGAAGGGCGCGCGGCTGTTCATCAGCGCCAGCGCCTCTTTCCCCGAACCGACGGTGACGGGCTTCAGGCCCATATTGCGCAGCAGATCGGACAGCAGCCGCAGGTTGGTGGCATTGTCGTCCACCACCAGCACCTCGATGCCCGCCAGCGTCTGCGGCCAGCCGACGCTTTCTCTGCGCGCGCCTGACAACACCGGCAGTGAAAAATAGAAACAGCTGCCGCGTCCGGCGTCGCTGTCTACCTGCAATTCTCCCCCCATCATCGCGACCAGCCTGGCGGAGATCGTCAGCCCGAGACCGGTGCCGCCGTATTTTCTCGTCGTCGAGTTATCCGCCTGGCTGAACGATTCGAAAATGACTTTCTGCTTGTCTTTAGCGATGCCGATACCGCTGTCGCGGATGCTGAACAACAAACGGTGCGCATCGTTGACCACCGGTTCGATACGCAGCACCACTTCGCCTGCAGGCGTAAATTTGAGCGCATTGCCAATCAGGTTGGTCAAAACCTGGCGCAACCGCAGCGGATCGCCAAAGATCTTGTCGGCGACGTCAGGGTGGATATCCACCAGCAGCTCGACGTTCTTTTCGGAGAACTTGGGCGTCAGCGGGCGGGTGATCTCCTGCACCAACGGCCGCAGAGAGAAGTCCTCCGGATCCAGGCTGATCTTGCCCGCTTCGATTTTGGAGAAGTCCAAAATATCATCGATAATTTTCAACAGCGCGCGCGCGGAACTGTAAGCCATTGAGATGTAGTCGCGCTGCTCCTGATTCAACTCGGTCTCAAGACAGAGTTGGGTCATGCCGAGAATGCCGTTCATGGGCGTGCGAATTTCGTGGCTCATATTGGCGAGAAATTCGCTTTTCGCCAGGCTGGCCGCTTTGGCCATCTCAACCGATTGGCGGGATGAGGCTTCCGCTTCTTTGTATTCCGTAATGTCTTGCAGGGTGCCGATCGCCCGTTGTACTTCGCCTTTAAGCCCTTGTTGCACGATCTGGCCCTGCAGCGATACCCAACCGTACCGCTCGTCTGCGCGCTGCACTTTCACTTCGCAGGCGAAAATCGGCAAGATAGCCTGGTTCGCCTGACGGATACACTGAGTGAAATGCGCCAGATCGTCGGCCGGAAAGGCCTGCGCCCACAGTGAGCCGGAAAGCGTCGAATGCGTGCGAGGAATTTCCAGCAATAGCAGTAACGCGTCGTTGACCTGCAATTCGTCGGTCGCCAAATCCCACTCCCAAATGCCGATGCGCGAGGTCTCCGCCGCCAGGATAAAATCGCTGTGCAGCCGCTGTTCGGCCTTGATGACGTCGGCATAGCGGCTGATATCGGTGTGGGAGCTGATCACGCCGCCTTCCGGCGTTCGCTGGTGCTGGATATACAGGGTGCGATCGGTTATCCGTCTCACCTCGTAATGGTCTGGCCGGCGGTAGTTGGCCAGTAAGGAAGCCGCCATGCGCTTTTGGGCTTCGTCATGCAGCGCCGGATAGCTGATATCGATCATCTTGCGCAAGACGTCGGCGAGCGTAAGCCCGACGCTCAGCCAAGGTTCCAGCCCCGGATAATAATCGTTCACGCGCCGGTTCCAGTAGACCAACCGCTCTTCGGCGTCATAAATGGCCAGCGCGATAGGCGGGGCGTTGAGCGCGGAAAGCAGCGTCGGCTTGTTCATCCCGGTAGCCCCGACTGCGCGGCGGGATTGTGATGCAGTTCGGCCTGACGCCGCATGAACTCGAGCCCCGGCGCCAGCACGATGGCCCACGCGGTCAGGATCTCTTCATCGCATTCAGGATCGAGGTCCCGCACGGTTTGCAGCACGGCTTTGCGCCACAGCGCATAAATCGACGGCGGCAGGTTGAGGCCCTGTGGGCTGCCTTCCTGCGTTACCTGTACCAGGTAATCCGCCACGATATGCGTGTTGGCGACCGAGAGCATGTAGAAAAAGGTTTTATAGATGATTTTCTGCTTTTCCAGCCGCTGGGCGATGCTGCCTGGTGAATTGAGATCCTCGGTGCTGCCGATAAACAACGCGTAGAAATGGGCGAAGAACCGATCGCCTTTATCGCCCTGAGTGATGCGGCTGTAGCTGTTATTGAACAGCTCTTCATAGTTAATCCCCATGTCATTCTCCTTTCGCACTGGGGAGCGGATGACGCTCCTGCGGCAGACAGTGACGAGGCCAGTTGAAAACGTCTTGCATGCGAGCGCCGAGGTAGCCGTCGTTGAGCGGCGCCTGCAGCAGCGGGCCGCGATTCTGTTTGAACAACAGCGCCTCCAGCACGACGGTGTTGGTGGTGAGCGTGAAGGTGGTGTTATAGCCGCCGTTCGCTTCATAGCGGCCTTCGAACCAGCCGCGTTTGTCATCCTGATGCAGCCGCCCCAGTTGCATGAGCGCGTCGGTGTAGCGGGTATCCCACAGCACCCACAGACCGAAAATGGCGCGGGTCGAAAGCAGCGCCAGCTCGGGGGCGTAGCGGCCGTCGTCTGTGAGGGTATTCCAGGTGTAACCATTGGCGAACAGGCTGTCATATATCTCCCACGGCGCCGTGCTGCGTGAATATTGCGCCCGCGCAGTGAGGATTTTCTCCCGGTGCCAGCGCATTTCCTGCGCCTGGTAAAGACGTTGGGCTCGTTGCGCCATGCTGACGTCGGCCGCATCGCCGGCATTGGGCGCCGGCCATCCCATCTCGATCCCGGTCAGCAGATACGGCGTGCTTTCGATGCCGGCGGGGGTGCCGGTGAGGCGCGGATCGCGGGCCGTCACGGCGATGGGCTCACCATAGACGATAGCCGTTTTGAACGGCGCCATTCGGGGGGACGAGCGTTGAAACCCCCACAGTCGGAAAGCCGCGCTGTTGTAGTCGGCATAGCCGACGTCGCTGGCTGTGGCACTGCGCCAAGCGCCGTTTTGCTCTCGTCCGTCGAGCGGCTGACCGTCTTGGGTCAGCAGGTTGCAGAAGTTCCAGCGCAGCGCGATTCGTTCGAGAAAGGTGCGATATTCGGGGAAGCTTTGCGCCGTGAAACGCATGCCGGTGAGCAGACGGGCCATGCCTTGCGCTTCGCTGACGGCGCCGCCGTTCTGGCTGAACGCGCCGCTGGCGGCGTCATACAGCGCACCTGGCGCGCCAATGCGGGTTACCGGTAAACGATCGAGCGTCGTCAGCAGTGCCGCCAAACGGGCGTCGAATTCCCGTTGCGGGAGCAGGTTCAAACGCCGCGCGGCGGTCAGCGCGATCAGGCTGTCGCCAATGTTCCACAGCGAGACCACCGGATAACGATCTTTGCCGTTCACCAAACCGGAGCCGGGCTGCGTGTTGTTCTGCACGTAGCGCCAGGCGACGTCGGCCCATTGCCGTTGCTCTTCGGTCAACGCGCCGTCGCGAGGCTGTTGCCGCCAACGCTCCCACAGGGCGCCGGCGCTGTCGGGGCGCGCCATGACGCCCAGCAACACGACCAGCGCAAGGGCGATGACGACGGAGGCGATCAGCGTTAGGGTTTTAAGCATGATGTCGCTACCGGGGGCAGTTTCACGGGCGCGTCATTTTGACACTGCGGGCATTTGCAGGCTTTGCAGGATGGCGCGTTGCGCAGTGCGATCCCCGTTTGTTGGCACCAGCTCTTCAGGTTAGCGTCAGGCGTGATAAAGGGGCGGTTAAACGGCGTGTTTTTGTCGTCAAACACGTTCACCAGCGTTTTATCCCACAGCGCCGGCGCGTATTTGCCGTCGCTCTGGTCATTGGTATTGAATTTCAACAGGCGCCCCTGTTTTTTAAACAGCAGGGCTTCGAGCATGATGCCATTGTTGTTGGCGGTGAATTCACGGATCGGGCCGGCGCCGTTTTCATACAACCCTTCATAGAAGCCTTTGTCTTTTTCGCCGGCATTCTCAATCACGTCGAGTAGCCGATCGGTATACGGAGATTGCCACAGGCTCCACATGCCGAGCGCCGCTTTGAGCGAGATGGCGGCGGTATCGGGCACATACTCGCCCTTATCCGTGATGGTGTTCCAGTCAAACCCGTCGGAATAGACGGTGTCGTACACGAAGTACGGCGCGCGGTCGAGCTGATGTTCGGAACGCGCCGTCAGGCGGCCGGTAATCTGGTAGCGATTCTCCTGCGCCTGATAGACGCGATTGGCGAAGTCTTGCATCCAGGGATGGCTGTGTTTAGCGAGGTCGGCGCTGCGATCGTCGCTGGTGTTCCAGCCCATCTCCAGCCCGTGCAGCACATAGGGTTCGGTGGCCACATAGTTATGCTGACTGGTGGTGCGCGGATCGCGTGAATCATAGGGCACCAGAACACAATAAATGTCCGCCAACTGGTAAGGCTCCGCGCGGGCGGCCTGGCAGGTGGAGAACCCCCACAGCTGGAAACCGCTGGCGGCGTACTCTTCATAACCCAGCCGGCCTTCTTGGACGTAAACCGGCTGTTTATTGGCATCCAGATTGGCGCCATACAGCGTGCCGCAGTCGTCGATGATATGACTGAAATCCCAACGCAGCACGACGTTATCGACGTCGTTGGCAAATTCGGGATAGCGCTCTTTGATGATTTTCAACCACAGCAGCATTCTGCCGATGTCGATGGATGAAAAGCCGATCTCGCCGGGCTTGTTGAGGTAGTCGACCTTTTGCGCCGTGATGGTGTTGTACGCTTTGTTGGGCATCTGATTTTGGAACAGCGGCACGGTATTGAGCGTGGCGAGAAACTTGATCAGACGCTGATCGAACTGTTCCTTGTCGATGATGCCGAGTTCACGCGCGGCCGTCAGCGCGGCCAGATAGGAGGCGCTATCCCACATGGTGGTCGAGGGATAGTTGTTGACGGCGTTGACCAAACCGGTCGCCGGTTGATAGTTGGTGACGAAATATTGCCAGGCCTTGACCGCCATCGCCTGTTCACGCGCCGTCAGGTCGCCGTGGCGCTGAGGGTAGGCGGCGGCGGGCAACTGGGTGTCGCCCACGGCCGCGGGCGACATCAGCAGCAGTAGCAGGCAACCGCACAGCACGCGCCTAACTAGCGTGATAAACGGCCTGGTGAAATAATGATGAGGCATAGTGGCTCCTTATAACTGATTACGGCCGTTGATCGTCGGCAAGATTCGCGGCGGGCGCGGAGGCGCAGTTTTGGCAAAACAGCGGACCTTGCGCGATGTAGACCAGGCTTTCCAATATCAGGGCATTGGTATTGGCGCCGATCACCCGACTCTGCTGCCCATTGGCGGCGATGATGCCGTCATACCAGCCGCGTCCCGGCTCGAACAGGACGCCGGCGCGCTGCCGCATTTCGTCACTCCACGACGTACGAAACAGCGCGTACCAACCGAATGCCGACTTGGTCGACAGCTGCAGCGCCGCCTCTTTGATTTCCGCACGCGACTTGTCGATCTGCGCCGGGAATCGACTGATGACCGCGTCGTCGATAAAACGCGGCAATTGCTCTTCATTGTCGGTATTCACATAGGCGTCACCGCCGCGGCTGCGATAGCGGCTTTCCTGTACTTTCATCACTCGCCAGCTGATTTCCGCCGACCGGATGTCGAACCCGACCTCCAGACCGGTCAGTAAATAGGGCATGGTAGTGACGACCGGGTGATCGACCTTGCCGATTTTGGCCAGGCTGTCGTAGGGAATACGCAGGCCGTCAATGCTGATGGTGCGGGCTGATGGCGGTTGGGTGCCGAGAACGATGCCGGCCAGAGGGCTGACGCGGCGCAGTCCGTGGGCGGCGTAAAGCTGGTAACCATAGCTGTCACGGTTGCTTTGAGTGACGAGCAGCCATTTTTTTGCCGCCCGGAAATTCAGCGGCTGTCGCTGCTCCTGCTGCATGAACAGGGCGTCGAACTGCCAGGGGGCGATTAAACGGGCGATCGCGCCGGTCTGTTCCGGGTACAGCCAGGCGACGATATCCAGCGCCATCAACAGACGGCTGAGGTCGACGGCAGACCAATCGGATTGGCTTTCGTTTTGGCTCAGGCTATTCAGCCTGATAGGGCGCTGAGTATGGTAATACAGCGACGGCAACTGACCGTCGGCCAGCGGTAACGAAGACAACGCTGTCAAAACGGCATTCACGCGCGCATTCAGCTCGTCCTGCGTAATGATCCCGAGGCGTTGTGCGCTGATCGTCGCCATCAGATAACTGCCGGTGTCCCACATGGTGGTGTAAGGCTGGTTGTCGATGGCATTCGCCAGCCCGCTGGATTGGGTGTTGTTGACAAAATATTGCCAGGCGATGCGCGCCCAGACGGCCTCGTCGAAGGTCAGCGCACGTGGCGCGGGCAGCGTGGGGAAATCGGCGCTCAGCGTCAACTCGGCGCTTTCCGCCGGGGCGGGGGGCATCTTCATCTCAACATACACTACGACGCTGAAGGCCAGCAGGAAGCCGAGGATGACCGCAATATAGCTGCGCGCCTGCAACAGTGAGTGTTTCCACGCCATGTCTATCCGGCCTCCTGCTGTTCGGAAGGGGGCTCCGACTCAGGGCGCCACAGCGCGGCGAACACCATCGGCAACATGGCCATCACGTTTACGCCGCCCCAAAAGATATTGATCACATAGCCGGCCGGATCGTCCACCTTGCCGAGATACAGCTGCGCGCCGCCCCATAACAGCCCCAACAGCGTTAGGGCGATAATGGCCAACTGCGGTTTGACCAGCGTCAGAAAGTTGCCTTGCTGGCGCTCTTTGGGCGTAACGTGGAACTTGATCTTTTCACCGCGCAGCACCGTATCCAGCGCGCGCAGATTCATCGAGAAAAGCGAAAGGTAGGACGCCTTTCCGTCCCAGGCAGAGATCCCCCAGGTGCCGAACATGAAAGCCAGCTCAGACAGCAGGAAAAACGGTAAAAAGTGCAGGTAAAAGGGCAACGAGTAAGCGGATACCGGCGGAATGCCGGTAAACAGATAGATCAACGGCGAGATCAGGAACACCGTATTCCACAGGCAGGCAAGATATGACCAGAACGTGGTGCCGTACATCAGCTTTTGCGCCAGACTCAGCCTGAAGTTTTTCGCGCTGAAGACTGCATCATGCAGCGCAATGTCCAGCGATCCCGCCGCATATTTGAAACGCTGAATCATCCAGGTCAACAAATCCTGCGGCGACAGCATTTTCGATTCCACCTCGGGATGCATGACGGAACGCCAGCGTCGCTCGGGATCGCCGTGCAGCACGATCGAGGTGTAAATATCTTCCGATACGTGGAATTTATACGGCGTCAATTCGGTATCGAACGCAATCTGGGGTTTCATCGCCCGGCCAAGATCGTCGCGCAGGCCGGCATCCGTGACGTCGCGGGTATAGCGATCGATTTCATTTTCGACGGCGCGCGCATAGCTGCGCAATGCGCTCTGCATGATAGCCTCGCGCCGATGAATTGACGCCGCGCCGCAACAGAAGGCGGCGTTGGCCGCATTGCGGCGGCGCAATATCACGTCGTAAAACATCTTGGGATCGTTGAAAAAGGGATCTTGGCCGACGGTGAGGGGCCCAACCACCCCTTCAAACGCGCGCCCGACGACATAGCCCGGCTGCCCCAGCTTGTCCTTCAACCAGTGCGGCAAACGCTTTCCGGCGGGCAGATCGTAAAACCATTGCGGCGTTTGCACCCAGGCCACCAGGGGATCGCGAAAATAACCCAGCGTGTCGGTCAAGATGGACGGGAATACACGGGTATCGGCATCGCAGATGACGATAAAATCCCCGTCCGTGTGTTCCAGTCCATTGCGCAGATTGCCGGCCTTAAAACCGATGTTGTTCTCGCGCGACAGATAATTTACGCCTTCTTGTTCGGCGACGCGTCGCATCTCGGGGCGTTTGCCGTCGTCCAGCACGTGAATGCGGTAGTCCAGCGGGAAGGGATAGGTGACTCGTTTGGCATCCTGAATCGACAACCGGACCAGTTCGGTATCTTCGGAATAAGTGGCGATAAACAGGTCGACTTTGACCGGGCGCGGTGCGATCGCCTCATCCGAATCGAGACATTGACGGATGTCGCGCGGCGGGGGGCGGCGTTTGACATCGCGCACTTGCCACAGGTTGATGGTAAACAGAATTGTGCCGCAATAGGCCAGGGTTTCCGCTATCACCAAAGGAACGGCATACCATAAGGCGTCATAATTGAGTGACGCCATCCAACGCCAGCGAATGTAATTGGCGCCGACCAACAGAGCGGCCACGGCGAGGATTTGCCAAAGGAACTCTATTGCCCGCGAGGTTTTTAGCGGTGCAGGGGGGCTCCTTTTTTCAAAAGATGAAAAATAAAAATGCGCCATGCATTTCATTCCCGGCAAGGAGGTCATGATATAGATAGAGAGTTTAGTTAAGCATGGAAGATTAGCAAGATGGTGGATTTAAAATTAAACAGACATTCTGTTGTTTTTTATATGATTGCAATAATGAGGATTTCCTCATCAAAAAATACGTGATGTGCGGATAAATTTATTTTTTCATCTAAAATTCCTATACGCCCGCTTAAGGCAAAAATGATTAGTAAGTTATATATTTTAATTTAAATTAATTACAAATTAAATAAAACCACATGGCGCTGTCTTTTGAACCGATTTATCATGAGATAACCGAATGAATTTACAGCAAGTTAGTGAATCTTCTACGGCAACGCTTCACTATGTCGCCATTGGGAAACGTGATTTGCGTATCGACATGCTGCGCGGCATCGCGCTGGTGATGATGGTGGTGGCGCACGTAGAGGTGATGTCGGTTTTGAATGTTTTTACCTGGGAGCGGTTCGGTTTGACTACCGGCGCTGAAGGTTTTGTTATCTTGTCGGGTTTTATTCTTGGCAATATGAAACGGCGACAGTTACAAACTGAATCCATGTTGACGGTGGCCTATTCGTTGGTGCGGCGCGCGGCTAAACTATATATTGTTAATATCGTTATCATTATAAGTATTTTGCTGCTGCAAATGCTGGATTTTATCGATACCTTTGAAGTGACACATTTCGTTGACCGTTTTTCAGGGGCGGTATATTCGATGTATCCGGTTAATGAACAAGTCAAAGAGGCCTGGTTCAACGAGATTATTTTTTTGCAGATAGGGCCGCATCAAACGCAAATTCTGGGGCTCTATTTTTACCTGCTGTTGTTTAGCCCGCTGTTCCTCTGGCTATTGAATACGGGCAGGGGCGCCGGGCTGTTGGCACTGTCGCTCATCGCTTACGGCTATTACCAAATCAGCGGCATGCCGATGACTTCGGCGGAGTTCGAGTTCGCTTTTCCTTTCCTGGCGTGGCAATTGATCTACATACTTGGCCTGTGCTGCGGATGGTACAAAGAGGAGATCGCGTCGTTGGCCCGCACTCAGGCAGGCAAGATTGCGCGCTATGGCATGGCGGCGGTGGCGCTGATAATGCTGTTCGTCGCGCAAAACCATACCAATCCCTTTATGCCGCCGGCGTTAATGCTGCACGTGATCCCGGCGGCGGAATTCAATGGGTTTTATCAACACCTGGCCGCCAAGAATGCGTTGGGGCCCGTGCGCATTCTGAATGATTTTTGTCTGATCGCCAGCGTCTATTGGCTGCTGACCGTCTGCTGGCGGCCCATCAACAAAGCCATCGGCTGGTTCCTGATCGTGCTTGGGCAAAACTCGTTGTATACCTTCATCATTCACGTCTATCTGGTGCTGTTCATCAGTCAGTTCGTGACCTTCGATCTCTGGACGCAACATTGGCTCTTCAGTACGGCGGTGCATGTGACCGGGCTGCTTGCGCTCTGGGTAATGGCACGTTACGGCCTGTTGAAGAAGATTGTTCCCAACTAATCGAGCCCGAAGAACGCGGTGGCTAAGGCGATAACCGGCCTGGCGCTCCACGGTCAGGCCAGGTAAGTGCGCAGCCAGGCGGCGAATGTTCTCACGACGTCATCGTCCCGGTCGCGCAGCAGCAGAGAATAGACGCCGGTTCGGATGGTCAGCGTCGGGAAAGGCGACACCAGTCGGCCGGACGACAGGTGTTTGGCGCAGAACAAATAAGGCACAACGGCCAGCCCCAGGCCGTCTTCGGCCGCCTGAATGGCGGCGAAGGTATGATCGAGCGTGAGCGGCGGCGGCGAAGCGTCCAGCGCCGTCGGATAAGCATTCAGCCAGCTGCGCCACAAATCTTCCCGGGCGCGGATGCGGATGGCGGTATGCTCGCCAAGCGTGTCCGGCGCAATGACCGGTCTGGCGTGCAAATAGCTCTGGCTGCAGACCAGCAGGCTGTCTTCCTGCAGGAAAGGGATCGCTTTCAGCCCTGAGAAGTGCGCGGGATCGCGTCGGATCGCCACGTCAAACGGCGTATTGCGATCGACGGCGCCGATGCCGGTGGTGATATCAATCGCGACCCCCGGATGACGCTCATTGAATGCCGCCAGCTTCGGCATCAGCCAGTGCATGGTGAACGTCGGCAGGCTGTGCACCACCAGCCGCTGCTGGCCGGCGCTCGCTTTCAGCGCGCTCTCCGCAGCAAACAGTTCGCCGATGACCCGGGACGCGGTGCGGGAAAAGTTCTCACCGGCCTGCGTCAGCCGCACGGATTTGTGTCCGCGATAAAACAGCGTGATCCCCAGCTGTGCTTCGAGACTGCGAATATGGCGGCTGACCGCGCCGGTGGTGAGAAACAGCTCATCCGCAGCGGCGCTGAAGCTGCCGAGACGGGCGGCGGCTTCGAAAGCGGACAGGTGCGGCAGGGAGTGGATTTTTTTCATAGGTTGAGTCTAGCTCAACCAAATGGGGGAAGAAAGATCGTTTGTCAGCCTTTGATTTTGCTCACTATGATGAGGCATCTCCTTCTGATTGCTGAGTTTATGATGCGGATCTTTTGGCTATCGGTCATGCGTGTTAATGGCGTTATTCTCCCCCTGCGGTTGGCAGGGAGGCGGCGCTGAAATGCGGGCTTTTTATCTGCTTTGCGTGAGCCGGGCGGGTCTGTGTCTGGGCACCATGATGTTCGCCGGCGCGCTGCCGACCATCAGGAGCGAGTGGCAGCTCGACGCCGCTTCCGCCGGCACGGTGCAGACGGTGTTCAGCCTGACCAACGCCCTGGCGTTGCTGGTGGCCTCCTGGTGGTGTGATTCGTTGGGCGCCCGCCGGGTTTATCTGCTGTTCTCCTGGCTGGGCGCCGCTGCGTTGATGCTGTTCGCCGTATTTGCCCATTCTTATTTCGGCGCGTTGGTGTTGATGGCCTTCGTCGGTTTGACGCAGGGCGGGGCTTATACACCGGCGCTGCTGTTGGCGATGGGGATGAACGGTCCGGCGCGGCGCGGTTATGCCATCGGCATGGTGCTGGCGGCGAGTTCGTTGGGGTATTTTCTGTCGGTTTTCATCGCCGGTTGGAGCGCCATGCGCTGGGGCGCCGGCGTGGCGTTTTCTCTGTGCGCCGCCGGTGCGTTACTGGGAGCGTTGGCGGGATCGTTGGCCTTGGTCGGTTATCGGGAACCGCAGCCGCGCACGCTGGGGAGGAAGACGAAACGCGAGAGCTACGCTATCACCTATGCGACCCTGCTGTTGCTGATCGGGTATATCGCCCACAGTTGGGAACTGCTCGGCAACTGGGCCTGGGCGCCCAGCCTGGTCAGCGAGGCGTTGAGCGGTTTCTCTCTGGATCCGCTCAGCGCCGGATTGATCGTCGCGGCGGTGATCCACCTGGCTGGCATGATCGCCACGCTGATTGTCGGCACCGTTTCCGACTATTTCAATCGCGCGTCGGTGCTGATGTTTATGGGCGCCGCCGGCGCATTGGGTTCGCTGCTGATGGGAGGGTCGGCGAACTGGGGGCCGGGCTGGACGCTGCTGCTCGTCAGCATCGGTAGTTTCTTTATTCTCGGCGACTCCGGCGTGCTGTCGGCCGCGATGGCGGACAACGTACCGCCGCAACAGCTCGGCAGCGTGATGGGCTGGCGATCGTTGCTGGGGTTCGGCATCGGTTCGTTCGCCCCTTTCTCCTTTGGCGTGGTGATGGATACCACCCACAGTTGGGGCGCGTCTTATGCCGTATTGGCCTGCGGCGGCGGGGTAGCCTGTCTGGCGGCCTGCTTGCTTTGGCGACAACATTTGAAATGAGGTACGGACATCATTAAATGAATGGAACATCATCACGCATTGTTATCGTGGGCGCCGGGATTGTCGGGGCATCGATCGCCTATCATCTCGCGCGTCAGGGGCAGCGCGTTATCGTCGTTGAGCAGACGCATCCCGCGGCGGGGGCCACAGGCAGCTCGTTCGGCTGGATCAGCGAAGGCGTGCCAGAGGGCGCTCCCGACGCGTTTCTGCGGCGCGAGATCGTGGCTGACTGGGTGCGGCTGACGCAGGAGATCCCGGAATTGTGGGTGAATTGGTCCGGCGCGCTCAGCTATGGTCAGGCGCCGGCGACGCAAAACCCCGACAATCGGCGTCTGTCCTCCGCCGAGGTGATGGCGCTGGAGCCGGCGCTCGGGCTGCTCGATAGCCAGGCCTATTTTGCGGCGCGCGATGGCGCGGTCGATCCGCAAGAAGTGACACAGCGGCTGCTCGAACGAGTAGGCGCGTTGGGCGGCGAGTTGCTTCTGGGACGTGCGGTCAGCGGATTTCTGCGCGAGGCCGGTGGTCAGATAACCGGCATCGTTACCGAGGAGGGCGCGATCGCCGCCGAACGGGTAGTGCTCGCCTGCGGTACGGGGATCTCGGCGCTGCTGGACGGCAGCGAATTCTCGTTGCCGATCGAGGCGTCGCCGGCAATTTTGTTGCGCTATCACGCGGCGGCGCAGGCGGTGAACACGCTGATTGCGGGCGACGACATCGAAGTGCGTCATGCGCAAAATGGCGATCTGCTCGCGGCGGAGGATTATCCCGCGGGCGGCGATGTCAAACGCGTGGAAGAGGACGCGCGATCGGCGATTCAAAACCGCCTGCACGGCTCGGCGCCATTGCAACTGCAGGCGTGTTCGGTGGGGCTGCGCCCCAGGCCGCGCGACGGTTATCCCATCCTCGGGCCGCTGGGCGCCACCTGTCTCTATGTGGCGGTGATGCATCCGGCCGTGATGTGCGCTCCGACGTTGGGTCGGCTGGTCAGCGACGAGCTGTTGCACGGCGTTAATCCCGCCATTCCTCACGGTTACCGCCCGGCGCGATTTATTGATGATGGGGGTGAAGGGGGGGATATCATCGCGATTGCCGGTCGGTTCGCGCTGGATACCGCGCAGCCGCCGCTCAGTCTTTATCCCTATGCGCCGGTTTATAAGATAGGGGAGCACGTCCTGAAACGCACCCGTCCGACGTCGGGCGAAGCCCAGGCGCTGGCGGCGTATCTCACCGCGTTGCGTCGTCAGGGCGTTGACGTCGTGGCGCCGACGGCCTGTCCGCAAGAGATAGCGGGCAGTATGTGGGTGGTTTATCCCTTTGTGGCGGGAGAAAAATATGCGGGCCGCGATGAGCAGATTATCGCGGCGGGCAGGCTGTTGGGAAGGATCCACGCGTTATCTTCGGCAGACAATAACGCCGGGCTGGCGGTTTATGACGAGTATGCACTGACTGAAGACGATATCTCGGCGGATCTGGACGAGATCGCCAGTCATGCGGCAAGCCAGGGGCTGACGCTCGACATCGAGGCGCTAAAAACGCGTATGCTGCAGATTGCCGGGCGGCAGACGGCGCTTAGCGCACGGGATCTCCCTTGCGTGGAAACGCCCTATGACTTTAAAGCCGATAATCTGATTTATGTCGCGCAGGATAGGCCAGTGCTGATCGACCCCGATAACGCGCTGTTTTTGCCGCGCGTGTTCGATCTGGCGCTGGTCCTGCTGCTGTTCCACAACGCACTGGACTCGGCGCCCGACCGCGTGTTCACCGTACGGGAATGGCGGCTGTTTTTGACGGGGTACGGTGAGTCTGTCGCGTTGACGGCCGGCGAAGTGCAAAGCTGGCATCAGGCGGTAGAGCATCTGTTTCTCGACGAAGTCCTGTGGCTGATGGCGGACTTTACCGATGGCTGGCGCGATCCTCGGCAAACGGCGCTGTTCTTCTCTCTGATCGGGCTGCTGGATAATCTTTCCGACTACGGATTAACACCGTAATGCGCTCAACGTTGCAGTGGTTTTTTGCGCCGTTGGCTAGGCTCTTATATATTTATTAGCATGCCTGAGGCAGGTTAGGCATGAAGCGGAGGCCGTACAGGCCGCTGCAAGCACGACAGTTAATCCGTTCGCCAAGAGGCTGCGAGACGGTGCTTTCGGTAGGGACAGCCGCCAAACGTTTTTACGGCGACCGAAGGCGGAGCAGCTACTCACAGGTCACGAGGACACTTACCATGCATAAGAGAACACTGGCGTCACTGCATTACGAAAACATGCCTTACGATGGGGTGCGCTTTCATATTTTGAAACGGGAGACGCCGGGCCATACGGCGTTGCTGAAGCTGGATGCGGGCAGCCGACAACCGGCGCGTTTTCATCCGGGATGGGTGAAGCTGATGGTGCTGAGCGGTGAACTGAAGGTTGACGATCAGACGCTGCAACCTCATGAGATGTTAATCATTCCTGCCAATACCGCCTATACGGTAGAGGCCATAACGGAAGTGATTTGTCTGGCGATTTCCGAGCTGGACGGCGCCGAACTGGCCCGTTGACGTATTGACAAGAAGGGATAGCGGAGAGCCTAGGCGCTCTCCCTATCCCTTCAGCATTGAGCCGCCCCCCAGGCTAAGCTACCTGCTGACTAGGCATAAACCTCCTGATTCAATCCACCGCGCTTTCCCTTTCCATCACTTTCGGCCTCCGTCGCCCCCGCAACGTTGCCGCCATTGTGCAGCGCATGCACAATGTCATCGCCCCGTTACCACGCAGAACGATGAAATGTGGGTGTCATAGTGAGTTTATTCGCATAAGGCCCCTGGTGTGGCTTGCGAGAACGTCACTATATGGAGGATCATGCGGCCTCTCTATCAAATAAAAGACATTCGCGTTATCAAAAGGGACAAACGACCATGGGATTCGAAGTCGACAACGCCGAAACGAAACGCATCAACCTGAGCAGCCACGAGAATTCCTCGTTCGAGGTGACAGGGCTGGTGAAACACTATCCGGCAGGCTTTGTCGTTCCTTTCCACTCGCATAAACGTTGCCATTTGCTCTATTCGCAACAGGGAGTGATGGCGGTCGAGGCGGGCAGCGGGCGTTGGATCGTGCCGCCAACCACCGCAGTCTGGCTGCGGCCGGGGGTGGAGCATCAACTGGTCATGCAGAGCAATATCTGCGTTTACGGGATTTTTGTCGATGAATTCACCGCCGCGCGGTTGCCGTTGCGCGACGGCGTTTTGCAGGTGTCACCGCTGCTGCGGGAGCTGATCGCCCAACTGGCGACGCTGGCGCCCGAGGGCGAGGAAACCAAACGCCACGCGCTGCTCAGAGCGCTGTTCCTCGAGGAACTGAGCCTGCAGCCACAGCTGGCGCTGCATCTCCCTTGGCCGATGGAAGCGAGAATGGCCGCCATTTGCCGGCAGTTGGTCATCACGCCGGCCGACGATCGCGGCATTGAGATCTGGGCGGATTCACTGTCGATCAGCGCGAAAACCTTCCAGCGTCACTTTACTCAACAAACCGGCATCACCTTTGGCCAGTGGAAACAGCGTCTGCGGCTGCTGTCGTCCATTCCGCTGCTGTTGGCCGGCCACTCCATCATACACGCCGCTTTCGAAAGCGGTTATGAGAGCCACAGCGCCTATTCGGTGGCGTTTAAAAAACTGTTTGGCGTTTCGCCTTCGCGCTTTACGCTATAGCCGTATTGCAGAGCGCGCTTCTCCTATAGATTGAAGCAACCTAATGACGTATAAAGCAAAGCAGTCAACCTCCGAGGCCGCTTCCCGTGATAAAAATTGTCGTGTACCTGATTATCGCCGTGACGATCGCCATTATTGCGGCAAGAGTCATCTTTCGTTTGCCGGATATTTCGCAGCGTCTGCCGCAGGCGGCCTTGCCGGCGGATCCTGCCGCGCTATTGCCGGCGCGGGCCGCCGAACAGATGGCGGCGCATCCCGGCCTGAGCGGCGTGGTGCCGCTGGTCAGCGGCCACGATGCGTTCGCCAGCCGCCTGGCGTTGGCGCGGATGGCGGAAAGGTCGATCGATGCCCAGTACTATATCTGGCATAACGACACCTCCGGGCAGATCTTGCTGAAAACCCTGTATGACGCGGCCCAACGCGGCGTGCGTGTGCGGCTGCTGCTGGACGATAACGGCGTTGCCATGGATGAGACGCTGGCGGCGCTGAACGCGCAGAAAAACGTCGAGATCCGTCTGTTCAACCCCTCAACCGTGCGCACGCCGAAGTTGGCCGGCTACGCCTTTGACTTTATGCGCATGAACCGGCGCATGCATAACAAGTCTTATATCGTCGACGGCGCTGTGGCGATCATCGGCGGCCGCAACATTGGCGATGAGTATTTCCAGGTCGGCGACGAGAACTATTTCCTCGATCTCGACGTGTTGAGCGTCGGCAACGTGGTGGCGGAAACCGCCGAGGTCTTCGATCGCTACTGGAACAGCGCTTCGGTGTTTGGCGTTGAGCAAATTATCCGGGGCCAGGGCAACCTCTCGGCATTCCTGTCGCAGGCCGCCGCAACCGAAACCAGCGAGCGCGCCCGTAAATTGGCGGTGCAGCTGGAAACCAGTGCGGTGCGCTTTCGCGATGGCGCCGTGCAGCCGGAATTCACCCAGGTAGAGCTGGTGGCCGACGATCCGGCGAAGGGATTGGGCAAAGCGTCGCGCGATCGCTTGATGGTGACGCAGCTGGGCAAGATCATCGGCGGCGTCAGCCGGCAATTGGATCTGGTCTCCGCCTATTTCGTGCCGGGGCGGGAAGGGGCAACCTTCTTTGAATCGCTTGCCAAACAGGGAAAATCCATCCGCGTGCTGACCAACGCGATGAACACCACCGACGTGCTGGTGGTCCACGCCGGCTACGCCAAATACCGGCGTGAGCTGCTGCAGGCGGGCGTCGAGCTGTTCGAGCTGAAGCTGCGCGCCGGGCAACCGACGGGGCGCAAGGAACTCAAGCCGCTGGGGCTGTCCGGTGCGGCGCTGCATGCCAAAACCTTCGCCATCGATGACAAACGGGTGTTTATCGGCTCGTTCAATTTCGATCCGCGCTCGGCGCACCTGAACTGCGAAATGGGATTCTTGATCGACAGCCCGTCGCTGGCGGCCGACACCCGCCAACTGTTTGATGGCCCGCTCGAATACGCCGCCTATCGGCCGGTATTGACGCCCGAAGGCAAAATGGTGTGGAAAGAAGCCTTCGAAGACGGCCACACCGAGGTGCACCAGCAAGAACCCGGCGCCGGCTGGGTAAAACGCATCGTTCTTACCGTGGCCGGCTGGCTGCCTATCGAGTGGATGCTGTAACGCCGGCGAAGGCCGTCGCCACCCGGTGTAACAGCCGTTGCAAGGGAATCTCGCCCGCGATGATTGCGATGAGGCGCGCATCCTCAAACAGGGCGAGGGAGGGCGCGGATTTGATGCCGAACGCAGGGGCGACCGTCGGCGCCTGCGCGACGTCAATGCGGCCGAAGGCGATCTCGTTGGCGTGACAGTGCAGCTGTTCGACGATCCCCTGCATATTCTGACAAGGGCGGCACCAGGAGGCGGAAAAGTAGAGGATGGCCCGCTGCCCCTCGGGTTTGTCTGCGTCATAGAGGAAGCAGGTCACCTCATGGGGCTCTGCCAGGTTCTTGATCGTCATGGCAGGCTCCTGACGATCTCTATCCCCATCCAAATCATCGTGACGATTTGCGTGAAAAAGAAAGCGAAGCGCCAGGTGGCGACTTTCTCCGTCTGCTCGAAACCGATGTGAACCAGACTCTGCGCCATGCGAGCGCCGAGCAGGACCAGAGACAAGACATTCAGCGTCGTGCTTTCCACCTGAAATACGGCTGTCGCTACAACGAGGGCGGTATAAACCGGCAAATTTTCAATGCAGTTGCGATGCGCCGCAATGGCGCGCTGGTAGCCATCGCTGCCCTGCGGTTTGTTCGCTTGCCATTCGCTGACCGTGGCGCGGCCGGTTAAAATTCGGGACCAGCGATAAACGCCGACGGTGCCGAATAGAATCAATAATGTCCAGCCGGCAAACGCCAGCAACACCAGGGTTGGCATATTCATAACGCATTCTCACTTGTCTTGGGAAAGAGCCTGCGGCCTCAGGGAGAGCCGCTCGGCTTGGATACAAGGTTATATTAGAATTATATAAATTAGCAACATCTAATTTAATGGGTGCTAATGTAATGCTGTGCCGGCGCCTGAAAGCCGCTATAATGCGGCTGAATGATGACGGGGCCGTGATTGACCATGAATGCAAAAGCTAAGCAGGATCCCTTTTTGAATGAAGGGGCGATTGAGGCCGCCAGGCTGTTGAAAGCGATAGGCAACGAACACCGTTTGCTGGTGCTTTGCCTGCTATTGAAACACGATGAGATTGCCGTGGGGGAGCTTCAACAGTTGGTGCCGCTCAGCCAATCGGCGCTGTCGCAGCACCTGGCGAAAATGCGCAATGAAGGTCTGGTAACGTACCGACGCGAAGCGCAAACCCTGTTTTACCGTATCGATAACCCAAACGTGGCGAAAGTGATCGCCACGCTCAGAGAGATTTACGCGCCGAAGTGAGGGGGCAGGCGAAGTGCGTCGGGACTAGCGCACTTCTCGCGTTGCGGCCAACAAGGCTTGTAACGAAGGCGCTTCGACCAGATTCTCGATGCAGGCCATCAGTTTTCGCGCATTGAGGCGTAATCCCTCACTGGGGGATTGCGCACAGCAGTGAAGAAATTTCTCACGAATATCCTGCATGTCGGCCGGATTCTCCGGCCAGCCGCGGCCAAACTCGGCCTTGAGCCGCAGCGTATCACCCTGCTCCGGCGTGATGTGTAGTTCGAATCGGTCAAACCTATCGAAGGCATGTTGTTCATGAACTTCGATACGCTGCGCCAGAGCAACGACCGTAGGTTCTGTCGCTGAAGCCGCGCTGAATTCACGTGCGCTGGCCTGGCCGCGCAGCAGCGCATTGGCGATGATGTAACGCGCGCTGAATTGCGCATCGATTTCGGCCGTTTTCTGCGGCTCGTATGGCGCGCCGCAGACCATGCGCATGGTCGGCGAGGCATGCAGAGTGATCTTCGCCCGTGCGGGATCGGGCAACTGCCGATGCGGGCCGTCGTTCAACAGCGCTTCGGTCAGCGCCAGCAGAATGCTGCAGTGCGGGTAGAGTTTGAAACAGGTCGCTTCTTCACCCAGAAAGGCGGTGCCCAAGTGGTGGGTCAGCAATCCCAGGTCGGGTTCGCCCGGGGCATAGAGATTGAAAAATCCGTTCTCGCCGCTCAGGACGCGTTTAGGGCCACTTATTCCAGCCTGCGCCATTAAAACCGCTTCCAGCGCATGGCGAGCCACCAATCCCTGGCTGATACGTACAGCCAGCGTCTTGTCCTGATAGTGTTGGAAGGTGCCGATGCCAAAATCGAAAGCCAGGCCGATAGCGTCGGTAAAGGCGTGCAGGTCCAGGCGCAACAGGCGGGCGGCGATCGCTGCGCCGGAAAACAGGCCGAGGATGTTCGAGTCGAATCCGCGGTAGAAAAAGCCGTTCGCCTGCGCGGCGAGGTTGATGCGTTGAGCGAAGTCTTGCCCAACGGCCAACGCAGCCAAGGTGTCGAGGCCGGAAGCACCCGACAGTTCCGCAGCCGCCAAGGCCACAGGAATATCCGAGGAGCTGGGGTGCCAGCCAGGAGAAAGCACGTCGCAATAATCGAGCGCGCGAGCGCGTACGGCGTTGACAAACGCCGCCTGAGGCGCGGCGAGCCGTTCTTCGCTGCCGATAATGCTGGCTTCGGCGTTGCCGCTCCAGCGTCTGGCCAGCGACAGCGCCGCGTCAACGCCGCTTTGATCGTAGCCGGCGGCGAGACAGCCAAGATTATCCATGAGCCGTTTACACTGGAATGCCAGGACGGCGGGGGGAATCATGCACGCATCTACCTGCGAAGCGAAAGCGATCAATTCTTCGATCGGGTCGACCGATAATTTTGTCATGTTCATTCCTCGTTCAGTCGTTCAGGTGACTTGTTCAGCACGGCGTTTCCGGCCTGAGGATGCAGACGGAAACGCGGATGCAGCATGATCAGCAGCCACACGGTCATCACGATGCTGAGTAATCCGGCACACAGCATGGCGATCCCGAAACCATCGGCGAAGGCGCTGTGCGTCAGCGCTTGCATGCGGCTCGCGCTCAATGCATCAACGGCCGTTTGCTGTTGTTCGATGACCGCCGTCCGGGCGATTGCGGCGGCCTGTTCCACGCCTTGCGTTTGCAAAGCCGCAGTCAAGGTGGTCACCGCTTTCATGCTCATCAGCGTGCCCAACAAGGCGATGCCCAGCGTCATGCCGGTTTGTCGCAGCGCGTTCATCGTTGCCGACGCCATCCCGGAACGTTGCGGCGCGACGGTGCGCATCACCAAAGCGCTTGTCGCCGGCATGGACAGCCCCATGCCGAAACCGAGCAGGGCCAAATAGAGCGCCACCAGAGCGTAAGGCGAATCGGCGTGCAGCTGCGTCAGCAACAGCAGGGCAACGCCCATCAGGCCATAACCGACGATCATCAGCGAGTTCACGCTCAGTTTGGCGGACAGGCGGCCAAAACCGGAAGCGGCCAGCGCCATGGCGAGAAATTCCGGCGCCATGCGCCAACCGGTGTCGGCGGGGCTCCAGCCCTGGGCCTGTTGCAGAAATAGCGAGACGAAGAAGACGCTGCTGTAAGCGGAAAAACCGAGTACAAAAGAGGCGAGGTTATAGCCGCTAAAATCGGCGTTGCGAAACAGGCTCAGCTGCAGCAAGGGGCGTTTGACCCGCGTTTCCACCCAGAGAAACAGCGCAAACAGCGCCAGGGCGGCGTACAACGGAAAACGCGATTGCACACTGTGCCAACCGAATTCTCCGGCGGCAATCAGCCCGTAGGTCAGCGCGCCAAGCCACAAGATGCTCAACCCTTGCCCCAGCGGGTCAAGCGCAGCGTGCTCAGGATGCGAGCTTTCTCTCAGCCCCCAACCGCCCAATATCAACGCGACGATCCCGACCGGAATGTTGATCCAGAATATGCCTGGCCAACCGGTGGTATGCACCAGCAAGCCGCCCAAAACCGGGCCAATCACCAGCGAAAGGGCATTGACCGAAGACCAGATCCCGATCGCGCGGGTGCGCAACTGTTCCTCCGGAAAAGCATGAGTCAATAACGACAATGCCCCAGGGATAACGGCTGCGCCGGCGATCCCTTGTATCACCCGGCCCGTCAGCAGCATGCCGAGAGAGGAGGCGAATGCGCAAACGATCGAACCGACGGTAAACAATGCAACGCCGTACAGCCAAATACGCTTGCGGCCAAATCTGTCGCCCAGCGGACCGGAGGAAAGGATTAACGCGGAAAGGCAAAGGGCATAGGCGTCAACGACCCACTGCAGGCCCGACATGTCGGTTTGTAGCGATTCCAGCATCGTGGGCAGCGCCACATTGACAATGCTGATATCAAGCGACGCCATAAATGTACCCAGACAGATGGCGGCAACGAGCGAAATCCTGCGCATACCGGACATAGTGGGGCTCCTTATTGAGATGGGGGTGATAGTGAAAACTATTCTCATCCTATATTATGACTGACCGTCGGTCAATGGAGCGTAAATATTGATTTCACTGAGATAGGTCGGCTGGTCAATGGCAACAACATTGGTTACGATGGCCGCTGGACTCCTAGTGGATGTTGATATGAAGACAAAAGAGAAGATGAAAGAAACACAGCCTCGAACCAAACCGGCGGAAGTGCGCTTGGATGAATTGATGGATGCGGCGCAGAAGCTGTTTATCGAAAAAGGGTTTGAAGCGACCACCATCAGCGATATCGTCCGCGACGCCAACGTCGCCAAAGGGACCTTCTACCACTATTTCCCGTCCAAAAATGAAATGTTGTCCGCTTTACGTATACGTTTCACCAATCACTTTATCGAGAAAATTCAGCTGGCTATCGATGAATGTGCGCCGGATGACTGGTTGGCGCGTCTGAGAGCCTGGTGTGATGCCGGCGTGGCGACCTATTTTGAAGGCATGGAACTGCACGATGCGTTGTATCACGATCATCATTATCATACCCGAGGCAATCAGGATCGTGATGCCGTGCTGGAGCAGATCCTGACGATTTTAAACGATGGCGCAGCGGCGGGCGCCTGGCGTCTGGAGAATCCGCATCTGACCGCCATCTTGATGTATCACGGCATGCATGGTGCCGTGGATGACGTTATGGTCAACCCCGACGCCGACCGCCAAGGGCTGGGGCCTGCGCTGGCGCAGGAATTCATGCGTTTGCTGGGATGTCGCTGATCGTTTACGGCGCCGCCTTGAGCGACACCCAGTAACCGGGCTGATACGGAATGGGAAGAAAGCGGGCGAAGAGTTCAGTAAAAGTCGCTTCGGGATCAACGCCGGCAAACAGCGACGGATGGAACCAAGTGGCCAGACGTTCGATCGCAACGAAATTAAAAGGGTGATCGTAGAACGGGTGCCAGATGGCGTACGCCTGTCCGTTCTTTGCCGCGGCCAGGGTGCGATAAGCCGAGCGTCGCATCAATTTTTCCAGCCGCGTTTTTGCCAGCGTCAAATCTGCGCCTGGCCCAAGGTTGATCCAGTCACCGTGGGGCGAGTAATGACTCCAGTTGCTGCCGGTCACGACGATTTTATCGGGCCGGGAAGCGATCACCGTTTCCTGACTCAATGCGCCGTAAACGCCGTGAATATGCGTCTGAGCCAAATTGAATCCTCCTGCGCTATCCACCATCTCGCCGTAGTTGCCATTGCCCCAAGACAGGCAGCAATCCTCGTATAATCCGGCGGCGCGCTCCATCATTATGCGTGGGCGCGGCGGAGCCCGTTTCATCAGCGTGTCGCGGATCGTATCGAGATGACGCTGGCGGAAGCGAATCAGGCTATGTGCACTTTGCGGATTATCAAACAGCTGCCCCATGATGGCGATGCTTCTGGCGCTGTTGTTCATCAGGCCGATGCTCATATCGACAAACACCACGGGGATGTTAGCCGCCGTAAGCTTAGCCATCAGGCCGCTCGTTTCCAGCACAGAACGCGTATTCGCGTTGAGCAACATGGCTTCGGGCCGCAAGGCGATCAACCTTTCCAGATCGAATTGCATTTGCTGCACGCCGGCGAAGGCCGGCAGCTTGGCCAGTTCGGGAAAATAGCGCAGATACAGCCGGTAGCTGTCCAGGTCGGCGGTGCGGAAATTGTCTCGCCAACCCACCAGTTTTTCCATCGGCGCGCGTGGGTTGAGCGCCGCGACGGTATAAAACAGGTTGCCTTCCGCCAGGAAAATACGCCGCAGAGGATAGCGTAAAGTCACCGTACGCCCGACGATATCGGTCACGATCTGTGTATCAGCCTGGGCGCGCAGAGAGCGTGAAGGCGAAGAAAGTGCCAGCAAAGCGGCCGCCTGAAGAAAACGTCGTCTGTGCATCAGAAATACCAGCTTATCGAACCGATGATGCGGCGTTCGATGCCGATGCTGCAGTAAGGCGCACTGGTGCAACTTGCGATGTAAGATTTGTTGGTCAGGTTGTTGACCGTCAATCCCAGCTCCAGATTATACAGACGAGGATCCCAGGCACCCGGCGTATAGCGAACGGTCATATCGCCGAGCCAAACGGCGGGCACTTTGAAGGTGTTGGCGCCATCTCCCCAACTGGCCCCCAGGTAGCGGGTACCGCCACCGATCAGCAGCCCCTGCAGCGGCCCTTTAGTAAAGCGATAGTCCAGCCACATCGAGCCGGTCTGCGCCGGAACCCCCACCGGATGTTTCCCCTGCGTGCTATCGTTAGCCTCCGTCACGACGTTGTTGACCCAGGCATAGGACAGCATCAGATTAAGGTTATCGGTCACCGCCGCCCGTGATTCCAGCTCCACGCCGCGAGAACGCACTTCACCCGTTTGGGTGTAATAACTGGGATTAAGGGGATCGATGGTGTTCACATCGCGCTGCGTCAGTTGGTAGACCGCCAGGCTGGTCATCGTTGCGCTGCCGGGTGGCTGCAGTTTCATCCCCATCTCATACTGAGTGGAATGGGTTGGCTTGAACGGCGTGCCTTGAGCGTTTGTGCCGGTCAACGGCTCGAAGGCGGTAGAGACGCTGGCCCACGGCGCCAGGCCATTGTCGAACGGGTAGCTCAACCCGGCGCGATAGCTCCAGGCTGCGTCATTGGTTTGCGTTTGAGTATGGGCCAGATTGTCACTGGTACGCATGCGTGACCAGTCATGACGGCCGCCCAACAACAAATGCCATCCGCGCCAGCTGGCTTCGTCCTGTCCGTATAAGCCCGTGCGCTGGAAGCGTTGCGTTGTCGACGTGCGTGAAACCGGGATAGGTTCGAATGAAGGGCGGTACTGTTCGGACCAGGGATCAAACGTCACGGTTTGCGATCCCCACCAGTCTTTATCCAATTTACCGGCCTGAAAGTCGATCCCGGCCAATCCCTGATGGACGATGGCGCCGGTAACGAATGTCGTCTCGGCCTGGTTATCCATCACGATGCTGTCCGCCTGACTCGGTGCGTCCTGATAAACCGCCGTCAAAAGTCTCTCGTCCGGCGTGATGGCGCGCGTAAAATCGCGCCGCACCGTCGAGTCTACGTGGGAATAGCGCAGGTTTTGCTTTAGGCGCCAGCGATCGTTCAATTCGAATTCAAGCAGCGAGGTCATATCGTATTGCGTACGGCTCGAGTGTTCGTGCGCGGGATCGCTGTAATTTCTATCGGTATCTATCTTGCCGTGCGGATTGGGCAACAGCCCCAAAACCTGGGCGGGAAGGGTGTTGTAATAGCCTGATTGGGGTTCGCGAAGATAGTGAGCCAACACGGTCCAGCGCGTGCGGTCATTGGGTTGCCAGGTGATTGCGGGCGCCAGAAAGAGGCGCTTTTGCCTGGTGTCTTCGATCTGCGAACCGCGCGTGGCCGCCAGGCCATCGAAGCGGTACACCCACTGTTCGTCATCGGTCAGCGCGCCGGTGGAATCGAGGCTGAGGGCGTGTGAGCGGTCATTGCCGACATCCCATTTAAGCTGATTCGACTCGGCGGTGGAAGGGCGTCGGGAAATCATATTAATAACGCCGCCGGCGCCCCCCTGGCCGTATAACGAGGATGAAGGGCCATGCAAGACTTCAACGCTTTGCACTCCCCAGGTTTCAATTTGCGGTCCCCAAATGCCGGTATTGCCGATGACGCGCAATCCATCCAGGTAGTAGTCGGCCTCAAAACCGCGCATTTTGGCGAAGTCCACGCCGCTGGAAAAGGCGCCGAAACGTTCCACGGCAACGCCGGCGCTGTAGCGCAACGCCTGGCTAACCGTGTCGGCCGACTGCACGTCCATTTGCTGGCGATTGACCACCGAGACAAATTGCGGCACATCGACCAACGGTGACCGGGTTTTGGTCGCCACCGTCGCTTGCTGTGCGGCATAACCCTGTAGGGCATTGTCTGAGGATGAACCCTCTGCGACCACCCAGATCGACTCTTCATCGGCCGCCAGGGTCAGGCAGGGCATCATGCCCAGCAACAACGGGCAAAGATAAGCCTTCCGCAGGCGAAATCCGTTGAATTTATTCAAAAAAAATCCCTCTTTAAGTAAGAGTCTCGCTGCGAGGGCGGGAGTCTGGTCATCTCAGGCAAGCGTTAAAATACTCATTGACCGACTGACGGTCAATATGAATAATTATCAATACCATTTAACGATTGGATAACATTATGAAGACTCTGGATGATTTGTTGGCGCTGTTGGCTGAGGTGGGGGTACCTGAAGATGTGCTGCAAGAGGCGGATGGCAGCTGGCAGTTGCGTCAAGATTTAGCACTCAGCTCGGCGGAAACGGTGGCATTGCAAGCCCTGCTGAAAGCCCGCTGTGTTAACGCGCCATCGCTGTGGGGAGGGCGAGACTATTCATTAGAACAGCTTATTTCTGAAATGTCATAAGCAAGTATAAAAAAAGTATTATTTATAATGTGTTGTTTATAAAGGAGATTAAAACGACATGATAGGGGTGAAACATAAGATCTACAAATAATTAACACCAAGGTAATTGACTGACGGTCGGTCATAGTGTTTGATGTCGGCCAGAAAATGAAGTGTTTTTGAGTCCGTTTTGCTTTTCATTCTGAGCCAATACAGAAGTGATGGCGCCGCCTGACCGAGGTGCCGAAAGCTGTTTGTTTAACGAATTGTGATTGAGAAAGATAACAGTCAAACAGTGAGTTAACTCATTATGGAGTCGCTATGGTTAGTGTTGAGGATTCGATCAACCAACGTTTATTGCTGGCCCTTCAAAAACATGGACAGCGTCCGGCGCTTTTTGAACACGGGGAGGTTTACACTTACGACTGGCTGAACGGTGCGGTGGCTTCAGCCGCTTTGAAGCTGTGTCAATTGGGCGTGGTGAAGGGCGATCGGATCGCCTATCAATTGCGCAACACCCGTGAAGCGGTTGTCATCATGCTCTCTTCGTTGATGCTCGGTGCGATCCCAGTGCCGATATTACCCTCTTATCGAGAAAAAGAGCTGAGGCACATTCTGCATCTGACGGCGCCAAAAGTATTTGCCCTGCAGCGAGGTTCCCGTCGCTATAACCCACTTGCCGCTTTGCAGACGCTGTTGGCCGAAGGTCTCAATATCGATGTGATATTGGTCGAAGACTACGATGACGCCGGGCACGACACTCGTTACCTAAATCTGCAACATTTCTGTTCGCCTTTGACGCCCGCGCCGCCACTTCACGCCGCCACCATGACGCCCTCAGATACCGCCGTCATGCTGCTCTCGAGCGGCACCACCGGTTTACCTAAAGCGATTGCCCGTAAAAATGGCGGCTACAGCTATATGATCGAGTGCGGCTGTGACGTGTTTGCTTTAGACAGCCATTCGGTCTATTTCGCCGCGATGCCGGTTTCGCATGGGTTTGTCATCAATTGCCCCGGTATACTCGGTACGCTTTCCCGCGGCGGCGCCGTTGCGCTCGCCGACGCCCCGTCGGCGGAAACGGCGTTGGACGTGATCGAGCAATGCGGCGTGACACACACCACGCTGGTGCCTGCGTTGCTGTCTCAATGGAGCGAACTGCAGCGGCAAACCCCGCGCGACCTGACGTCTTTGTGGCATGTTCAGGTGGGTGGCGCCAGGGTGACGCCTGAGCTAGCGGCCTCCGCCTCCCGCAACCTCGGCATTACCCTGCAGCAGTGCTATGGCATGAGTGAAGGGCTGCTGTGTTTTAACTCGATTGACGATGATGACACTCTGCGATTCAGCTCTCAGGGCCGGCCGTTGAGCCCGCATGATGAAGTGCTGATCGTCGACGAAAACGGCCGTCCTTTGCCCGTGGGCAAATCAGGCGAACTGATCACCCGCGGCCCTTATACGCTCACCGAGTATTACCAAAATCCCCAGGCTAATCGTAGCGCGTTTACCGCGGACGGCTTCTACCGTACCGGCGACCTGGCGCACGTCGATGCCGCGGGCAACATTTTCATCGACGGCCGCGTAAACGACTCGATCAACCGCGGGGGAGAGAAATTCAGTCCCAATGAGATAGAGGAGTTGGCTGAACAGCATCCTGCCGTGGTGCGAGCCGCCTGCGTTGGTATGCCGGACGATCTCTACGGTGAGGTGCCTTGTCTGTTTGTCACCAGCACGGATACCACTCTGACTCTCAGCGCATTGCGCCGCTTCTTTGAGAAAGAAGGGCTGGCGGCGTTCAAGGCGCCGGAGCGGCTGATTGTCATCGATACCATTCCGATGAAAGGGATCGGCAAGATAGATCGCGTGACGTTGCGCGACATGCTGCGCCAGGAACAGACGGTCAAAAATACGGCGGGGTTGAACTCATGACGCCATTGCGCACGTCTCTCGGTTGCGTGGTGAGGCTCAGCCGCCCATGCAGTTCACCGGTCAGCAAACAATTGGTCGTATTTCCACATGCCGGCGGCGGCGTTGCGTTCTACCAGCACTGGCGTGATCTGCTGCCGGACGAGGTGGATCTGTTCATCGTGCAGTATCCCGGGCGAGAAGACGCGCAAGACGCGCCGGCTTGGGAAACGGCGCAGCGAGCCATTACGCGCTGCGTTGATGCGCTGCATTCTTCGCTGGGCATCGCGCCGGTGGTGATTTTCGGTCATAGCATGGGCGCGCTGTTTGCCCTGCAGGTTGCCGCGGCGTTACAAGCGTCGCGTTTTAACATCGACGCCGTGTTGTCGGCCCAGCGCGCCCCCTCTGAACTGAAAATACTTCAACAGGAAAGCCTGCGGCAAGAGGTGTTGGGCGACATCCTGACATTCAGTGAAAGCAGCGGCGCACTGTCGCTGGATGAGATCACTCGCCCGCTTGTCACCCGCTTGATACAGCAAGATCTACAGCTGTTGGGCGCGCTCAGCGCAGAACCTTTGCCCGACATGCAGCCACGCATTTTGGGCGGCGATAACGATCCGTTGGTTAGCCGCGCCGCGCTGTCGCTGTGGGAAAAAGAACTCCCCGGCAGCCGGGTGCAATTCCTCGCGGGCGATCACTTTTATTTCGCGCAGGACACCGCTGCGTTTCTCCGCCAGCTGCTCCGGTAACGCTGGCTTATTTGTCAACGTATGGCTTTAAAGGAACCTCTGATGAATTTTGAGCTGTTTAACCCACAGGATTGCGCACCGGATACGGAGAAAGCCTTCGCTCTGTTCCCCCAGTTGAAAAAATTCTATGCGACGTTAGGCAATACCCCGCTGGTTGAAGTGCCGTCGCCAAAGGGAAAGGCGTCGATTTACGCCAAGTTTGAGTTTGAGAATCCGTTTGGCTCGGTGAAAGACCGCACCGCGTTCGGTCTGTTTTGCGATGCCATCAATCAACACGACTTCGCCGCCGGTGAATTGAAGTTGCTCGATTCCTCGGGGGGCAATATGGCGAAAGCCCTGGCCAAACTCGGCAATATGTGCGGGATAGCGGTGCAAGTGGTGATCCCGGATTCGTCTCCGCAACCGCTTATCGACACGTTAAAAGCCGATAAAGCCATCGTTACTCTGGTCGATCGCAATCAGTTCCTGCTCGGCGTCATTGCACGCAGCCAGCAGATTGCGTATGAAGATGGCAGTTGGACGCTGCTTTCTCAGCATCTTAACCTGGTCAACACCGCCGTACATCAGCATGCGACGGGCGCAGAGATTCGCCGGCAGCTGGAGGGTGAGCGCATCGACGGTTGGGTATCGGCGGTAGGGACCGGCGGGACCTTGTCGGGGGTGGCCGCCGCGTTGCGTCAGGATAACCCACAGCTGATCGTGTGGGGCAGCACGCCGCGCGAACTGCCTTACGGTACGCTGTCTGCGCCGAACGGTGAACCTAAATTTGCCGGAGCCGGCGGGTTGGGCTTCGGTTTCCGTCAGCCTTTCATCAGTAAGTTGATGCCGCAGGAACCGCCTTTCAATCCGGTTTCCTATCGGGAAGCGCTCAGCGCGATGCACGAGTTCCATCAGTTGACCGGCGTTAAAATCGGCGCATCTTCCGCTGCCAACTGGAAAACGGCCTGTAAGCTGGCAGAAACGCTGAGTGCGGATCAACGGGTTGTCACACTCTTTGCCGACGCCGGTTCCGATATCGATCGAGAAAAAGGGCGCGAGTGGTTCAAACAATCTGAAGCCTTGACCGTTTAACAACGTCTAAAAGGAATATTTCATGGAAATTATACAGGGCAATAATAATGTATTGTCTGAGCTGATCGCGCTTGGCGATTATGTTCGCCAGTTAATAAGTTCAGGTAAAGAGGCCAACGATATTGAGCATATTTTGGCGACGAAAGACGGCTATAACAATGCCACCGTGCTTTCCGTTATCGAAATGGCAAATATTACCTTTAAAGCAAAAGCAGATAATGTCCCTAACGTTGGCGATGCCAATTCACATATCGATCGGTTGGTGGATAAGCAGGGGCATGATATCGGCACGATGAAGGGCCAGGGGTGGAAAATCGCCTCACTGCCGGACGACAGCGTGGTTTCCTGGTACCACGAGACGGCCGAGACGCCGCTGGGGCGAATCGAAACCGCCGGCATTTGGAATTCCAGTGCGATTTGGGCGGGGCAATGGCAATCGTTGTTCGCCGCCGGCGTTAGCGGGGATGTCATGGGGAAGATCGGCGTTCGTCAGCTCTATCAGGATATTCCGCGAGAAAAATATCTGACGCTGATCGTCCTGTTGCCGCTGGATCAGATTAAAAGTTTAATTAAAAAATAATTTTATCAAACACACACAATATCCATTACGAGGGATAGGTATGCACACGTCGGTACACTGGGATGTCATTATTATTGGCGCTGGCCCCATCGGGCTGGCCACCGCATGGAATTATGCGCGAGAGCATCGCGACCATAAGGTTTTGGTCCTGGAACAACATGCGCTATTTACGCAACTGGCCGGCACCAGCGGGGAGGAGCGCCATTGGCGTTTGCAATATTCGGAGCTGGAAATATTCCGCCTTACCCTGGAGGCCGACAAATTGTGGCGGCAGCTGGAACAACAGGCGGACAGAAAACTGATCCACCGCATTGGCAGCCTATGGTTCGGCGATGCGGATGTCTGGACCAATGAGGGGCAAATCCGCCAAACCATGCTTTCAATGGATGAAATGAGGTTGCCTTATGAACGTCTGACGATGCGTGAAATCGAACGGCGCTATGGTTTCACCGGCTTGGACAGCAACTATGAAGGTTTCTTGCAGCAAGACGGCGGCGTGATCGACGTTAAAGGCACCCTGGCGTCGCTTTACTCGCTGGCCAGCGAAGCCGGCGTGGAGTTCCAGTTCCAGCAATGTGTGAAGGCCGTGGAGCCCGATGCTCGGGGCGCAACGGTGCTGACGACGCAAAACCGTTATCGCGCCCGTAAAGTCCTGGTTGCCAGTGGGCCGGGCAGCAAGAAACTGCTGCGCCAGTTGGATATTGAACTTGCGCTTTCTACCTATGAGATGGCCTGCATCAGCATGCTGCGCAGCCAGCGCCTGGGAGCCAACGATCCCTTCTGGTTTGCTTTCCAACCGCCGGTGGAGAGCGACAGCAACCTGTTTTATGGCTTCCCGCCCAACCCTTGGTCCGTCAATGGGTTTGATCGGCTGGGGACCGATTTCGAAGTGGATCCGATCACCGAAGCCAATGCGCCTGGCTATAGGGCAAACCCGCAGCACGTGGAGCGCGCGTTGGAGTTTGCCCGCCGGCATATGCCGTTCCTCGAACCGGATAAACAGCATTCCGCTGCAAGCTGTCTGGCCGTGTTGCCCACCGATCCGGCGCGCCAATTCTATCTCGACAGCGCCAAGGGCCGCTGCCACGGCGGCGAACATCTGGTGGTCTCGGCAGGGGGATGGGCGTTCAAATTTACGCCTCTGATGGGGCAAATTTGCGCCGATCTGCTGGCGGAACGAGAGCCCCGTTGGGACATCAGCGCATTGCGTTTCTGAGCGGAGAACCTTCATGCAGCAGGTGAACAGCAATGAACGGGATATCGCCCTGGTTGGCATGGCCTGCCGTTTCCCGGGCGCCGAGGACATCGAAAGCTGGTGGCATAATTTGATCAACGGTGTCGAATCCCTGGTTCGCGTCGATAACGATCGGGATGATGCCGTCGACAAGGGATATATTCCCGTCGCCGCGCCTGTGGCCGGCGACATATCTCGCTTTGATGCAGGATTCTTCGGTATTAGCGCGCGCGATGCGCTGCTGATGGATCCCCAGCAGCGGCTCTTTTTGGAATGCGCCTGGCACGCGCTGGAAAGCGCCGGTGTGACACCGGGGGAACTTGAGGATACCGGGCTGTTCGCCGGCTGTAGCAGCTCTGACTATTTACGTCAGGCGCAAGGATCCGAGCTACTCGATAAACTCAATCCTTCGCCGTTCGAGCGGCAAATAATGAGCGATAAAGATTACCTCACCAGCAGGGTGGCCTGGCATCTGGGCATCGGGGGGCCGGTGTGCAACGTGCAAGCCGCCTGCGCCACTTCGCTGGTGGCGGTATACGAAGCGGTCCACGCCTTGCGCAGCGGCCGTTGCAACCTGGCGTTAGCAGGCGCTTGTACCCTAAGGATCCCGCAAAACGACGGCTATTTTGCGCAGCAAGGCATGGTGTTTTCCACCGATGGGCACTGCCGGCCATTTTCCGCAGATGCCAGCGGTACGGTATTCGGCAGCGGCGTCGGTGTGGTGGTGTTGAAGCGCCTGAGTGATGCGCTGGCGGCCGGCGATAACGTCGTCGCGGTGATCAAAGGCGTGGCGATGAATAATGACGGCGCGCGCAAAGTCAGTTTTACCACCACCAGTTTGCATGGCCAGCAACGCCTGCTGCGCCAGGCGATGGACGATGCCCGGTTGACGCCTGAGGATTTTCGCGCCATCGAAGCCCACGGTACGGGCACTCTGGCCGGCGATCCCATCGAATTCGAGGCGCTGAACGGCGTTTTCCGAGAGCATACGGCACGACGGGGGTTCTGCGCCATCGGCGCAGTCAAGGCTAACGTCGGGCACCTGGAAACCTGCGCCGGCATGGCGGGATTGATTAAGGCCGCCCTGCAAATTCAGCATGGCTGGCTCACGCCGCAGATCAACGTTGGCTCACCGAATCCGGAAATGGCATTGGCGGAGAGTCCGTTTGAGTTTATCTGTTCCGCTCAACGGTGGGATCGCGAGGATCCGCGCCAGGCCATCGGCGTCAGCGCATTCGGTATTGGCGGTACGAATGCGCATGTCGTACTGGCGAGGCCGCCTGTCACGCCGCCGGCGCGAACAGCGGTCTCATTGTCCTCCACCGTCGTACCGATCAGCGCACAGTCAGAACAGGCCTGGCATCGGCTGGTAAAACGCTATCTGCAGCGACCGCACGGCGAAAACGACGAACGCTTGGCCTGGAGCGCGCAAAGCGGAAGAAAGTCGCTGCGCTATCGCGGCACCTTGCAGATAGACGATCGGGGCGCGTTGAGCGTGAAAGAAAACATGATGGATACGGGGAAAGGGCGCTTGTCGATAGTTTTCCAATTCCCTGGCCAGGGAAGCCAGTTTATCGGTATGGCCAGCGATTTGATGGCGCAGGACGCGACCTTCAGAAAACTGATGAACGACAAACTGCAGATAGTGCAAACGCAAGCCGCACTGGATCTCTCGGCGTTATTTACCGGAGAGGCCGCGCCCGAGTCGATTAACGATACCGCGTTGACGCAGCCCGCGCTGATCGCCGTCGAAATCTCCGTGGCCGAACTGCTGATGCATTACGGCGTCGAGCCGGATTGGGTCATTGGGCACAGCCTCGGCGAAATTGCGGCGGCCTGGGCCGCTGGGGTGTTCTCGGTGCAAGAGGCGCTGGTTTTCGCCGCTCATCGTGGGCGTCTGATGGCCGGGTTGCCGTCCGGGATGATGTTGGCGGTAGAGCTGAGCGTTCAACAGGTTCAGCCCTGGTTGAGTCATCAGCTATCGCTGGCGGCAGAAAACAGTGATGACGGCTGCGTGCTGTCCGGCACCGCTGAAGCCATTCGCGCTTGCGAACGTCAGATGCGAGACCGAGGCGTGCGATGCAAAGCCTTGAATGTTTCACATGCGTTTCATTCGACCCTGATGGATCCCATTCTTGACGAGCTGGCCAATATTGCGCCGCCGCCGCGTGAATCGGCGACGGGGGTACGTTACGTCTCCGCCTTGCTGGCGACCGAAGTCGAATGTTCGGCGCTTGACGGCCGATATTGGGCGCGTCATGCCCGTGAACCTGTCAATTACCACCGCGCCTTGCAGCAGCTACCGCAGCGCGGCAAGACGTTGTTTATCGAAGTTGGGCCGGGTTCGACGCTCACGGCGTTGGTTGCACAGCTAAAATCCGCCGGTTCTGTGACCGCGGTGCGAACCTTGCCGCGTCGCGACGAAGCGCAGAATGAAGGCGCCGTATGGATCCAGGCGCTGCAAAAAATCTGGCGCGCCAGCGTCAACGTTAACTGGCGCCGCCTGTGGCAACTGCCGCCTTCGCGCATCGCATTGCCGATGTATCCCTTCGATCCGGCGCACTGGTGGTTGGGCGAACGGGACAGGCAGGGGCCGCAAGCCGAGCGAACGCCGGCAGCAACAAGTCAGTCAGATCCTCAGATGGCGCGTATCTGGCGCGTTTGGGGGGATGTGACCGGCGTGAACCCCGATTCTAACCACTGTGACTTTTTTGACGCCGGCGGACAGTCGCTGATGGCGCTGCGCCTGCTGGCGATGTTGGAGCAAGAGTTTGGCAAGGCAATAGGGATGGCCGATTTTCTTAAGCGGCCTACGCCGTGGGGCATTAAACAACAGTTGGACCAGGCTGGAGCATTCGAGCAAGATTCTCATTAAAACAGGATGGCAAATTATGTCAGTTAACAATGAATTGCTGAATACACATAACCAATACCAGATAGAAACGGTCGTAATCGATGACGAAACGTCATTCACCCTGGCTTACTCGTCGCAGATCAAGCTGCTACCGGCTAATGGCGGTATCCGTTGGCGAAACTATGCGTCCCGGCAGCAGCAGGAAGAGGAGGCGATCATGCTGGCGCAGCGCATGTCGCTGAAGCACGGGCTGTACAATACCGGCTTCAGCGGCGGCAAAATCGTGGTGAACAGCAAACGTTCTCCCCAAGAGCAACCGGCAGTGCTTGAAGCGATAGGCGCTCTGCTCAATCGCTATGGCGGCACCATGTTTACGGGATGCGATATCAATACCGGCAATAGAGAGATGGACTATCTGCGGCAGTTTACGCCGTGGATCCTGAATGCCATGGACAGCCCACAAGTCGATACATCGGTGGCAACCGGCTACGGCGTCTGGAGTTCGATGAAAAAAGTGTTGACGCTGAGGCTCAATCATTTGCCTCGCGCGCGCATTGCCATTCACGGTATGGGCAAGGTCGGCACTGAAGTGGCGAAACAAAGCCTGCTGTTCGGTTGTGAGGTGACGGCCTATGACATCAACCCCGCAGCGCAATTTCCTGCGGGGGTGCGCCGCGTGAGCGAAGAGGAACTTTGGGCGCAACCCAGCGAGGTGCTGTGCATCGCGTCAATGTCCAACGTATTGAATGCACAAAATATTGAACAGCTGAATACCCGCTGGGTGGTGAGCAGCGCCAACTCACCGTTTAATACGCCACAGGCTGAACAGCGGCTGTTGGCGCGCGGTATTCACTATTGATGGATGATGAGTTCGGGCGTATTGGTGCGGCAAGTGGAGAGTCGGTGCCGGATATATTGAAAATCCTCGGCGTTGCACCGCATCACCGGTGTGCGGACGGCGATCAGGTTTATCTACGCAACTACGGCGAACGCATGCTGATGCGAGGCGGCGCCTGGTATTCCGGTGCGGGTGCCGGGCTGAGAACGCTGTGCCTGAGCCATGGCGCAGGGCATGCCAGTGCGACGGTGGGCGCCCGGCCGGTATGGTGTTTGTAAGCGGTTGGCAATTCACTGGGCGGCGCTTTTTACGTGACAATGTCACTATTTAGGTTTGATGAGAGCGCATCGAGATAAAAAGAAAAAACTCTATAAAAGAGAAAGTGTTACCTCCAGAGGCCCCATGGCAAACAGGCGGACGATGAGCCGTTGCCGCTGCGTGAAAGTATGCATGGGCGGATACAACATGGCATGGATTACACGCCGCTATTTCAATTTTTGCTCGGTAAAGTAGGCCAACCCTGGAATGAAGTACACAGTGAAGCGATTAGTCGGTTGGATAAAGAAGCGCCTATTTGAGAAGGAATCCTGGGAATAGTCAGGTTTCACGGGAGTCATTCTGGTGTAGATTGACTGCCGAAGTTTACCAGATTTCACGTAGCGCGATCAAAAAGGAGGGCATTTTGACGCATTCTGCAAAGTTGTTTAGCCAAATCCAGACGCTTGAGGTTGAACTGCATCAGCCATCGGTGCGACGCGATCCGCAGCGCGTCGCGGCATTGCTGCATGAAGACTTTGAAGAGATTGCTCGCTCAGGTCTGCGTTATGACAAACGCCAGACCGTTGCGGCGCTGGAAATGGAAACTGAGCATCCGCAGATTGTTGCCGAAGGTTTTACGCTGGCGAAAATCAGTGAAGGCGCCGTGTTGCTGACGTATAAGAGTTTTCAACGCAACGCGCAGGGCGACGCCATTCGTTGCACAGAACGGTCGTCGATTTGGATGCTGACGGAAAAGGCCGGTTGGCAGATGCGGTTTCATCAGGGCACACCGACCGAGGATTAAACTGAGGTGCTGAAACTGAACGGGCTGATGATGGGCTTAAACATAAAAAAGGTTAGCAGCCTGATAAGGCTTGAAGGTGAGGTGAGAAAGGACGGCCAGGCTAACGGCGGTGCGTATCCAATAATGCAATTTAACATAATATACATTATGCGCACCCATGTGGTTATACGTGGATTCTGGCGTCCTGGCTTGATCATAGGTTTTCTCCTGTGGCCAACCATTTCAACGCCCGTTGCTCATACCGTTGAACGAATTCGTTTTTCAGCTGGTCTTAAGCCGTCGAGTTTTCGCTGCAGGCTTCATTGCCATTGCCGCTTATTGCTGAGCGACACCATGATGTTTGCGCAAAAATCTCTGAACACCCAATGCCTGTCGCCTGTTCACTTCCTGCAGTAAATGCATGCATGTGAGGCATGCGCTTGCCGCTTCCCAGGATTTCGGTACCTGGCGTTCCAACGCCGCTTAACCTCCCAGCAAAATTATCAATCGTTGGTTTGGCCGCCAGCCAACTCTGCCGATGTGATGGACAGCCGTTAACACGCCAGCCAATATCTCGCGAAGTTTCAGCTTTATCACGTTCCACCCACTGAGGATCATAGATAAATGCGTTCTGCCATTAATGATGACCGGGCATGCTTATGTCGATGCATCTCTGCGGATATTGAGGCGAAATCCCCCCGCTTTTTTGATCGCGCTACGTGAAATCTGATAAAACATGGCTACTGCGATACTGCAGATTTCACCAAAACGCGCCATAAAAATGAACAACTTCTGCCTGCCAAATGCGTACTGGCGTTCGTCTTCACCGTTTCCGGTGGCCTTCATGGCGTTGGCTATACTGAATGGGAACATTCTTCCACACTCCAGGACATCCCCATGTTTGACCATGTGAAATTTGGCGTCAGCGACTTTGCTCTGAGCAAAGCGTTTTTCCTTAATGCGCTGGCGCCGCTGGGCGTAAAGATCGTTGCCGAAGGTGACCCCGATTATGGCGTTGAGCTGTGTCCCGATCGGGGTAACGTGTCATTATGCCTGTTTCAGACCGATGAAAAACCGGCGCATCTGCACCTGGCATTTACCGCAAGCAGCCGTGAACAGGTCGATGCGTTCTATCACGCCGCGTTAAGCGCCGGCGGCAAAGACAATGGCGCGCCCGGTTTACGCCCCAATTATCATGCCCACTACTATGCGGCGTTTGTCATTGGTCCGGATGGCCATAATATCGAGGCGGTTTGCCACAACGCGAACGACTAGTTTTTCTCTTTTAAAACAGAAAATTACAAGAGGTAAAGACTCTAAATTTAACATAATGCATAGTGACGGTGTCACTATTAGTTACCCCGTCACGTCAATCCACTCCGCTCCCGTGATGCCGGCCAGCCGCTGTGGCGCAATTCTCACGCCAGAGTTATCGCTGCCGCCTGCCGGAAGCACTTCATCGAAAGCGCGCAGGCTATGATCGCAGTAGATCCTCACCGCCTCCGGTGCGGCAAAGGGACAAACGCCGCCGGGCGGATAGCCGGTTAATGCTTCAACCTCTTCCGCCGGCAGCATACGCGCCTTCACGCCGAAGAATTGCTTGTACTTCTTGTTGTCGATTCTGGCAGTTCCCGCCATCACCAGCAGCACCACATCGCCGTTAACGCGAAACGAAAGCGTCTTGGCGATCTGCCCGCTCTTCACGCCAAAGGCTTCTGCCGCCAGCGCCACCGTTGCGGTGTTCTTTGCCAGCACCGTCACCGTCGTCTCCGGTGCGTGCTCGGCCAGAAAACGCTGAACGCGTTCTATGCTCATGCCCTGCCTCCTGATATTGCTAAACCATTGATAATGCCGAAGTGATGGTTTCGGTTTTAACATCGCATGCTAAAAATGAGAATCAAAATTGTTCAAATCGCTGGATCTGAACAAAGCTTTAAGGGGCCAATGGCCTTTTTACCCATCATTTTTCATGGAGATGCCTGCATGACCACGCAAACGACAGCAAGGCCCTCAGCGGCCGCAGTGGCCGTCTATGAATGGCTCAACCCGATACCTTACGGATTTTTCACCGCGGCGCTGATTTTCGACATCATTTATGCCTGTACCGCTAATATTCAGTGGGTCAATGGCGCAAGTTGGCTAATTGCCATCGGCCTGATTTTTGCCATCATTCCCCGCCTGATTAACCTGGTACAGGTATGGTTCGGCAGCGCTCGGCTGCGGGGATCGTCGGTCAAACTCCATTTCTGGCTGAATTTGCTGGCCATCGTTCTCGCCATTATCAACGCTTTCGTGCATAGCCGGGATGCGTATGCCGTGGTGCCCCAAGGCCTGGTGCTGTCTGCGATCGTGGTCGCGCTGCTCAGCCTGGCGAATATTCTGCTGGCCCTTGGCGCCCGCGCAAAATAAGGAGGTTTTCATGAAGCTCTCATCTCTGGCGCTCACCCTTTCCGCCGTTTTGGCCTTGGCCGGCTGCGATAACAGCGCCGTCATTTCGCCAGAGCAACAAATGGGCCCGGACCCGACGTTGCCGGCGGCGCAAGACTTTCTGATGCCGCCGATGCAGGTGCCTAAGGGCGTTGGCTGGCAACAAGATCAGACGCCGAAAGTGGCGGAAGGCTTGAAAATCGATAAGGTGGCAGACGATTTGCTTCATCCGCGTCAGTTGCTCACGCTGCCCAATGGCGATGTGTTGGTCGTGGAGGCCAACGGGCCGGGCACGGAAGCGGTGAGCACGCCCAAGCAGCTGATCGCCGGCCTGGTGAAAGGCCAGTCCGGTAAAGGCGGCAAAGGGGGCAATCGCATCACCCTGCTGCGCCCGACCGCCGGCGGCAACTGGGAAAAGCACGTCTTCCTCGAGGGGCTCGATTCCCCGTTCGGCGTCCAGCTGATTGGCAATACGCTGTACGTGGCCAATACCGGCAATATCATGCAGTACGCCTATCAGCCAGGCGAAACGCGCATCAGCGATCCGGGCAAAGAACTGGCCGATCTGCCGGACACCATCAACCATCACTGGACCAAGGCCCTGCTGGCCAGCCCGGACGGGAAAAAGCTGTATGTCGGCGTCGGTTCCAACAGCAACATCACCGAAAACGGCCTGGCCGTAGAGTACCGGCGCGCCGCCGTGCTGGAAGTGGACACCGCCTCCGGCGCCAGCCGCATCTTCGCCAGCGGCCTGCGCAACCCGACCGGGCTGCAGTGGGAGCCGCAAAGCGGCAAGCTGTGGGCGATTGTCAACGAGCGTGACGAAATCGGCGCCGATCTGGTGCCGGATTACCTGACCTCGGTGCAAGACGGCGGTTTCTACGGCTGGCCTTACAGCTATTTCGGCCAGCACGTCGATCGACGGGTACAGCCGCCGCGGCCGGATCGGGTGGCGAAAGCCATCAAGCCGGATTACGCGCTCAGCTCGCACGTCGCGCCGCTGGGGCTGCTGTTCTACACCGCGAGCGCTCTGCCGGCCGACTATCACGGCGGCGCTTTTATCAGCGAGCACGGCAGTTGGGATCGCTCGCCGCTGAACGGCTATCGGGTCAGCTATGTGGCGTTTGAGCAAGGCAAACCGGTCGGCAAGCTCAAGGCCGTGGTGACAGGTTTTGTCTCCGATGATGAGAAGGAACTCTATGGCGCCCCTGTGGGGCTGGCTGTCGATAAGACCGGCGCTTTGCTGGTTGCGGATGACGTCGGCAACACTGTCTGGCGCGTCAGCGCGAAGTAAGGTTACGGGCGGGTTCCCATGAACTCGCCCGTGACATTGTCACTCACTCCTCAGCGCCAGCCAGATCGTTCTTCCCCCGCAGGCGGGATCTTCCACGATATGGTCGACCACGCGGAAGCCGTTCTCCTGCAATAAACGCCTATACTCTTCCGGCGCCAGGCTGGCGTGAAACAACGGCTGGCCTTCGAAGCTGCCGATCGCCACGCCGTCTGCAGGGCCGCTGGTGAACATCAGTGCGGCATGCGGATTGGCATGCCGTCTGAACAGCGGAAACATGCGGCGCTGATCGTCGCGCGCCAGATGAAAGAAACTGTCCCAGGCCAGCAGGCCGTCGAACCGGGTCGCCAAATCCAGCTGGCGCATATCCATTTGCCGCCACTCCTGCTGTGGAAAACGCTGCCGGCAGCGCGCGATCATCGCCTGCGCACCGTCGATGCCGGTCACCCGATGCCCCTGTTCGATAAAATAGGCGGCGATCGGCGCGCCATTGCCGCAGCCGAGATCCAGCAGCTGCGCGTTGGCCGGGGTAAGCTGCAAAAAGCGGTCGAGCCACGGCCGTTCAAACAGCGTGGTAGGTCTGAGGCGTTCCCAGGCGGCGGCATGTTCGTCATAAAGCGGAATAATCGTGCTCGCCAGTTTTTCCGTCATTAATATTGTCCCCGTCACGTTATTGGCGCAAAAAAATAGCCGTTGGTCAGAATTAAAGCGCTCATTCGATAATATATTCATCAACAGACCGTTGACCAGAAATAAAAGGTTTTAACATTTCGACATAAACCAGTACAATTCCCTCCCCTGTGTTAACCCTTTTTTAGGTTGATTGTGTCGTTAATTCAGCCCCCTGCATCACGTAACCGGGCCGCCGCCTGGTTAGGGATGTTCGCCATTCTGATGTTGTTCATTGCGCCGGTGGTCTCGCGATCCCTGGAGCATGCGCGCGCCGGAAGTGCTGAAACGACCGTCATGGCGGACTGCGGCATGGCGATGCCGAAGCCGATGCATCATGAGATGCATTCGCCGCCGGCCGCGCCGGAAAAGGCCGCATCGCCGATGATGCAGCACGGCGGCGGCCACCACAACATGGCGATGATGATGGACGACAGCGCCTGCGGCTACTGCGTGCTGTTGCTGCACGCGCCGCTGCTGGACGTGAGCCACGCCCCGCTGTTCTGGTCTCAATCTCTGGCCTCGCGCCCGCCGCCGACTCATTATCTCGTTCCCCTGTTTGCCCACGTCGTTCATACCGAATTACAGCCGCGCGCGCCGCCCGTCTCTTTCCTCTGATTTAACAATACCCCATTGCCGTTTCTGTATTGCCGTTGATCGTTTCAACATGGCGGAATTAATACGCCCAATGGTTATGCATTGAGACGACATTATTAGCCCGGTTATTTCCACGTTGAGGGAATTAACCCCCGTATTTTCCGATGGTGATTTTCGCCAGGTATCCCCACGCCTGAATAAATCGCCGGAGAATAATGGAAAAAAGTTAGCTTAAGGAAAGATGATGTTTAAACCCGCTTATAAAAAGAACGCCGTCACCCGCGCAATCACCACCGCCATGCCGCTGTTCCTGCTGGCCGGCCACGCGGCGCAGGCGCATCAGCACCCTACCGACGCACAGGTTAATGATGGCGACGTGATCACCGTCACCGCACCGCTCTACTCTCCGCTGACCATCGTGACATCACCGAAAACCCCGCGTCAGCCGGTGCCCGCCAGCGACGGTTCGGACTATCTGAAAACCATTCCCGGTTTTTCGCAGATCCGCAACGGCGGCACCAACGGCGATCCGGTATTTCGCGGCATGTTCGGTTCGCGGCTGAAAATTCTCACTGACGGTTCGGAGATGCTCGGCGCCTGCCCATCGAGAATGGATGCGCCCACCTCTTACATCTCGCCGGAAAGCTTCGATCTGCTGACCATCACCAAAGGGCCGCAGACGGTGCTGTGGGGGCCGGGTTCGTCGGCGGGCACGGTGCGTTTCGAACGTGAACGTCCGCGCTTCGACAAACCGGGCATCAAGGGCAACGCCAGCGTGCTGACCGGCTCCAATGGCCGCTGGGACGAGAATATCGACGCCAGCCTCGGCGCCGAACAAGGTTACCTGCGGGTGATGGCCAACAAGTCGCGCGCCAACGATTACCAGGACGGAACGAATACGCGCGTGCCATCGCGCTGGGACAAGTGGAACGGCGATCTGGCGCTCGGCTGGACGCCGGATGCCGACACGCTGCTGGAAGTGACGATGGGGCGCGGCAACGGCGAAGCGCGCTATGCCGGCCGCAGCATGGACGGTTCGCAGTTCAAACGCGAAAGCCTGGGCATGCGGGTGGAGAAATCCAACATCGGCGAGGTGCTGGATAAGTTGGAAGCGCAGGTCTACTACAACTACGCCAACCACGTGATGGACAACGTGACCCTGCGTTCGCCGGGCAGCGGCGGCATGGGCGGCCACGGTGGGCATGGCGGCATGAGCATGGGGGGCCACGGCGGGCACATGATGTCTTCCGGCATGACGATGCAGCTCGATCGCCGCACCGTCGGCGGCCGCGTGATGGGCACCTGGCAGTGGCAGGACGTGAAGCTTGAAAGCGGCCTGGACACGCAGACCAATACCCACCGCAGCATGAGCCGCGGCAGCTGGGAAAAAGACGCCCAGTTCAACAGCTACGGCGCCTTCGGCGAGCTGACATGGTCCACCAGCGAGCAGGATAAGCTGATCGGCGGCGCGCGTCTCGATCGCACCCTGGTGGAGAACTTCCGCAGCGGCCGCGATGTGGAACGTTCAGACACCCTGCCGAGCGGCTTTATGCGCCTGGAGCATACGCTGGCCGAGCTGCCGCTGATGCTGTATGCCGGCGTCGGCTATACCGAGCGCTTCCCGGATTACTGGGAGCTGTTCTCGCCGAAGCTGGGTCCGAACGGCAGCAAGGATCCGTTCTCCAGCGTCAAGAGCGAGAAAACCACGCAACTCGACATCGGCGCGCAGTACAACGGCAAGCGCTTCAACGGCTGGGTCTCCGCGTATGTGGGCCGCGTCGATGATTTCATCCTGTTCAAATACGATCCGCACAATGCGCGTCTCAGCCAGGCCGATAACGTCAACGCCAACATTATGGGCGGCGAAATGGGCATGGGTTATCAACTGAGCGAGCACTGGAAAACCGACGCCAGCCTGGCCTACTCCTGGGGGAAAAACACCAGCAACGGTCGCCCGCTGCCGCAGATCCCGCCGCTGGAGGCACGCTTGGGGCTGACCTATGAGTACGGCGACTGGAGCGGCACCGGCCTATGGCGTCTGGTCAGCAGCCAACACCGCGTGGCGATCAACGAAGGCAACGTAGTAGGCAAAGACTTTGCCGAAAGCGCCGGCTTCGGCGTGCTCTCCGCCAACGCCGCCTACAAGGTGAATAAAAACGTCAAGCTGAGCGCCGGTCTGGATAATATCCTGAACAAGACCTACAGCGAGCACCTCAACCTGGCGGGCAACAGCGCCTTCGGCTATTCGGCCAACAGCGCGGTGAATGAACCGGGCCGCACCCTGTGGGCTAAGGTTAACGTCACCTTCTAAGCCGTTCACCGGGCGATGGGCAACCGTCGCCCGGTTACGCGATATGCGATCCGGTTCTTAGGATATGAGTTTTAAGTTTTTCCCATTCGGTTTAGCGGCGATTACTATCACTCTCAACGTAATCAACGATCCGGAGGGAATATGCAAAAGCTCACTCGTTTTCTGGCCCTGCTCGGCGAGCTGATGATTGAAAAAGCCGAAGACGCCGCGCCGCAGGCTGCTCAGCCTGACGATCGCGACGACGCGCTGCCACCGCGCCTCGAGCGTGGCGTTGCGCTGGCCGACCGCTTCCTGTTCATGTAATTCCCGCGCTGTTTTTTGTCCCGCACGTTCCGGTATTTCATTACCGGACGCCTGCGTCTATCTTCTTTCGATGGTTCCAGCAGATTCCTTACGCCTGAAACCCCTGTGGAGGAGATAGCAACGCAATGAAGATCAGAACGATAACCCCGCAAGACGCTGAAGCGCTGACGCAGTTATTGAATGAGGTGATCAGAGCCGGCGGCACGACCGCGATAGAAACGCCCCTCACCCCAGCCGAGTTCAGCGAATGGTTCATCAGCGGCGACAATGCGCTGAGTTGCCAGGTCGCGGAGGTGGATGGCGTGTTGGTGGGCTTTCAGTCGCTGAGCGTTGACGATGCACTGCCGCCCGATACCGCAGATATTGCCACCTTTTCCCGCCTGTCGCCGAAGGTACGTGGCGTTGGCAGCGCGCTGTTTCCCGTCACGTTAGCGGCAGCGAAGTCGCACGGTTTCAAGCACATCAACGCCACCATCCGGGCGGATAACGTGGGCGGTCTCGCCTATTATCAAAAAATGGGCTTTCGCGATTACGATCGTCTGCTGCAGGTGCCGCTCAGCGATGGCACGCCGGTCGACAGAATCAAAAAGCGCTTTTCCGTTTAATCAGCTGCCCCTGAAAGCGCATCTCGCGCCGGGGCAAGACGGTTTCGGCGTTCACATCGAGTGACCGGATGCGCACTCCCTGGCGCATCCGGGGAGTCTCGTTAATTCAGAGCGGCGAGAAATGCCCGATAGCCCTGCGCGCTGCTGTCCAACTCGTGCTGCTGAACCTGCTCTGCCGTCCCGTCCGAAGCGGCTTCCTTGCCGTAAAAGGCAAAGAACGAAGCATAGTCGGCCCGCACGTAATCGGCGGTCACTTCAAACGGCCGGAAGATCTCCTCCAGCGAGTAGCGATAACGCCCTTCTCGCGCGTAATCTTCTGCGCGCACGCCCGCCGTGACCGCCAGCGCCAGTTTCTTGTTCTGCATCTTATAGCCGCTGCGAGAACCGTAGGCCCAGCCGTAGGTGAGCACGTCGTCCAGCCATTTTTTCAGCAGCGGCGGGCTGCTGAACCAGTAAATCGGGAACTGCAGCACGATGTTGTCATGCGCTTCAATCAACTGCTGTTCTTTGGCGACGTCGATCCGCCAGTCCGGATAGGCCTGATGCAGTTCGTGCACGGTATACAGCGCCGGATAGCGCCGCAGTTCCTCCAGCCAACGTTTGTTGACCACCGAGTTCGCCATATCGGGATGTGTCACTACCACCAACGTTTTCATACTGATCTCTCCAGTCAGGTGTTTCGACGCATCTTAGGGTATGCTGACAGAATGTAAAATACGCACACTCACGACACATACTTACCCTGGAGAAAGTGTAAATGACCGCCGAATCCCACTGCAGCCCTACGGGCATCAGCCTTGAAGACACCGGTTATGGCTACACCCTGTCGGTGATCAACGGTAAATACAAAATGATTATTCTCTACTGGCTGGCGTTGTATAAGCCGGTATTGCGCTTCAACGAACTGCAGCGCTGCATCGGCACCATTTCGTATAAGACGCTGAGCTCGACGTTGAAAGAGCTGGAAAAAGACCGTCTGGTGGTGAGAAAGGAGTATCCGCAGCTCCCGCCCAAGGTGGAGTACAGCCTGTCCGAGCGCGGGCGTTCGCTGATCCCGGTGATCGACATGATGTGCGACTGGGGGGAGCGGCACCGGCCGGAACAGCCGGCGCCGTGAGGGGTCAGTTGTCCGCCGCCGCTGAGGTTGCCGGAGCCGGCTCATCGTGCTCGACCAACGCGTCCGCCGGCCGGCACTGGCGCAGCGTGCGCACGCTGAAGGCCACCAGCACGCCGAGCACTGCGGCGAATGCGCCAAACGACAGCACGCTCATCAATGGGGTGAACACCCTGCCCAGTACGCCGAGCCCCAGCGCGCCGATCGAATCGCCGGTCACGTCCTGCGCGGTGCCGAGGCTGTTCACCCGCCCCAGCAGATGATCCGGCGTATTGCTCTGGATCAGCATGAACTGCAAGAGCGAGGCGATGGCATTGGCGTAGCCGTAACACACCAGCGCCAGCAGCGCCGGCGCCAGATGGCTGAACAGCCCCAGTGACGCGATGGCGGTGAACGCGACGATAGCGGCGATCAGGATCAGCACCCCAGGGCGAGAGAAACGCCCCACCCAGCCGCTGGTCAGCGCGCCCAGCATCGCACCGAGCGGCACTGCGGAGTACATCAGGCCGATAGAGGACGCGCCGACGTGGTAAGCGTCCTGCGCCAACGCCGGGAACAGCACCCTGACGGCGCCGACGATGCTCATCAGCATCCCCAGCAGCACCACCGAGCCGACCACCTTATTGCGCCAGACAAACTGGAAGCCGCTGGCGAGCGCGCGCAGCGGGTGTTCCGGCTCCTGCTGCTGCGGCAGCAGCGTCGGCAAGCGCACCAGCGGGACCAGGGTGCCCAGCGTCCCTGCCGCCGCGACGGCGAAAGCGAGACCGACGCCGCCGAACACGATGATGATCCCCCCCAGCGCCGGCGCCAGGATCGCGCCGATGCGCACCGTCACCATGCTCAAGGCCCCCGCCGCCGCCAGGTTTTCGCGCCCGACCAGCAGCGGGATCACCGCCATCAGCGCCGTCATGCCGAGCGCGCCGAAGAACCCGTCCCAGGCAGCCAGCAGGTAGAGCGCCCACAGCGACGGGGCCGGCGCGAAGGCGTTCAGACTCAGGGCGACAAAGCCCAGCCCGCAGGTGCCGCGCGCGAACAGGATCAGCTTGCGGCGATCGTAGCGATCGGCGAGCACCCCGCCCAACATCAGGCCGATAAACATGCCTACGCCGTCCAGCGCCACCGCCACGCCCACCTGCAACGTGGAGCCGGTCATCGCCTGGATCTGAATCGGCACCCCCACTGCCAGCATGCCGAGTGAAAACACCGACAGCATGCGGGCGCAGAAAATCGCACGAAAATGCGCATTGCTTCTCAGCAAACTGAAATCAAGAAAAAAAGAAGGTCTGGCCATAGTGTCCTGCATATCATGTTTTAGTACGGGCCGTGGCGCACGCCCCGGCCCGGTTGCGTTATACCAACCCGTATTGCCGCGTCAGCAGCGAATGCAATAGCGGCCCTAGCGTCTCCAGCGAGGCCGGCGACAGAATGTCCGCGTGCTCGCAACCTTGGTGATGACAGATCAGCCGATCCAGATACGGCGCCCACACGGCGTTGATGTCCATCAATGGCGGCAGCGTCCGATCGGCGACAAACAGCGTCGCCGTGCCGTGGAAACGCTGACTGCGCGCCTGAGAAAGAAGGCGCACCGCGTCACGATAGTTGGCGACGATGCTGTCGAACATCGCCGCCTTCTCCGCCATCAGCGTCGGATCGCCATGATCTTCCGCCATAAACTCGGCCTGTTCCTGCGCCACCTCCTTCTGCGCCTCTTCCTCGGTGGGGCCGGTCCAGTCCTGGCCTTCCGGCGGATAGGTATCCAGCATGCCGAGGAACGCCACCTCTTCACCCTGCTGCTGCAGACGCGCGGCCATCGAATGCGCCAGCGTGCCGCCGAGCGAATAGCCCAGCAGGTAGTAAGGCCCCTGCGGCTGCAGGCGGCGCAGAGTGGCGAGATGACGATCGACCATCTGCTCAATGTCCTCACAGGTGGCGATGACGCCGTCCGGTCTTGGCGACTGCAGACCGATGATCGGGTAACTCCCCGGCAGATACCGGCTCAGCCCCGAGTACTGCCAGGCGAAACCGGAAGCCGGATGCAGGCAGAACAGCGCCGGGCCTTGGCCCGCCCGCAGCTGCAGGCACTCGCCGACGCCGCGGCTCTCGGCCGAGCCGGCGGCCTGCGCGTCATCGAGCAGGTGCGCCATTTTCTCCAGACTGCGGGCGAACATGATCTGCCCGACGCTCAGCGGCCGGGTGACGCGCCGACGCAGCTCCGCCGCCAGGCGCATCGCCAGCAGCGAGTGGCCGCCCAACGCGAAGAAGTCGTCGTCGGCATACACCGTCTCGCGCCCCAGCAGTTCGCTGAACAGCGCCGCCAGCAGGCGCTCGCTGTCGCTGTGCGGCACGCGGCCGCTCTGCGGGCTCAGCTGCGGCCGAGGCAACGCCTTGCGATCCAGCTTGCCGCTGGCGCTGAGCGGGAAGCTGTCGGTCATGACATAGCTGACCGGCATCATGTGCGCCGGCAAACGCGCCTCCAGCGCCTGATGCAGGACGGCGGTATCCAGCGTCACGCCCGGCTGGGCGATCAGCCAGGCAACCAACTGCCGCATATCGGCGCCGCCCAGCCCCGTCGCGCCCTCACCCAGTTCGATGGCGTGCACCGCCGCCTGCGCTACTCCCGGCTGCGCCAGCAGCGCCTGTTCGATTTCGCCCAGTTCGATGCGCTGGCCGCGGATCTTCAACTGATCGTCGCTGCGCCCCAAATACTCGACGCTGCCGTCTTCCAGCCAGCGGGCGATATCGCCGGTGCGATACATGCGCGCCCCGTTGCCGGCGGGATCGGCGACAAACCGCTGCGCCGTCAATCCCGGCCGATGCAGATAGCCGTCGGCCAGCTGAATGCCGCGCAGGTAGAGATCGCCGGCGCAGCCGACGGGCACCGGCCGCAGCATGGCGTCGAGAATGCTCAGTTGGGTGTTCCAGACCGGTTTGCCGATCGGCACGCCGGCGCCGCTCACCGCCGCCAATGCCTCGCCGGACGCCGGTTGATAGGTGACATCGACCGCCGCCTCCGTCGGGCCATACAGGTTATGCAGCGGCGCGGCGACCAACGCCTGGTAGCGGGATGCCAGTTCACACGACAACGCCTCACCGCTGCAGAACACGCGTTTCAGGCTGGCGGCGGCGCGCTGCGGCGCACGTTCGTTCAGCGCCTCAACCCAGATAGCCAACATAGACGGAACGAAATGCAGCGTGGTTACGCCATAGTCGTCGATCAATGTCGTCAGCGCCTGCGGATCGCGGTGCGCCTCCGGCGGCGCCATCACCAGGCGCGCGCCGACCATCAGCGGCCAGAAGAACTCCCAGACGGAAACGTCGAAGCTGCACGGCGTTTTCTGCAATACCACGTCCTGCGCATCGAGCGAATACTCATGCTGCATCCAGAACAGACGGTTGACGATCGCCCGGTGGTTCACCACCACCCCTTTCGGCCGCCCGGTAGAGCCCGAGGTATACAGGACGTAGGCGGGATAATCGCCGTTCCCCGCCGGTGCGCGCTGCATCGGTTCGCGCCCGCTGTCGTCCAGCGCATCGAACCGCAACGTCGGCGCCAGCGCGGCAAAACGGGCATCCAAGGCGCTCTCGGTGATAATCAGCCGTGGCTTGGCGTCTGCCACCATGTAGGCCAGACGCTCATCCGGGTAACCGGTATCCAGCGGCAGCCAGGCGGCGCCGGTTTGCACAATCGCCGTCAGCGCCAGGCTGAGGCGCACGGAACGCGGCAACGCCACCGCGACGATATCGCCCGGCTGAATGCCCGCCGCCGTCAGCTGTTCGGCCAACAGCGCGGCCTGGCGCTGCATGTCACGGTAGCTGAGGGTGTGCCCGGCATCCTGCAACGCGATGCGTTCCGGCGTGCGCCGCGCTTGATCGGCGATCGCCTGATGCAAGGTGGTGTCCGCTACCGCCTGGGCGGTGCGGTTGACCGCCGCGATCAACGCCTGTTCCTGCGGGGTTTGCAATTGCCAGCGCGGCAACGGCAGATCCGGTTGCGCAATCCATTGTTGCAGCAGCGCCATCAGCCGCGCGGCGAAGCGTTCAGGCTGCGGCACCGAGTCACGGTACTCCATCAGCAGACGCAGACGCTCGCCCGGCAGCACCAGCAACGTCAGCGGATAGTGGGTATAGCCTTTGTTGCGGATGGCGTCGCAGCGCAGGGAACCTGTGCCGCCGAGCAAGGCGTCGTTGTCCGGGTAGTTCTCCACCACCAACAGCGTATCGAACAGCGTGCCCGCGCCGGCCAGGTGCTGGATCTCACCCAATCCCAAATCGTCGTGCTCCAGCAGTTCAATCTGCCGGTGTTGCAGAGCGGTCAGCTGTTCCGTCAACGGCCGGCCGTTTTCCAGCCGTACGCGTACCGGCAGCGTGTTGCTGAACAGGCCAACGTGCTCTTCCACGCCGTCGATCTGGCCAAACCGCCCGGAAACCGGCGAGCCGAACACCACGTCCTGATGGCCGCAACAGCCGGCCAGCTGCAGCGCCCAGATGCCCTGCATCACGGTATTGAGCGTCAGCCCGCGTTCGCGGCACAGGGTCAGCAAACGCTGTTCCTCCGCCGGCGGCAGCGTCATTTCCAGCTCAAACACGCGGTCGTCCTGCGTCTCGCCAAACAGCAGCGTTGGCCGTACGTCCTGCAGCGTCTCGCGCCAGATGCGGCGCGAGGCGTCGGCATCCCGCGCGGCCAGGCGGCGCACGATATCGGCATAGTTCGAACGCAGCGGCGGCAACGCCGTTATCCCTTCACGCAATGCGAGCATCAGATCGTTGAGCACCACCGGCGTCGACCAGCCATCGACGATCAGGTGGTGGGCATTGAGGAACAGCGTGTAGCGTTCGCTCTCGCCGTGTTTGACCCACAGCGCATGCAGCATCGCGCCCGGCTGGTTAAACAGATCGCGCCGCAGTTCTTCCTGCTCCAGCTCATTCAGCGCCTGCATTTCTTGTTCGGCGGACAGCGGCGGCAGCCTGTGGCTGTCCAGCGGCCAATGGCTTTCCTGCGGTATCAGCTGCAGCGGTTCGCCCTCGCGGTTGAACCGGGCGGCCAGCTGCGGATGGCGGCGGATCACCGCATCCAGCGCCTGCTGGAGCCGTGGCGCGTCCAGTTCGCCGCAGAGGCTCAGGCGCGTCAGCGAGTTATAACTGCCGCCCTGCTGCGCCGTCTGGGCATGGAACAGCAAGCCGTGCTGCAAGGGCAACAGCGGCAGCGCATCGGCCAACGGCCCATACTCCCGCTCCCAGGCGCGCAGCGTTTCATCGTCGGCGCCCGGCTGGGCGATCTCGGCCGCCGTCAACGTTGCCGCTGCGCGTTCGGGATGCCGTTCAGCAAACTCGCACAGCGCACGCACGGCCTGCTCGATGCCCCTATGCAGCGCCTCGATGTCGCTCGCGCTGAAGATGGCCTCCAGCCAGCTCCAGTTGATCGCCAGACACGCGCCGTCGCGCCGCTCTTCGACAAAGATGTTCACTTCCAGCCCGTAACACAGCGCCTGCTGCGTATCCTGCGCCACGGCGAAGGCGTCGCGGAAACGGGTCCGGCTGCGCTGCGGCGTCCAGTGTCCCTCATCCTGGCCGAAGCGCCCGAGGTAGTTGAACAAAATCTCCGGCGCATTGCGCTGCGCCAGCGCGGCCAGTTCGTCACGCTGCGGATGTAAATAGCGCAGTTGACCATAGCCGATGCCGCGATCGGCCACCGCGCGCGTCACCCGTTTCACCGCGCGCACGGCCTCGTGGTGTTCGGCGTCATGCAGTTCGATGCACAGCGGGTACTCCGCCGTCAGCCAGCCGACGGTGCGCGCCAGATCGAGGCTATCGTCCAGTTCGGCGCGGCCGTGCGACTCCAGCGAAAAGCGCAGCGAAGCGGCCTGGAAATGACGCCGGCAGGCCAGCGCCAGCGCGCACAGCATGATCTCTTCGACCTGAGCGCGGTATCCCTGCGGCAAGGCGCCCAGCAGCGCGGCGGTCAGCCGGCTGTCGAGCAGCGTGCGCCGTTCGCTCACCGAAGCGAGACGATCGGTCTGCGGATCCAGCGCGCGTTGCCCCAAGCGCGGCACGCCGTCCGCCAGCATATGCCGCCAGAACGGCAGCTCGGTTTCCCGGCGTTCGGCGTCGGCCCGTAAACGCGCGGACCACTCATAGAGCGAGGTTTCCTCCGGCGGCAGCGCGATCGGCTGCCCCTGCATGGCGCTGTCGGCCGCTTGCCGCAGTTCGTCGAGCAGGATGCGCCAGGAAACGCCGTCAACCACCAGGTGGTGGATCGCCAGCACCAGCCCGAGGCTCTGCCCGTCACGCTGCAACAAGATGGCCTGCATCATGCTGCCCTCGGCCGGATTGAGGCGCGCCAGCGCGGCATCAAACGCCTGTTCCGCCGCGGTTTCCAGATCGCCGGATACGGGATGACGCTGCATCAATTCACCGGCGGCGGCGGTTTCAACCACCAACTGGCCGTCGCGGATCCGCGCGCCCAGCGCCGGGTGTGCCGTACGCAGCTGTTCCAACGCATAACGCAGCTGTGCCGGTTGCAATTCGGCAGGCACGCGCAGGAAAACGCCGTGCGCGAAGAGACGATGCATGTCGCCCGTCTCGGCAAACCAGTGCAGGATCGGCAGCCCGTCGATCGGGCCTTGCTGCACGCTGCGCGCGGCCTGAGATCCAACGGCCAGCGGCTGCATCGCCTGCGCCATGCGCGCGGGGGTGTGCAGCGCGAAGATCTCACGCGGCCGCAGCAGATACCCGTTGCGCCGCAGGGCGGTGCCCAGCCCCATCGCCGAGATGCTGTCGCCGCCGAGCGCGAAGAAATCGTCGTCGGCACCGACGCGCTCCATCCCCAACAGCTGCGCCATGGCGCGGCAAATCAGCCTTTCCTGCTCGGTGGCCGGCTCGCGCAGGCTTTGCGCCAGCGTCTCCTGCGGTTTGGGCAGCGCCTGACGGTCAATCTTGCCGTTAACGTTAAGCGGCAGCTCCGGCATCACCACCAGGATCGCCGGCACCATGTAATCCGGCAGACGCTGCGCCAACTGCGCCAGCAGCTCGCTCTGCAGCGCGGGTGAGGCGCGCCGCGCGTCATCCTGCACCGAGCAGTAACCGATCAGGCGATAGGTAGCGCCGATCGGCTCGGCGATCACCACCGCCCGCCCCACGTCCGGCAAGGCAGCCAGCGCGCTCTCCACTTCACCCAGCTCGACGCGGAAGCCGCGCACCTTGATTTGGTGATCGGTACGGCCAATGAACACCAGCTGGCCGTCCGCGCTCCAACGCATCAGATCGCCGCTGCGGTACATCACCTCGCCGTCGGCGAACGGATTGGCGACAAAGCGCGCCGCCGTCAGATCCGGGCGGCGCAGGTAACCGCGCGCGATGCCCTTGCCTGAAATGTACAGTTCCCCCGCCGCGCCGATCGGCACCGGCTGCAGGCGACTGTCGAGCAGCCAGACTTCGGTATTGGCCAGGGGGCGCCCGATCACCGGCTGGTCTGCGGCCGTGACCGGCGCGCCGAGGGTATCGACGGTGTATTCGGACGGGCCGTAATAGTTATGGATCTCGACTTCCGGATGCTGCCGCATCAGGTTCCACAGCGTCGGCGTCGCCGCCTCGCCGCCGATCATCACAAACGCCGGCAGCGGAAACTGTCCCTTCAGCAGGCCGCAATCCACCAACTGCGAGAGGAACGACGGCGTGATATCCAGCAGATCGATCGGGGTCTGTTGGGTCTGTTCGAGCAACGCCCAGGGGTCGCGGCGCAGCTCTTCATCGAAGATAACCAGTTCGCTGCCCATCATCATGCAGAACAGCGGCTCCCAGGAGGAGTCGAAAGAGAACGAAGCGGTATGCCCGGCGCGCAGACGCCGCCCGCGGCGAGCCTGGAATTTTTCAATCGCCGGGCCGAATAGAGAGGCCTGATGCGACAAGAACAGGTTCAGCAGCCCGCGGTGCGTGGACATCACGCCTTTGGGTTTGCCGGTCGAACCGGAGGTGTAAATCATGTAGGCCAGATGCGCCTCGTTCAGCGGCACGCGCCGCTCTTCGTCCGATATCGGCGCGGCCTCGGCGGCCGCGCAGCGCGCCCGGCATTGCGCCTCATCGAGGCACATGATCTGCGGCAGATCCGGCATGTTGGCCCGCGTGTCGCTGTGGGTCAGCAGCATCACCGGCCGCGCGTCGTCGCACATCAGCGCCAGACGTTCACGCGGATAATCCAGATCGAGCGGCATATAGGCTGCGCCGCTGGCCAACACGCCAAACAGCGCGACCAGCGTGTCCACCGAGCGCGGAATGCCGATGGCGACCACGTCTTCGGCGCCGATGCCGCTTTCGATCAGCACGCGCCCCAGTTGCATCACCCGTTCACTGAGTTGACGGTAGCTGAGGCGCACATCGCCGCAGGTCACCGCCAACGCCTCGGGCTGTCGCTCAACCTGACGCTGGAAAGCGTCCATGATCGACACCATGCCCGCCGGCGGCGTCAGCTCAGCGCCGCGCCCCCAGGCCGCGAGTTGGCGCAGCTCCCCTTCGCTGACCAGCGCCAGTTGACCGTTCGGCTGATGCGGCCGCCGCGCCAGTTGCTGCAGCCAATGGCCAATGCGCTCCGCATGGCCTTGCAAGGTGCGCGGCGCGTATTTGGCCGGGTTGGCCACCAACGACAGCGTCAGCACGCCGCTTCGAAAACCGATCTCAAACTCGAGGTCGTCGACCGGCCCCATCGCCAGCGTATGGGTAACGGCCGCTTGACCGTCGAAGGACAAGGCGCTGTGGTAAACCTTGACGTTGACCACCGGGCCGTACAGCTCCTGATGGCCGCCGACCAGGCCGAGATCGCGTTTGATCTGCTCCGCCTCATAGCGTTGATGGCGCCGCACCTGTTTGATTTGCGCCGCGGTGGCCTGGCAGACGTCCGCCAGCGACATCTCCGGCGTCACGTTCAGCAGCAGCGGCAGCACGTTAACCACCGGGCCGATCGCCGCCAGCGCCTGCGAGCCCATGCGGCGCATGAAAGGAAAACCGATGGAGAGCCGGGTTTCGCCGCTCATGCGCGCCAGATACATCGCCAGCGCCGCCGTGACGATATCGGCCGGTTGCAACGACTGCAGCGCCGCATCGCGCAGCGCTTCGTCAAACAGCGACTCCGGCAGCACCAGCGCCTGTTTGAGCGGCCGAGCGCCCGGTTCGACCTCGCGGTTTTCCGTCGCCAATGACAGCGGCGACGGCAGATCACGCAGATGCTGCCGCCAGAATTCGGCCGCCCGCTGGCGTGCGGGTGACGTTTGCCATTGCTGAAACTCTTCCACCACCTTGCCGAACGGGGTAAACGGCGAGGCCGCCGGCGACAGCCCGTGGCGCAGCGCGCGGTAGATATCGGCGATCCGGCGGGTGATGGCCTCGAAGCTGAAGCCGTCCAGGGTCAGATGATGAAAGCGCTGGTACCAGAACCAGCGATCGGCGCTGATGCGGATCACCGCATGGCGATAGAGCGGGCGCTCGCCGTCCGCGGGCAGATCCTGCGCCAGATCGTCGTGCATCAGCGCCAGCGCCGCCTGCTCGGCGTCTGGCCGCGCGCTGAAGTCAAACCACTCCGGCGCCAGCACCCGCGCGGGATCCGCGTTCAGCGGTAAACGTTGCACCGGCTGGCCGTCTTGCGCCTCAAAGAAGCGCGCCTGAACCGTATCCGCCTCCGCCAGCCCCTGGCGAATCGCGCGCTCCAGCGCCGAACGATCGATATCGCCGTGCAGTTCGGTGTAGTGCGCCACGGCGAAGCTGTTGCGCCGCAGCGCGATTTGGTCGGCAATCCAGATCCCCGGTTGCGCCGCAACCAGCGGATAATCCCGATACTCGACCTGAGTATCCGGCAAAGAAAGCGTTTCTGACATGGTGTCTGTCCTTTTCCTCAAACGGAATGTAGCGATGTGGCTGTGCGGCGATTAACGCGGCGCATCCGCCGCTTTCAACGACGCCGGCCGCATGTCCTGCCAGTGCGCTTCGATATAGTCGATACATTCACCGCGCGACGCTGGCCCCATCAACACGCGCCATCCCGGCGGCGTATCGGCAAACTGCGGCCACAGCGAGTACTGCTGTTGCGCGTTGACCAACACGGAGAAACGGAGACTTTCGTCATCGAACGGGTTTTGTTGTTCCTGAGTCATTTGCCTTACCTGTCTGTCAAAATGTGGAATTACTTCATTGCGGAAAGCAGCTGGCGCACGCCGTCCACCAGACCGCCGCGCCAGCAGAGCGCGTCATGTCCGCCGGAATACACGCGGTAGTCGGCACGGTGTCCGGCCGCCGTCAGCGCCTGGTGCATCTGGCGATTAACGAATTCGATGTCCGCCTCCCGATCGCCGGCTTGCTGAATCACGGTGAGCGTCGGCGCGGTCGCGCCGCGCTGCCGAACCTGGCGTATCAACCAGCCTTCCTCCAACTCGTGGCGTTTTTCGAACTGGGTAACGAATTGCACCGTGGGCCACCAGAAGGAGCCGGACTGGCTCAGCACATGGCCGAAGCGCTCGGGCCAGTGCAGGCCGGCGTATAACGCCGCCAGCCCGCCGTAGCTCTGGCCGGCGACCACGGTGCGCGCCCCCTCTTCGCTGAACGGTTCGCGCCGCTGCGCCTGCGGCAGCAATTCGTCGATCACCGCCTGCCAAAAGGCGGCGTTGCAAGGCAGCTCGTTTTCCCGGTGTTCGCCATCGATCGCATCGATCAGCAGCCAGCACGCGGGCGGCAGATGCCCTTTTGCGGTCTCGTTCTCAATCACCGGCAGCAATGCGTGCCTTTCGATCCAGTTCTGGCCGTCGAGCAGCAGCACCAGCGGGCGGTTGGCGTTGTCCGCCGCCTCGCCGCCGGCATACAGCCACACGCGCCGCCGGGTGCCCAGCCGTTCGCTGTGCCAGTGAAAAAGCTGTAGCCGCGCTTCATCCAACGGCCGATCGGCGGCCTGCCAGGCGCTTTGGTCGTCCGCGTCCGGCCCCTGAGCCAGGGAAACGGCGCGCGGGCGATAAGCCGGCCCCAGCGAGGTGCGATTCAGCGGATCGGCGATCGCCAACGGGAACAGCGATACCCACCAGGCGCGCTGCTGGCGATCGCGCAACGTTTCGTCGTCGCTGAAGACGGGAGGAAGATCCCGCGCTGTAATCGGGATCAGGCTGTAACTGCCGCGCCAGCGGCGATCGACAACGGCCGCGCCGTACCAAACGTCGGTGCCGGGGAGCCTTTTCAGGCTGCTGGGGGACGTGCTGTGATGGTCGGTAATGCCGTTGATATCGGCATAGACGCGGCATATCGGCGAGAGCCGCTCGTCGCCGGCAGGATCGCGCCATAGCCAGGTCATTCTGACGTGCTGTTCATCGTGCGCGTCGACGACAGGCGTGCTATGAGCGGCAACCTTCTGCCACCATGCGGGTTGCCCCGCCGCCGCCTCACGCAGCCAGTGCGCCGCCAATCCCTCATGGCCGTGTTCTGGCCTCTTTTCCGGCAAAAACTCCATAGCGCCCCTTACATAACGTGCGTGACTTTTACAAAACCTGACAATCGTATTGATACTCATTATCATTTTCAATACTATTTGTCGGATTTTTGCCGTCGTGCAAACGCGACGTCTCCGCGTCGACGAGGGAAAGCGTATTCATCGGCATTGCGGGGTTTATCAGGGTGGCATTACACACAAAAGTAGGCATGCAGGAGAGATAATGAATATTAGAAACAAAGGGATAGAAAACGATAGCGTAGAGGCGATGTCCGCCAACCGGCTGTTGCTGGGGGCGACGCTGGCGCTACTGCCCTTCGCGCAAAACGCTTTTGCCGCGGCGGACGAGACGATGGTGGTGACCGCCGACGCGCAGAGCAGCGTGACCGCGCCCGTCAAAGGGATCGTCGCCAAAGAGAGCGCCGCCGGCACCAAAACCGCCGCTCCGCTGAGCAAAACCCCGCAGTCCATCTCGGTGGTGACGCGCGAGCAAATGAACGACCAGGAACCGGCGTCGGTCGCCGACGCCTTGAACTACACCAGCGGGGTGATCACCACCTATCGCGGCAATTCCAACCGCAATGACGAAGTGATCAGCCGCGGCTTCCGCTACGCGCCCAAGCTGCTCGACGGCCTGCACTTTGGCCTCTCGAGCCAAAACGGCGGCGCCGGGCAGATCGATCCCTGGTTGCTGGAGCGCGTGGAAATGGTGCACGGCCCGGCCGGCGTGCTTTACGGCCAGGTCAGCCCCGGCGGCGTGGTGGTGATGACCAGCAAACGCCCTACCGCCCAGAGCATTCACGAAGTTAAATTCAGCACCGGCAACCGTCATCTGGCGGAAACGGCGTTCGACTTCGGCGGCAAACTCAACGACGACAACACCCTGTTCTATCGCCTGAACGGTATCGCCAGAACCGAACATGAGTTTGTCAAAGACAGCAAGCAGCAACGGGTGGCCATCGCCCCGGCCTTCACCTGGCTGCCGAACGAAGACACCAGTTTTACGCTGCTGACCAGCTACCAGAACGATCCGAAAGCCGGATCGCGCAACTTCCTGCCGCGCGCCGGCACGCTGTTCCCGACCAGCGCGGGCTATGTGCCCTATGACTTCAACATCAGCGAACCCAGCTTCAACAAGTCGCGGCGCGAGCAGGCGTCGATCGGCTACAGCCTCGAGCACAACTTCAGCGATGCGCTGTCGTTTACCCAGAACCTGCGTTTCACCCACCGTGATGAGGACTATAAATATCTGGTTTATAACGTAAACTCGAAGGTCAACGACCACACCGTCACCCGCATGGCGCAGCATGAAACGCAGATGACCAACGAGTTTGGCGTGGATAACCAGCTGAAGGGCCTGTTCGACACCGGCGAGGTGAAGCACACGGTGCTGGGCGGATTGGATTACCGCTACAGCCATATCGATTCGAAGATGTATCGCGATCGCGGCAACGATTACCCGATCGACTGGGCCAACCCGGTTCGCCCCAGCATCGATGGCAGCACGCTGGCGCTGGCTTCCAGCGATTTGAAGACGCTGAATCAGGTCGGGGTGTATCTGCAGGACCAGCTGGCGTGGAATAACTGGAACCTGCTGCTGTCCGGCCGTCAGGACTGGTCGCAGGTCAACACCCGCGATCGCACCAGCGGCGGCAAAGAGCAGACCTACAATGATGCCCAGTTCACCGGCCGTGCGGGCCTGCTCTACGCCTTCGACAACGGCATTTCGCCGTACGTCAGCTACAGCACCTCGTTCGATCCTAACCTGTACCCGAGCGCGCCGGGCGCCGACCCGCTCAAGCCGACCACCGGCAAACAAACCGAGGTGGGCGTGAAGTACCAGATCCCGGGCGGCAACACCCTGCTGACCCTTTCCTGGTTCGACATCACCCAACGCAATGTGGCGTCTTACAACCGTCTCACCTCCGCCTACGAGCAGATCGGTGAGGTGAAATCCAAAGGGATTGAGGCGGAAGTGCACGCTCAGCCGACGCCGGAGATCAAGCTGATCGCCGCCTACACCTACACCGACGTGGTGACCAAAGACTCCAACTCGGCGGACGAAATCGGCCACAGCCCGGCGGGCATTCCGCGCCACGCGGCGTCCGCCTGGGGCAGCTACAGCTTCCTGAGCGGCGCGCTCAACGGCCTGACCGTCGGCAGCGGCGTGCGTTACATCGGCGATGCGCCGGCCGACGCCACCGGCCAGTACGACGTGCCGCACTACACGCTGTACGACGCCATGGTGAAATATGATCTCGGCCAGGCCTCGCCGGCGCTGCGCGGTGCGGCGCTGCAGCTCAACGTGCAGAACCTGACGGACAAGAAATACGTTTCATCCTGCAGCGGCGAGTACGCCTGCTTCTACGGCAGCGGCCGCAGCGTCATCGCTTCAGTGAACTACCGCTGGTAACGAAAAGGGGCGGCCAGCGCCGTAATGCTTGTCAGTTAGCGTTTTTCTGAAGGTATTGGTGACGTATTTCGGTCGATAAATGTGAGATGCACCATGAAACTCATGCGCCTCGACCGAGCAAGACGGCGTTGTCAGGGGCAACCGGCCAGGGAAGGCCGGTTGAGGCGAGACTACAGGGACGTTTGTCGCAGCCGACCCGCCCGACAATGCAGACGCGGCGAGGGTATCCGCATAGCGGACAGACGGTGTTAAGCGAAGGCGCGGGTGGAGGGGCCGCGCCTTCGGCCCCTCCAATTG
>NZ_CAJCKE010000007.1:0-169660 GCF_903970925.1 Serratia sp. ME47 | reverse complement strand
TACCGGCAGCGTTTACGGCTGGTGGCTGAACCCTACCCATAACCCGAAGCCGGGAAAGAGCCCCGGAAGGGGGAGGTTATGAAAATGCCCTGGAAGAACGAACCCAACATCCTATCAATGCTGATTGCGTTCGGCATGACCCTGCTGGGCGCTATTGCGAGCTACTCGTTCAAGGTATTGAACGGCGAGGTGTTCAGTTGGCGCACGCTGTTTCTGCAACTCTTCATTTCCATCTTCGCTGGTTCAACTATGGTGCTGATTGCCCTGCATTACGGCTGGCCATCTGAGGTGATGGGTGGCGTAGCCGGTATGGCTGGCTGGTCAGGCGCGTCATTGATTAAGGCGCTGGAGCGTCGATTCCTGAATAAAGCGAGCGAGCAATGAATATCAGTAAAAGCGGCATTGAGCTGATTAAGCGCTTTGAAGGCCTGCGGTTGAAAGCCTATCAGGATTCGGTGGGCGTCTGGACGATCGGTTACGGATGGACACAGCCAGTTGACGGTAAGAAAGTCGGCCCAGGAATGCAGATTGATCAGGCGACTGCCGATCGGCTGCTGAAATGCGGCGTTGTGCAATATGAGCAGGGCGTTAATCAGTTGGTGAAGGTGAAAATCACTCAGGGCCAATTCGATGCGCTGGTGAGCTTTGCATATAACCTCGGCCTGCGATCGCTGAGCACATCTACGCTTCTGCAAAAACTGAACGCTGGCGATAAGCAAGGCGCAGCAGACCAATTCGGCCGCTGGGTAAATGCCGGGGGTAAACGTCTGGATGGTCTGGTTGCACGCCGTGCAGCAGAGCGCGAGATGTTTTTATCATGAAATGGCCGCTACCGCATTGGCAGGCCGCTATCGTGGCTGTGGTGCTCTCTCTGCTGGCGTATTTCGCATATAGCAATCAGGCGCTGCGCCACGAACGCGACAAATTGCAAACGGCCAACAGCCAGCTGACTGGCCAGCTCGACTGGCAGAACGGCACACAGCGCGCCGTGGCTGCAATCGACGAGCACCGCACCCAGGAACTGAACGATGCCAAGAATCAAATCGATGTTCTGCAGCGCGCTGTTGACACTGGCAATCTCCGGCTGCAGCTCGCCGCCACGTGCCCAACCACCGGCGCCGCCGGCGTGGCTAATGCAGCCAGCCCCAGACTTACTGACGCCGCTGAGCGGGATTATTTCCGTCTCCGAGAGCGAATCGAAATCGCCCGCAGCCAAATAGCTGGCCTACAGGACTATATAAGACAGGTTTGCTTAGCGAAATGAACCCGAAAGGTTCGGCTGATGCTGCGAATTAAACAGGTAGTGATATAATGCCACTTCCAAAATCAGACTGGAGATGGCATGGAAAAGTTAAACAAAGAGATTTATTTAATCTTGGCCGAGCAAGAACTTACCGGATGGGATGGAAAGCCTATTCTTGATGTTATGCAGCCTTATTATAAGAATGGGAACGAAGAAACCAAGGCGCTTATCATCAATAAGGTAGAGGCGCTGAAGGTGGAACCTGGAATTAATTTCCCAACAAATTATGAACAGATTTTGAATGGTTGATGAAGCCGCCTCCGGGCGGTTTTTTGTTGTCCATCACAGAGCAGCTTTCCGAGGCTGCTGCGTGATGAAGAATTCCCCCGACAAGGAGTGAGACGGTGAAGCCCTGCAGGAGGTGATCACGTCTTGGCAGCCGGAAAGACGGAAGTGGCGAGGCAACCCCGCGAGGTGGGGCTGATACTGCGATTTGATAGACGGGTGATTAACTGACTGGGAATAGGTATTGAGAGAAGTGAAGTGCGATTTTTGCCAATGCGGTTAGAAAGGCAAAACCGGATGATATGGCGACATAAAACTCAGGTGGATAGTTCATAAGGCCTCCTTGGCTAGTTGGAACGTGTAGTTGCTATAAGGGTAACTAATCAGGCTTAGCCGGATGGTTATGCTGATTATCAATTGTGTCGGCGATTAGAAGTCCAGCGCACCGATGGCCCTATAGTCAGGGTTTACCCGCTGTGAGGCGCTCTCTCGATAGTGAGTCGTAATTGCTTACATGCAGCTGGATGCTGGCGTATGATCCTCTGAACCAGGAGGATTTCATGTCATACAATCTCGGCAATCTGCCAAAAGAAGAAATGGACAAGGTTAACGTAGACCTTGCGGCGTCAGGTGTGGCGTACAAAGAGCGCATGAACATGCCGATCGTACCGGCGCAGGTGGAGCAGCCTGAGCACCTTCGTGAACTTTTCCGCGAGCGTCTGCAGCACTACCGGAGCCAGAGCCAAAAATTCCCAGGGCCGAATGACCCACGCTATCAGCAGATGGCTGAGGCCAACGGCAAGAAATGACTGAACCCGCTCCGGCGGGTTTTTTTATGCCCCTTGAACAGGAAAATCTATATGTCAGGCACTGTAGAGATCACCCCAGCCCAAACAATCCGTCTTCGGTTACTTGAACTAGTTAATTACGACACCGCGGCAGCAGCGAAAGCCATTGAGTTTGTCGGCGACGATGCGCTCAAGAACGCGATCTTCCAGCAGCAGTTTGCGCGTGTTTTTACGGAGAGTGAGATTGTCGCTAAGACGGTCAAAGCTATTCAGGAAAGCAAAGAAGCCCTGGCGCTGTTCGACACCGAGGCATAGCAGGCATCGCGGCAGCCATTCAGTGAGTGGCTGATTCAATGCTACCGATAACAAGCAGGAGGAAGTCATGGCAAAGCAAACGCAGGATGAAAGCCATGCTCGGCGGCCATATCCGCCCCTGCAGTTCATCGAGTCCCATCAACTGATGCCATACATCGGCATGGTGCCTGCAAACGAAGTGCAGGAGTGGATAAAGCATCAAATTATCGACGAAGCCGGCAGCCTGTTTAATCCAGACCACGGACACCTTGCAGACGCCGATCTACGCTTTATGTGGGCATCGTCCGCGTTTGAGAAGAAAGGACGCCATGTGCTCGGCCAGGCTGAAGAGGTAGCGATGCGCGCCGGCGGCTGGCAGAAGGCCAGGATGGAACAGCAGATGCATGAGTGGTTCGGCGATGTGCCGAAATTCATCATCACGCTTGCTGCCGACTACTGCACACAGTGCTCTGATGCTGAGTTCTGCGCGCTGGTAGAGCATGAGCTTTACCACATCGCGCAGGCGACAGACGATTTCGGCGCACCAAAATTCAACAAGGAAGGTCAGCCGGTGCTGAAGCTACGCGGCCACGACGTTGAAGAGTTTGTTGGCGTAGTTCGTCGGTATGGCGCCAGCGTGGAAGTTCAGGAACTGGTTGATGCGGCCAACAGGCCTGCGGAGGTGGCACAACTAAACATTGCCAGGGCGTGCGGTAACTGCATGTTGAGGCTGGCGTAAAGCTGTATTCAGATTGTCATGGAGGTGACCAATGGCAGCATTATCGACAGAGGTTAAAGCCTTCATTGTTCAATCACTTGCATGTTTCGAGTCGCCAACAAAAGTCATTGAGCTTGTAAAGGCTGAATATGGCATCAATGTCTCACGGCAGCAGGTGTCACAATACACGCCCGGCAACGCAATGGCGTCCAAGTTGAGCCAGAAGTGGATCGACCTGTTCAATGCCACTCGTAAACGATTCCAGAATGAGATCGCCGACATCCCGATCGCAAACAAAGCATACCGGTTGCGCGTTCTTGACCGAATGGCGACCAATGCTGAAAAGATGAAGAACTTCGGTATGACCTCGCAACTTATCGAGCAGGCAGCCAAAGAAATGGGTGACGCCTATACCAATCGCCAGAAAGTAGAGCACACAAGTCCTGATGGCAGCATGACCCCGAAGCCTACCATCATCCAGTTACTGCCCGTTGAGCCGAAAGCATGAGTGAAGCCGTTCAACTACCGATCCCAGCAAAGCTAGCTCCGCTGTTCACCGTAATGGATAAGCGCTATCGCTGCTCACACGGTGGCCGCGGTAGTGCTAAGACACGCACTTTTGCCATGATGACGGCAGTTAAAGCCTATCAGGCGATGATGAATGGCGAAGCTGGAGTGATCTTGTGTGCTCGTGAGTTCATGAATTCACTGGAAGAGTCGAGCATGCAGGAGGTTAAGCAGGCGATCCTATCTGTGCCATGGTTAGCAGCCAACTTCGATATTGGTGAGAAGTACATCCGAACCATCGATAAGAGCGTGAATTATGTGTTCTGTGGTCTGCGGCATAACCTCGATAGCATCAAGTCGAAGGCGCGGATTTTGCTTTGCTGGGTCGATGAGGCTGAATCAGTCAGCGAAATTGCCTGGCAGAAGCTGAGCCCTACCGTTCGTGAGGAAGGCTCAGAGATTTGGGTGACGTGGAACCCAGAGCGCGACGGTAGCGCCACTGATAAGCGTTTTCGCAAAGAGGCTGGCGATGACTGCATTACCGTTGAGATGAACTACACGGATAATCCCTGGTTCCCCGATGTGCTGGAAGGTGAACGGCTGAACGATGAGCGCCGTCTTGACCCGGCAACATACGCATGGGTATGGGAAGGGGCTTACCTCGAAAACTCGGATAAGCAGGTACTGGCCGGCAAATATCGGATTGCTGAATTTTCCGACAATCTCTGGAAAGAGGCGGAACGCCTGTTCTTCGGTGCCGACTTCGGTTTCGCTAAAGACCCGAATACGTTGGTGCGTTCATTCATTCTGCATAACCGCCTTTACATCGAATATGAGGCATATGGTCAGCATACCGAACTTGACCACATGCCTGAGCTGTACGACACCATCCCCGGTGTGCGTGACTGGCCCATTAAGGCCGACTCAGCGCGGCCGGAGACAATCAGTTATCTCAAGAGACAGGGATTCAATATTTCAGCTGCTGAAAAGTGGCAGGGAAGCGTTGAGGACGGGATCGCCCATCTCCGTGGCTTTGACGAAATAATCATTCATCCTCGCTGCAAGAACGTGGCGCGCGAGGCACGGCTCTGGTCTTACAAAACTGACCGTATCACCGGTGAAGTGTTACCAAAACTGGCAGATGGCAATGAGCACTGTTGGGATGGGATACGCTACAGCTTGGATGGACATATCAAACGTAAATCTCAGGCCGTCGGGATGCTGATCCCTAAGCGACTTCGGTAAACCCTTCCAAACGGAAACCACATGAACAAAAATCTCCAGCTGGCCGTCAACCACGCGTTGAACGACGCCAGGATTGAGCGTGCTCGTATGGCGATGCTTGGGCCATCTATGGGCCTGGATAATAAACGCGGCTCCGCCTGGTGCGAATACGGCTTTCCTGAGCAGATCACTTACGACAACCTTTATTCACTGTATCGCCGCGGTGGTATTGCGCATGGCGCCGTGGAAAAGCTGGTGGGCAAATGTTGGCAGACCAACCCTGAGATCATCGAGGGTGATAAGGCCGACGAGAAGCGCGCGGAAACTGCCTGGGAGAAAAAACTCAAACAGGTATTCACGAACCGGTTATGGCGCGCTTTTGCAGAGGCTGACCGTCGGCGGCTTGTCGGGCGTTACTCCGGCATTTTGTTGCACATCCGCGATAACAAACCATGGAATACCGAAGTAACCAGAGGCCGAGGGCTCGAAAAAGTCACGGTTGCCTGGGCTGGTTCACTAAACGTGAGCGAGTGGGATACCGGGCTTAACTCGCAAACATACGGCCAGCCGAAGATGTGGCAATACACAGAGCGGCTTTCAAATGGAGCCTCGCGACGTGTCGAAATACATCCAGACCGGATCTTCATCCTTGGCGACTACACCGACGACGCTATCGGGTTCCTTGAGCCAGCATACAACGCATTCGTCAGCCTGGAGAAAGTAGAGGGCGGTTCCGGTGAGTCATTCCTGAAGAACGCAGCTCGGCAGCTGGCGCTAAGTTTCGACAAAGAGATCGACTTCGGCAGTTTGGCTTCTATGTATGGCGTCAGCGTTGACGAATTGCAGGACAAGTTCAACGAAGCCGCGCGCGAGATGAACCGCGGCAACGATGTGCTGATGAGCCTGCAGGGCGCTGCTGTTACCTCCCTTGTTTCCCCTGTGTCTGACCCAAGCCCAACCTATGCCGTGAACCTGCAGACGGCTTCTGCCGGCGTTGATATTCCTTCGCGGATACTGGTAGGCAACCAACAGGCTGAACGCTCAAGCACCGAAGACCAAAAGTACATGAACGGGCGCTGCCAGAGTCGCCGCGGTGATCTGTCGTTCGAAATTGAGGACTTCTGCGACAAGCTGATCGACCTGATAATTATCGATTCTGTCGGCCAGAAAACAGTCATCTGGGATGATCTCAATCAACAGACTCGCGCTGAACGCCTGGCGGACTCTAAGACCATGGCAGAGGTGAACAAGGCTATGGTTGAAAGCGGTGACACGGCGCCATTCAGCGGTGAGGAAATTCGCACTGCTGCAGGATTTGAGACTGAAGGCGGCGACCCGCTTGGAGAGACAGGGGATGACGACGAAACCTAAACCTCCAATCCTGCCGAGCAACATCAAAGATCCCACAGGAGTTGATAAGTTAGAGCGTGGCGCCATGCGTGAGTTTGCAAAGCGCATGAAGCTGATAACGAAAGGCTATATCGACATCCTCAACCGCATCCCCGCCGAACCAGTCGTAAACGAGCGCTACACCTTCCGTCTTGATCAGGGGCTTCTGTCGATGCTGCTTCATAACGGTGAAGCGCTGGTGGACGAAATTCTGCTGGAGGGTGGGGAGTTCAATCTGTGGTTCTTTGGCCGCTATGTGTCCGTGGCTTACCAGCGAGGAACGGCGCAGGAGTATTACAACCTCTCTCAGCAATCCTCCGCTTATGCCGCCGGCCAGCAGGATGTTCCAAACATCTTGTTAAGTGAGCCATATCAGCTTCGGCTGATTCTGGTCAGAGCGCGTGAATTCGAAGAGATGAAAGGGCTCAGCGCTCAGGTTAAGAGCGATATGGCGAGAATTCTGACTGATGGCATTGCCAGGGGGCTAAACCCGCGGGACGTAGCCAAAAACCTCAACGAGCAAACCGGCATTGAAACCCGACGCGCGAATCGCATTGCCAGGACTGAGATCACTACCGCACTGCGGCGCGCGCGGTGGGATGAAGCTCAGGATGCGCAAGACCGCTACGGCATCAAAACAAAGCTGCTTCACATCTCTGCGTTAAGCCCTACCACCCGAGCAACGCACGCCGCCAGGCATGCTCATCTGTACACGCAGGATGAAGTTAGGGAGTGGTACACGAAGAATGGCAACGCCATCAACTGCAAATGCTCGCAGCTTTCCGTGCTGGTGGATGACAAGGGGAACCCTCTCACTCCTTCGATCATCGACAAGGCCAAGCAGACGTTCAACGACATGAAGGAGAGAGGCTACGAATGGGCAGAGGGTTAATCCATGAAAGTTCAAGTTAACGTCACTACGAAGGTCAACAGCCAGGCAATTCGCCGGGAGTCATACAACGGCCGCGAGCATCTTGTTTTGCCGAGCTACACACTGCCGGCAAACGTGGTCATGAATGAAGGGCTGTATACCGCCAGTGAAATCGATGCTCACTATCAAGGGCTGGAAGGCACGCTAGCGCCGCTGGGGCATCCCCAGCTAAATGGCGCATTCATCTCTGCATTTTCTCCTGAAGGTATCAACCAGGGCCATATCGGCGCCTGGAATCGCAACGCGAAGAAATCTGGCAACAGAATCTACCTGGAGAAGTGGGTGGATACAACGATCGCTAACCAGAGTGAAGGTGGCAAAGAGCTTATCGCTCGTGTCGAAGCATTCGAGCGTGGTGAGGATGTCCCACCAATCCACACCAGCGTTGCGGTGTTTCTCGACCAGCTTGAGCCCAATGAGCAGCAAAAGGCTACAGGCGCGAAGTGGGTGGCGAAGATTCACAGCATAGATCATGACGCAATCCTACTGCATGAGGTGGGTGCAGCGACGCCTGAGCAGGGCGTTGGACTGATGGTTAACGCTGACCTTGCTACGCCGTTAAAGGCCAACTCTGGCGCGCTGATTGGCGAATCCTACCGGGATCGTGAGCAACGCCTAGACCGCGCTGCAAAAGATAAATTTGCTCCCGGCGAAAATGAATATGCCTGGGTGGCAGACTTCACCGACTCACAGGTGGTTATCATCCGCAACGGCGGCGCAGCCCAGGTTTATGGCTACACATCGGAGGGCGGAAAAATCACCTTTGATGAAACCGGCACGCCGGTTGCGCGTCAGGAATCCTGGGTGACGGTCGTCGCCAACAAAGTTAAATCCTTTTTCAATCCGCAGGGACAACCTGCAAACAACCAGCAAACGGAGGGCGACATGCCTTTAACCACTGAAGAGAAACAAGAGCTGATCACCGAAATCGGCAAAGGCCTGGCCGCCAACTTCGCCGAGGCGCTCAAGCCTATTACCGAGAAAGTTGAAGCGCTGCAGGCCAACCATACCCAACTGGCCGAAACCCTTACTGCCAACTCCCGCGCAGAAGAGAAAACCAAGCGTGAAGCAGTGGCGAAAGTTCACGGCGAAATCGTGGCAAACGCGCTGCAAGGCGAAGCCCTGGAAGCGATGTTTAAAACGCTTGGCGAATCGGCGCCGCTGGCGGGTAACTCAGGCCAGCATCAGCAAGAATCCGGCGCACCCGCCGCAGATGCATACTTTAAATAAGGGGGCTATCCAATGCCACGTTATCGTCGCGTAAACATCGACGGAAAGTCGCTGTATAAGACTGAAACCCGCACCACTGCCGCGGCACTTTTGCCAGGCACTGCTGCTGTCATCAACGCCAGCGATGAATTCGCTCAGGCTACCGCGCTAAAGGGTCGCATCTACATCATCGATGTTGCCTACCATCAAGGGCTGAAAATCACCGAGGCGGTTCCTGCTGGCGACTCCGCTGTAGGCAACTACGTGGAAGAAGGCCGTGAACTGGCGCTGCTCTGCGTACCTGGCGCGTACAAGAAAGATAGCCCGATCAAGCTTGGCGCTAACGGCCAATTCACCCTGGCAACTGCTGACACTGACTCAGTGATCGGTTACAGCCAGGATGAAGCCACCATCGCCGCCGGCGCTACCGATTTCATCCGCGTGCGTATGCGCGTTGGCACTGTCGCCGCTGGCGCTTAAAAGAAGGATAAACGCACATGTATTTCTCCAAAGAGACATTGGCTGCTAATAGCCGCCTCGGCGGTCACTGGAATGAGCTGTGGGCGAACCGCAATATGTGGAACGCCAATCATAACGCCATGATCGCTGCCAACCGCGCCCACATGACACAGGAGTGGTTGGCAGTAAACGCTGCTGGTGGCTTTACTCGTGATTTCTGGGCTGAAATTGATCGCCAGGTACTGCAACTGCGCGATCAGGAAGTTGGCATGGAAATCATCAACGATTTGGCCGGCGTTCAAACGGTTCTGTCCGTCGGCAAAACTGCCAAGCTGTATAGCGTGGTAGGTGATATTGCTGATGATGTGTCGGTAAGCATTGATGGCCAGGCGCCGTTCTCCTTTGACCACACAGAATACGCCAGCGATGGCGACCCAATTCCGGTATTCACTGCCGGCTATGGTGTGAACTGGCGTCATGCTGCCGGGCTGAACACCGTGGGTATCGATCTGGTGTTGGACTCGCAAATGGCTAAGATGCGTAAGTTCAACCAGAAGCGCGTCAACTATTACCTCAACGGTGATCCTAACATCCAGGTTCAGTCCTATCCTGCGCAGGGTATTAAAAACCACCGCAACACCAAAAAGCTCAATCTTGGGGCTGGTGCCGGCGGCGCAAACATCGATCTGACTGCAGCAACGATGACTCAGTTGTTCGAGTTCTTCGGCAAAGGTGCATTCGGTGCGCTGGCGCGCGCCAACAAAGTCGCTCAGTACGACGTGATGTGGGTATCCCCAGAAATCTGGGCAAATCTGGCGCAGCCATACGTGGTCAACGGCGTTGTGAGTGGCACTGTATTGCAGGCGGTACTGCCATTTGCACCGGTTAAAGAAATTCGCATGACCTTTGCACTGAAGGGTAATGAGTTCGTCGCTTACGTCCGGCGCCGTGATGTGATCTCTCCGCTGGTCGGCATGGCTGTGGGTGTTATTCCGCTGCCGCGCCCTCTGCCTAACGTTAACTACAACTTCCAGATCATGTCTGCTGAAGGTCTGCAAATCACTGCGGACGATCAGGGGCTTTCCGGCGTTGTCTACGGCGCCAATCTGGCGTAAGGGGAAACATGGCTAAATACGAAGTTATTCGCCCCTGGAATGGCGTAGAGATCGGGGATGTGTTGGAACTGGAAAAGCTTCACCCAGCGCTGAAATCTAACGTTCGGTTGATGCGTGGCGCGGCCGGCGGTGAACTGACCCCGGCCACCCCGGATGCCGGCAACGAAACCAAGTCGCGCAAGGATGCTATCAAGGCGCGGCTCACTGATCTGGGGATTGAGTTCAAAGGCAACCTCGGCGAAGAAAAGCTCGCTGAACTGTTGCCGGAAGGCGAGCTCGAAAATCTGTTCCCTGCTGAATAACAGCCGCCGCCAGGGCGGTTTTTTTATGCCCCGTTTCGGCGGGGCTTCTTCTTACAGGAATCAGCCATGGTGACTAAAGAAAAGGCCAAGGAATATCTGGATTCACAGGGTATCACCTTGCCTGATTTCGTCCTGGATGCGCTGGTGGAGCAGGTGAACAGCATTCAGGAATGTCTGGATGCGAATTACCCAGCATCCACAGCGTTACTCATCCAACTCTATCTTCTCGGGCTTATGGGATTAGGCCAGGGAGATAAATACATCAGCTCTCAAACGGCGCCAAGCGGGGCATCTCGTTCGTTCCGCTATCAATCATTCAGCGATCGCTGGAAAGGGGCGCTGAACCTGCTGCGCGGGTTGGACAAAAAAGGGTGCGCTACAGGCCTGATTCCACCTGACCCGACAAACAAGGCTTTTGCTGGTGTCTGGATCGGCAAGGGTGGCTGCATGTGCGGTGGTGGTTGATGGCATGGATACCTGTCACCGAACGATTACCAAAGCCTTTTGAGCGCGTCTGGGTGAAGACTGATACGGACAGGCAAACCACGGGATTCGTTAACGACCGCGGTGAGTGGAAATTTAATTGCCCGAAAATCGCGGCAGAACGGCCTGCGGTGATTAGCTGGAGAGAGTGACATGTCATCATTAGCCATTTGGTCATATACGGCTGAGGCCACGATATGGCGCAATCTCGGCAATAGTGAAGCGGGCGATCCTCTGGGTTGGGCTCCGCCTGAAATTATCATGTGCGATTACCAGGGCGGACTCTCGGCGAAGCTGAACAATATCGGTTCGGAAATCACTGTAAAAAACACTGTGTGGACTGAATTCACCGAAGCAAAGAAAGGCGACTATCTGCTTATCGGCGTGTCTACCATGGTAGACCCGATCGCCGCGGGTGCCGATGAGGTGGTACAAGTGATCCGCTATGCCGACACGTTTGAGCGCCTGGCAGAGGATATAGCCATTCTGACGGGAGCGTAGCGATGGGCGTAAAGATAAAGGGTATCAAAGAGGCCCAGCGGCGCCTTGATGCCGTGGTTGAGGATGTCAGGACGAGAAAGGCAGTCAGGGCTATCAAATCGGCCGTGATGATAATCGCTAATGAAGCAGCGCTGATGACCCCGGTTGACACCAGTACCCTGATAAATTCGCAGTACCAGGAGACAATGATCAACGGTACTCGGATTACTGGCCGTATCGGTTACTCAGCGAATTATGCGGTCTATGTCCATAACGCCAGTGGCATCATGAAGGGGTTACCGCGGCCAAACAACCGCGGCAACTACTGGGATCCTGCTGGTGAACCTAAATTCCTCACCAAGGCCGCAGAGAAAACCCGCCGGCAGGTGGGAGAGATAATCAGGAAGGAGATGATGCTGTGACACCTCCAATGTATCTCCGCCTGCGAAATCTTTTCGAGAGCGCAGGCCTAACCGCAGGGTTCACCATCCAAACGCTGATGTGGAACGACACGGGTAAGTTATCTGACGCCTTCATCGTGTTCCGGCCTGGCGGTGGTTCAGATATTCAATACGACCGCGGCGGAGATTTCTTCGTAATGGTCGATGTTGTCGGGGCCAAAGGGAAGAACGCAGAAGCAGATGCTACGGCAAACAAAATTGCCGACTACATCAGCAGCCAACAGGGCGCTGATAGCTGTGTTGGCGCTATGCGTCTGCTCGGAGGCTATCCAGCGCCAATCCCATCAGCAGAGGGGCGATTAATCTACCGACTTTTAGTCTGCTGCACCTTCGGCGAATAACGCACATATCTATCCATCAGGCTGCCTCTGGGCGGCCTTTTTTATTTGAAGAGGTAACACATGCAAGGTTGTGCAAATGATACCGGCAAGCTGATCGGTAAAGTCGCGGTGCTGCGTATGGCTTTCGGCTGTGCTGACACGCTGCCGGCACTGAGTGACTGGAAGCGCCTCGGCGCGCTGACCACCAAGGGCTTCGACTTCTCGCCAAACTCCGTGACGTCCGAAGCGGACGACGCGAAAGGGCTGGTGGAGAACCTGGTAACCAATATGGACTTCACCATTTCCGGTGAAGGTGAATTCCGCCGTAAAGACAAAACCACTGAGATCGGCGCGCTCAACATCTCGAAGTACATTTTCGATGAAGTGCAGGCTGGCCGGCAGCCGTCGATTTGGGTTCGATTCGATTTCGTCGGCGAAGATTCCGGCACCTACATCATGGGCTACTTCAACACCACATCGTGGTCTGGTGATTTTGGCACGAGCGACATCTCCACTTTCTCCGGCGAGTGGAAAGTTGCTGATGCCGATACTGTCGTATTTGAAGTCGCCGCGGATGTACCGGTTACCGGTGTGACAGTGGCGCCAGCAACAGCAAGCATTGCTGTAGGGGCTACTCAACAGCTTACCGCCACCGTGGCGCCGGCTGATGCAAGCGACAAAACCGGCACCTGGTCATCCTCGGCAACCGGTAAGGCCACAGTCAATCAGTCAGGTCTCGTTACTGGCGTTTCTGCCGGCGCGGCCACAATCACGTTTACCACCAATGATGGCGCCAAAACATCAACCAGCGCGATCACCGTTACCGCGTGACTATCACAAAGGGCGTACTGCGCCCTTGATGATAATTATTCGAGGAATCTCATGACACCAATCACTGAATTAGGCGAGATGGTCATCACCGATGCCGATCGCGATTACTTCCTTCGACCTTCGTTCGCAAACATGACCCGTATAGGCTCGCCAGCGGAGATTGTAGAGCGATTTGCTGAACTCCATACCAGTGAGGCACCACGGTTACTTGAAGCCGCTGTAGAGGCATACGGTGAGGTTCCTGGGTGGTTGCTGGCATACATCAATGCGCCGTCATTCAGTAGCTCAGCAGTATTCGCCGGGATGATCGTCATGCAGGCATGCTGTGATGATGACCTCAGCGCGCTAGTGGGAGAGTTGCGGCCAAGCAAAAGAGGGAAGAGGGCTTTCGTGTTTCGCCGCGGCAAGATGCCGGCGAGCGATATCATCGTAATCGGTCAGTCGCTGATCACTCATGGCATCATCGGCAAGGCAAAGATACGTAAGTTGCAACGACACGAGTCGAACAGCTACGTTAACGAGTTCAACGCCTTCGAGTACATCAGCGCAGCACGGAATCACTTCAACATGCCTCGTGCCGAAGCAGAGCGCCTTTCGATGACCGAGTTTAAGCTGCTGCTAGCGGCTAAGTACCCAGAGCAGAAAGGCTTCACGCGTGAAGAGTATGACCAGGTGATGGAAGAAGATGAGAAGCGCTGGCAGGCGATGATGGGTAAAGAAAGGTAGCCAGCTAAGCTTTGGGTTTTTCGTTGCCTGCCCCATGCTCTCTGCTAAGATCGGGTCATCTTTGATTGATGGGGATATGGGTGTGAAAAATTTTTTGTTCATCATGCTGGCTTCGTTTGCGCTGGCTGGGTGCGGTGAAAAAAATGATGCTAAAGCCATTGAAGCGGTTATCGACTACGTTTCAAAAAATGACGATGGAACATCAGAGTTACAAAACTTAAAATTCTATCCAGACGACAAAAAATCAGAGCAAGCTATCAGCGGATATGTTTGTGGGAATGTGAATATAACCATGAAAGATAAGAGTAAAATGTCATATCCGTTTTATTCTCATGTTTTCATCTCTGGCGAAACCAAAAATTTCACGGATACGCATGCGTTATTCTCTAATGACGAGGATTCTGTTTTAAAAATAAAATCAAGGTGTAAGTGATTTTTTAGCAAAACCATAGGCCTCGCTCTAGCGAGGTTTTTTTATGCCCGGAGATCGGTAAATGGCTAATGAGACGCGTGACGGAAGCATCCTTTATCAGGTTGAGATGGATGTTCAAGGATTGCTGGTTGGCCAGCGGCAAGTAAATGCCAGACTTGATGAAATGGAAGGCCTTTTCAACGCTACAGGGAAAGCGGTTGGTTCCACAGAAAAAGCCTTCTCGTCTTTATCGCGCGTTGCCGTCAGCCTGTCCGCCGCTCTATCCGTCCAGCAAGTGGCGCAATATGCCAATGCCTGGGTAGATGTGAACAACAAGCTGGTAAACGCCGTAAGACCAACCGAACAGTTGGCAGATGTAACGCAGCGAGTTTTTGACATCTCTCAAGAGACGCGTTCCGGGTTGGAGGCAACGGCAACGCTTTACGGACGACTTGAGCGAGCAACGCGCAGCGCAGGAACTAGCGCTGAAGATTTGGCAAAGCTGACAACGACAATAAATAAGGGCTTGATTGTCTCCGGTGCGACCACGCAAGAAGCTAGTTCAACCATGATCCAGTTGTCTCAGGCGCTCGCCTCCGGTGTGCTGCGTGGTGAAGAGTTCAACTCAATCTCAGAGAACGGCTCCCGCTTATCGGTGGCTCTGGCTGACTCCTTGGGCGTAACGGTTGGTCAGCTCCGAGCCATGGCGGCAGAAGGTAAGCTGACTACCGATGTAGTTGTGAAAGGATTACTCAGCCAAGGTGATGTGATTGCCAAAGAGTTCGGCAACACGATCCAAACCATGGGTCAGGCCTTCCAGATCGCCGGGAACAACATCACTAAATTCATCGGTGAATCTACCTCTGTTCAGTCAGGTTTGAAGGTATTCAATGATGCTGTTGTCTCTTTAAGTGAAAATGTTGATGTTGCTGCTGGTGTGGTCACGGCTTTTGCTGTCGTGCTCGGCGGGCGATACATTGGCTCCTTGGCGATGGCTACGCAGGCAAAGGTAAGCGACATGCTTGCTTCTCAGGCTCACGCTTCTGCAGTAGCAGCTGACGCAGCGGCTGCAGCGAATGCTGCTGCGGTAACGGCAAGAAAGGCATTGTTAGATAAAGAGGCTGCGTTATCGTCTCTTGCACTGGCACAAGCAGAATACAACGTTGCCAAGGGGACGAACGCGGAAGCTTTCGCGTTGCAAAATCTCAATACAGCTAAGTCGGTTGCTATTCAACGGTCAGCTGTGTTTGCGGAGGCGCAATTAGCACAGGCGGCAGCAACCACGACAGCAACGACTGCAGCAGCGGCGGCCACTACTACCATTGGCGGATTGGCGAGAGGTGCTCTGTCATTAATTGGAGGACCGGCAGGCGCAGCGATGATTGCTGGTGCAGCATTGTTCTATTTTTACCAAAAGGCACAACAGGCGAAGCAGGAATCTATTGATTTCGCGGACAAGCTTGACGGTGTTATTGCCAAAATGCGTACCATGAGCAATGTGCAGTTGGCAGCAGAGATAGACAAGGCGGCCAAATCGATAAATGTCCAGTCTGGAGAGCTCAAGAATAACGAAGCTCGCCTGACGGATCTCACTTCAAGGCTGCAAAGCGCTAAAGCCGCGGTGGCTGGTTTGTCGGAAGGAAGCCTTTTTTATTCAGATGCTGTGTCGAAAGTAAGTCAGTTAGAAAGTGAACACATCCAATTAACTGCCAAGGTAGAGGCAGAGCAAAGTAAGCTGAGCCAGACAATTAGCAAAGCCGGTATCTTGCGGGCGCAGATGAACGGTGAGTTCAGGCAGGGTATAGACCTTTTGAAACGAGATGGCCAGGAGGCAAGCGTTACTGCTGGTCTATTTGGTCAGCTTGGTGATGCCATTAACTTTGCGGGTAGGGCTAAAGAAAAGTTTAACTCGCAAAGCCTCATCGTTGAACGGCCTAAAAACGTTCAGGACTATCTGGATAAGCTGAATGATCAGGTTGAGATTCAGAGCGAACTTAACGACAGGAAGCGCGCCCAGCTTAAGGCAGAGAAGGACATCAGAACACTCGGCGGTAGCGAGCAAGACGTCATGCTGGCACGCGAAAGGGCTGGTGCAGAGTTCGATGCAACCAAGGCGATTCAGGAGCAGAAGAAGGCAACCAAGGAAGGGATAGCGGAGGGCAAGAAGTCAGCGAGCCAGGTGGAAAGCGTTGCCCAGAAGCTGGCTAACCTGAAGCAGCAGTCTGAGCTTGCGGCGGACTCAACAAGTGAGCTTAGCCGAGAGCAGGCGATCCTGACTGCACAACAATCGCTGGGTAAAGGAGCTACACAGGCCCAGATCGCTGAGGCTGGTGCTTACGCCGCTAAGAAGTGGGACACTGCCAACGCTATCAAGGCGCAGGCTGCAGCAGAGAAGCTCCTGCCAGAAGCCAAAGAGAATGCCAGCTACGCTCAGGACGTGAAGGACTTAAACACGGCGTTAGCGGCCAAGAAAATCAGCCAGGAGCAGTACAACACCACGGCTGAGCAGCTGGAGCAACAGCATCAGGTTAACTTGGCAAAAATCCGGGCTGAAGCCGTGGTAAGTCCTCAACAGCAAGCTGCCGGCATGGTTGACCCAGTGCAGCAGCTTGCCAATGAGAATACGCAGAAGCTGGCGTTGATTCAGCAGTTTGAAACGGATAAAGGGAAGATTACTCAGCGCGGAATTGAGCTGATGAATGCTGCTAACAAGCAGTACGAACAACAGCGAACTGCCGCGCAGTGGGAAATCCTTAGCCAGCAGAGCCTTGGCTACGACATGTTGACGAGCGCTGTTGATGCTTTCTCGGGTAATGCCTCAAACGCTATTACAGGGCTGCTTACCGGCACCATGTCGGCACAAGAGGCGATGAGGTCGCTTGGCAACACCATTCTGAACAGCGTGATAAACAGCATCGTTCAGGTGGGTGTGGAGGCGTTGAAAAACTACATCCTCGGCCAGACGCTTGGCGCCGCCTCCGTGGCGTCATCTGTGGGTATGGCTGCAACAACGGCTTCAGCCTGGGCGCCGGCGGCCGCAATGGCATCACTGGCAACTCTTGGCGCTAACGCTGCTCCAGCGGCTGCAGGGATAACCTCAACCGTTGGATTGGCTGGTGGGCTGGCTTTGGCTGGAGCGCGTTATAACGGCGGCCCTGTGAGCGCCGGTGCGATGTACCAGGTAGGTGAGCGAGGCAAGCCAGAGATTTACCAGGCGAGCACTGGTAAGCAGTACATGATCCCCGGTGACAACGGCAAGGTGATTAGCAACAAGCAGATGACCGGCGGCGGCAGTGCGGCGCCAACCATCATTATCGAAAACTACTCATCCGGCGCTGGTGTAATGGATACTCAGGCCAGCAAAGGGGCTGATGGTGCCGATGTGGTGCGCATTGTGCTGGCTGATCTGCAGCAGGGCGGCCAAATTAGTCAGGGCATCTCCCAGTATCACCAGGCGCCTCGCAAAGCCACTGAATAGCAGCACTCAAACCTCCATAACCCGCTTCGGCGGGTTTTTTATTACCGGGAGAAAACCGTGGCAATACCCTATCCCGACTGGCTATCACTTCCCCAGAAGGCCAACAAGAGCCGCACGATTGATGCCGGGTTCCGCACCGATCAGCCGGCAGTGGGCGCGCCTATCTTCCAGCGCCTGACAGATGACCTCAAAACTACCTGGTCGCTGACGTGGATTTTCACGCTGCAAGAGGATCGGGCATTCGAACAGTGGTATCGCAGCCCTCGTTACCTGGATAACGGCAATCAGTGGTTCACGATGCTGTGCAATCTGGGGGGCTCTGGCCTGCAACTGCAGGAGCTGCATTTCGTTGCGCCGCCGGTGCAAACGAGCATCAACGGCAACACGACGACGTGGACGGCGAGCGTAATCACCCGGAAGGTCTACAACCCGGATGACGATTTCTCAGACGTCATTGTTGAGCTGCCGCCGTATCAGTGGGGGATCATTGATGAAGTGGTCAACCGCGACATGCCGGAGTATTGAATGCCTACATTACGAGAATTTCAGTCACAGCGGCCCAACAGGATCATCTACGACACGATGACGTTTAGCCATCCGTCATTTGGCGTTCTCCGGCTGGTGGCTAACCAGATATACCCAAAGACGTTCGCCGGCCAGGTGTTTTCACCGTGTCGAATGGAGGTCGCAGAGAGCCAGCAAAGCAGTACGCCGGTGATCAACTCAACGGTGAAATTCGGGCGTCTGGCACAGGACTTTAAGCAGCAGCTGAAGCTGTGGCGCGCGCACTCACGCATAACGCCTATCTCTGCCACGTATCAGCGTTTCGATGCGGCGGACATGAACACGCCACTGAAGTCTTGGACGCTGTATGTGAAAGATGCCTCTCTCGATGAGGCTGACGTAACGTGCTCGCTCACGCTGCAGAACCCGCTCAACAACAACATCGGCTTTCTCTACAACACCACTGAATTCCCAGGACTCGCCAATGCATAAATCTGACTTCATTCACACCATGGAGGGTAAGCCGTGGCGCGATCGGGCGTGCTCGTTCGACACGGCTGATTGCTGGGGGCTGGTGGTGCTGTATTACCGGCATGTGCTCGGCATAGAGATACACCAAACGCCGGACTACGAAGCCGGTAGCGACTTCCTGACGTGTTTTTCCGGTGATGTTGTGTTCTGGCATCAGGCCGATAAAGCGGCCGACAGTAGCATTTTTATCGCGTATTACGGCGGTCAGCCTGCCCACGTTGGTTTAGTCATCTATGGGCAAGCATTCCATAGCCGCGGCGAAGCGGGGCATGTGCGCTTTGACAAACTGCGGACGCTGGAGCGAGTTTTCACCAAATTGGAGTTTTACGACTATGCCGTTGATCGAAGTACAGCGCGTGCCGGGGTTGCCTAAAGAACGTCATAACCTTCCCGCCGGCAGCATGTTCTACCCCTGGCTGAAATCGGCCAATCTTCACTGCGATGTTGAAATTCTGCGTAACGGCGTAAAGCTGCAGCCCGATGATGAGTTGAATTTCCCGCTCAACGACGGCGACGTGATCAGCGTGTTCGACCAGCCGAAAAGCGGCACCATTGGCAAAGTGCTAAGTCCTATTTTCGCTCCGATCAAGTTTGTCCAAAAAATCCTGACGTCACTGCTCGGCCAACCAAGCGCGGGCGTGGCGACAAGCAGCAATGCAAAGACCTCCCCGAATAACAGCCTGAAAGGGCAAACCAACATTGCGCGAAACGGTGAGGCAAAGCCTGACAACTACGGCCAGGTGCGCGCGTACCCTGACCTGATTCAGGAGTCGCTGTTCGAGTATGACAACAACATCAAGAAAGTCACAGAGTGGATGAACTTCGGGCTGGGCCGGTATGACGTCACGTCAGTAAGGTACTCAGAATCGAACCTCGGCGCGCTGGCTGGCGCCTCATACCGCATCTACCAGCCAGGCGATAACATCCCGCTGATCAACGAGGGGTTCGCTTTTGACGACATCGACGGCCAGGAGCTGCCGGGGCCGAACGAGAGCGGAGATTTTCCAGCAGAAACGGCGACGACAACTACCGATATGGTGTCTGGGGAGTTCATCGCTGGACAGGCAAAGGTGAAAATCAAGCAGAACAGCGATTTCGATTACTTCTATGACCTGTCTAAGCCTCATTCCGTGTCTTTCGTGGTCAATGTCACATACAACACAGTATCAGGCCCAGTAACACGCGATATCACTGTATTTGCCGATCTCTTCAGTGCTACGACAACCGACGATGGCGCCCCAGTTAATCCGCATTATTTCTACGAATTCACCTTCATAAACCTGGGGGGCAATGATATTGGGCAGATCCCCGATGATGCGGTGATCAACACGTCGATATTCACGCTAAACGACAATGAACCGTTGGTAATCGGCCCGTCATTTTCACCAGTAGAGGGGACTCAGCTATGGATTCATCTGCAGGCGCAACTGGGGCATGGTGACTATGCACGAACAACGGTCACATGGTGGAAGATTGACGATGACAACAACCAGATCCCAGGGACTACAGAGTTTCTAAACATCGGACTTAACAATGATGACGAGAATGCAGATACCAAGTACGGGACAACCAAAATCACGCCGGCAGCCGGTTATGGTCGTTATGCGCTTCAGTTTGTCAGAACCAACAACAGTAACGATCACTCGATCCTGAAGGTTGAAGCTGTACACATCGTCAGGACGCGCACCAACGTTGTTTACCCGAATGACACGCTCGTAACCGTCACTGTCACTGCGACAGAACGCGCGACCAGTGCAAGGGAGCGAAAATATAACGCTCTAATCACCCGCCACGTCATCAGCTACAACCTGGCCACACAGACAGTCGATTACACAGAAAGGCCGTCACGCTCGTTTGCAGACGCGGTATTGCACACCTGGCTAAAGATGGGTGGTCAGCCAGAGTCGAGTATCGACATCTACGAGCTTTACTCTATCGCGGCATCGTTGCCGGATCAGCGCCTGGGCTATTTCGATTACACCTTCGATGACGAAGATATCTCGCTGGGCTCTCGGATTCAGACGATCTGTGATGCGGCGACCATAACCGCATTTTGGGATGGCGGGGTGTTGTCTTTTACTCGCGATGAACGGAAGCCAAGCGCAACAACGGTGTTCAACCGCGCCAACATGAAAGCGGAGGATTACAGCCTTTCCTACGACATGACACTACCCGGTGGTTTTGATGGGGTAGAGGTCAAGTATCGAAACCCGGTCACGAATAAACAGGCATTCATCCGCTACCGGATCGTCGGCAACTCGATTGAAGAGGGGGAACCGGTAAAGGCGAAGAAGTTCGACATGCTGTTTATCCGCAATTCTTTCCAGGCACGGGATCGGGCATTGAAAGAAGTTCGCCGGCTGCTGTATTCACGCCAAACGATGGCTATCCGCGCGCTTGCCGATGGTGAATGGGTGAACGTCGGCCAGATGGTGCAGGTAGCCGATATCTACGACGCGAACCAGCAGGATGGCTATATCGTTGCGCGAAACAGCAACAACTTCGACACAAGCGAACGCATCGAGTGGGCTGGGGATATGTTTGTCGTCATCACTGATGCAAGTGGCACTCCAACGGCGCGCGTTCAGGCATACCCCCGCAGCGATACGACATTCGGTTTTACCGCTGCAGTGCCAGCAATAAACCTCAACATATTTGACGGCTACAACGTCCAGTCGCCGTCTCGCTACGTTATTGCCACGCAAATGGAGATGGATGCCACTAAGTGGACGATCACAGAAAAGAAACCGAATGGCGACGGGACTACCTCGTTAACCATGTCTGAATACAACGATGAAATGTATAATTACGAGGTTACAGCGTAAATGACCACACCAACGAATAAGCCAATCCCAAGCGAGGACGTAAGGGATTTAAAATTCAACTCTGGAAAAATTGATGAGATTGTAACTTCTGATAAAAGAACATACATCGATAGGTTTGGTGTTGAAAGATATACATGGGCTGGCGCACTAGCAAATATAGCACCACTTGGTCATCCATGGACTGAGTCAGAAGCGAGCGCTGCAATTGCATCTGGAGAGATCCCTAATGGTGCGTATTACTTTGTCTGGTCACCATATAAAAATAATATTGCAGATGTATGGCGTAATGTGAACGGAACGCCTACAAAAACAGAAAAGAGTTATCCATCAAGCGAGTTTGTATACGAACTTAGTGATAAAGTTGATGACCTATCAGCGCAAGTAAGAAATGTAGTAAATATCAGTGGTGTGAAAGATGAGTTGGGTAGGGAGATTATCGGTGGAATAGCATCAGATAACGGTAAGATCCCGCTCCATGTAAACAGCAATGGGGATACGTTCTTGTCGGGATTGAAGGTTATTAACTTACCTGGTGACAATGGTGTTGTTTTTACGGACAAATACTACAGGCCATACGCTTGTTCTGCAGGATACAAAAACGATGAAGGGCTTCCTGTTATTGGCGGTGTTAGCATTTCCGAAAAGCCGACAAGTAAAATAGAACTATCTGGCATTATGGGTATAGAGAATGGAGGTCAATCATTAAGTCAAGGGGTGACAAATCCTGCCAGTGTGAAAATTGTTAACTCCACTCAGCCTTATAGTAATGTAACATTTAGCGGGACAATTCGAAGCACTACTCCTGAAACTGATGTACTTGCCCCATTGGTAGAAAGCAACCGCGTGCTGCCGGGATTTGAAAATTATCCACAATCAGAGACATATTTGAGTTCATTCGTAAACGAACTGACAAGAAAGTTAATGGTTGAGTTAGGGATTGACTCTTCTGAATCACTTAAATTTAAATTCTTCGGGGCATCTCATGGTGTTGCAGGTCTAAAGCTTATTGAGCTGATGAAGGGGTCTGAAAGCTATAATACTTATATCAAATATGTTACCAACGCAAAGCGTTTGGCTAATGATAGTGGGGTGATATATTCGGAACTATGCGAGATATTCAGCCAGGGAGAGTCCGATTATCGGGATCAGACGCCTCAAGAGGAATGGGAGTCCTTGCTGATTAAATATATTGAGGATAAGAATAATGACGCAATGGCTATAACTGGACAGTCCTTTGACCGTGTTATGATTGCCGCGCAGTTAGCATCACACCGGGCTTATCAGAGAGTAAAGCCAACAATTGCTTTGTCTATAGCTAAGCTTGCCAGGAAGGGTTATTTACAGATCGGTTATCCGGCATATGTTGGTAAATACGTTGACGGTGTTCACATGTCTCCTGATGAGTATATCTATGTTGGACGCTTGGCGCAGAGGTCATTTCATCGAGCCATCAAAAATAACCAGGAAGGTAAGTCATTCGGCATCACATGGCTTGCAGTGACTTCTGAGCGCGTGCAGGGTAATATTCGTGAGTTAACGTATAATGTACCAACACCACCAATTCGACTAAAAACAGATTGGGTATGGAAGTCTGCCAATTATGGGTTTGAGGTTGTTGATAGAATTACGAATGAATATGTGGACATTATTACCTCGGTGGAAGTTTCTGGCTCCAATCGCATTACTGTAGTTACTTCGCGTCCACTGGCACAAAATGAAGTGCTAACATACGGATGGGGAGTTTCTGGAGAGATAGGAAAAAGCGGTAGAATTAATGGGCCGCGAGGTAATGTTTGTGATAGCTCAGGCGATCTGCCTGGTGAATCTTATACTGATTCCACTGGCGTGCTGCGCCCGATGGATGACTACGCTGAAATTTGGATGTCGGAGTTATAAAATGCCAATCATTCTTGCTGATAATTCTATTATTGAAAACCCTCAATTTGCGCCTATGTTTACCCCGTTCAATACTGTTGCAGGGTGCATGGCTGCTTGGAGGGGAGATTTTAGTGTTGACCTTACAGGGAATGGACATACGCTCACTAAAATTGGCTCTCCTAACCAATCTGTAAACACAGTTTTATGCAACAAAGATAACGGTTATATCACAAACGTACCTGACGGAATAAATCGCACTTTAATCGTTGTTCACCGCTTGCCTAATACTGTTGCTCCGCCAAATCAAACATATAGCAATCCACTGGGCAATCTATCTCAGCTTGGAACTAGTCAAGGTGTTGGTATTGGTATTGTTCAGGCCACTATTGCTGGTGATAACGGTTTTCAACAGATGAGTGGCTGTGTTGGTGCTGATAAAAAGGATACACCTTTGTTCTCAAAGGCGACGCCAGCACAAGACAAACCAGTAACCAATGCTCTTAAATGGCAATGGTCTGCATTTGCAGTAGATGGCGATAACAATATCTGTGCAATGTATATTCCGCGTCAGCTGGATGACCTTGTTGTCGGAGTTAATGCGCCAGGGATTCAGTTAAAAAACAGGTGGGTAACTGAGAACAACGGCCCGTCAATGTACCGCATTGGTGCTTGGCGTGATCCATCAACACCAGGGATTGCATCTTCATCAGTAGAGGTGGCGTATGCGGCTATCTACAACCGCCCCCTGTTGCTGTCAGACTTGCGTCAACAGTATCAGTACGACAAATTTTATTGCGGGCAAGTAAACATAGCAGTTTAAATTATGCCGGGAAGGAACCCGGCCTTTGGTGACTTATTGAGTGATTTGCTGTATGATTCGCTGAAATTTATCATATAAAAAGGGGTTATATGAAACGGAATTTTCTACTATCATTCATACTAATTTTCATTATTGGTTTTTTATTCTTATTTTATTACTATTTTTATTCTGTTTCTGGAAGGGTTTCTTATCTAACAATAATAGACGACGACACCAGAATTGAAACATATACATACTGGGGTAAGTTATCAAAAGAAACAGGTGTCAATATAACCATAGCAGCCGTGCCAAACTGGATAAATGGGAATGGCCCTGATGGCAAAAAAACCATGAGTTTAGAGCAGTTAAAAGAAATGTATAATAATGGAAGCGATGTTGTTTCTCATGGGTTCGATACTTTAACAATACAAGACAACATTAGTAATGATGATATTACAAAGAAGCAGCTGTTTGAATCAAGACAGTGGTTAATCGATAACGGGTTTACTAGGCGTAATGGCTATGACTATTTTGTGTGGCCTCAAGGGCTAAGTGGTTCAGAAGACGTTAAGGAAAAAGTAAAGCTTGAAGCAAGTAAATATTATAGTTTTGCCGTTAATGCGTTTACTGATGAAAGGTATCTAAAAAAAGGATTATTCGATTCTTATGATATACCCCGCGCTACATCAGATGGGCAAAGATCTTTAAGACTTATTCATTGGATGCGGCAAGCTATCAATGATGGTGGATGGATGGTTGTTTTGAGCCATTCATGGCACGCGAAAGATTATGATGATGATAACTATGATAAGTGGGCATCTAGATATCGTTATCTAATATGGTACGCCAAAATAAACAACGTACAGATAGTAACTCTTCCTGAGGGAATGAAGCTATGGTGTATGGAAAATGCATTGAATGAACAGTGTAAGTGGCTCAATGCTCAAAATGTAAATCTATAAGCTAGTTCTGCGTCAACTGCTTCGCCCTGGGTTTTATATGGATCTTCAGAGACGAGCGGCCAGCGCCCTTTATGCCAAACATAAAGCCAGTGCTGCTGCTCTTCGTCTTCGCGTATCGCGAACATCGGAGGGCTATTCTGCTGCGGTTCCGGGTATCTGTCGTTTTCGTTGAGAATGAAGATCTGCCGGCCGGCGATGGTGATGCTGCCCATTGCTACGCTCCGTTGGTGGGTGTGCAGTAATGGTAGCTGGTGGGGGGGTTGAAGGGTAGGGATGGTGTCATATTGGTGACGTCACTACGGTGCCATTAAGGCGTCACTAATATGTCATCACTTGCCGATTCATGTCACTGTGAATGCAGAACGGCCTTTAATTACAATGGGTTAAACTTTATGTCACTTTCTTCTAAGCCGTAGGTCATAGGTTCGAATCCTATAGGGCGTGCCATTAAGTATCAATGAGTTACGCCTTTCATCCCGTCTTTCCAATTTCATCATGGGACAGATTTGGGACTAAACCTCCGAAAATCGCATCAATTTGCCTCGCATGCTCAGTGAGATGGTTCGGTGCAAGGTGAGTGTATCGCTGTACCATTTCTATGCTCTCCCAGCCGGTCTATTCTCCAAAGCTCAGCTTTTCGACGGTCGTGCAATTCCTGCGCTTGGCGAGTGATTAGGTATCCGGCCGCGGCGCCGCTGTTCCACCGGTGAAAACTCCTATTTCCCCCTCCCACGTTTATTCGCTGACGATGGTTCACTTCCCGCACCGGGCTCTCCGGTCGGGGAGTGAGTTCAGCACGCGCCGTACGCTGCAGCAATAAAAGACATTAATAACCTCAATGGGTTAGGAGTTTTCTCGGTAACCCTGCAATTTGTAAAGGATTGATCGTTTTCAACGATCGGTAGGATCTTATTGATCTGCACAACCAATTATCTTTGCTGCACGGTCGCCGTTAAGATCGGGCAGGATATTATTCGGCGGTAACTCTTTATTCATCCGGTGAATACCACGTAGCGCTCGACAATTTATCAGGATAAAACCCCCGTACTCAGCCATGACGAGAACGTCTGCTAATCGCCCGCTTTCCCGCGATAACGAGATTGACGGTTCAGGGAGCACGGCAGAGAGAACGGCGTTTTCTCCCTGCAGCCTTCTCGGGTTTTCGAACCGTGGCGCAGCGCTATTTTTATCCTCACGGACTCTTTCGGCCCTGCAGCGGCCTTTTGTATTTTTCTGAGGCGACGAACCATGAATGCCCATCGCACCACCGGCAAACGCCCCGTATCCCCGCTGGCCATACTCCCCGATCGCCGGGTGCCCAATGCGCTTTTGCACCGGGATAGCGTGCAACGCATTCTCGTCATCAAGCTACGCCACTTTGGCGACGTCCTGTTGATGACGCCGGTGCTCAGCACATTGCGCGTCAACTACCCCAATGCGTTGATCGATGTGCTGGTCTATGACGGCACCGAGGCGATGCTGGCCGGCAATCAGGATGTTTATCTGGCCTTTACCGTGGACCGGGATCTCAAGCACGAGGGGCTGAAAGCGCAATACCGCGGCGAATATGCGTTATGGAACAGCCTGCGGACCGGCCATTACGATCTGGTGATCAACCTCTCCGATCAGTGGCGGGCGGCGTTGTATTGCCGTTTTCTCAAGCCGACCTTCAGTCTGGGGTTTCGCTACCCCAAACGCGACAATCGACTCTGGCGGGCCTGCCATTCGCTACTGGTCGACGTTGCCGGCCCGGCGCAGCACACCGTGCTGAATAATCTCAGCATTCTGGCGCCACTGGCCTTGCCCACGACAATCACGCAGGTGACGCAGGCCTGGCGGCAATCTGATGTGGATGACGTTGACCGGCTCAGCCGACGTCATCACCTGACCGATTTTGTGCTGATACAGCCGACCGCACGCTGGGCTTTCAAGACCTGGACGGTGGACGGATTCAGCGCCGTGATTAACCACCTGACCGCCCAGGGCAGAACGGTGGTGCTCACCGGCGGACGCACGCAAGATGAATCCGCGATGATAAGCGCCATTATGGCCCGCTGCCTGTTACCGCGGCGGGTGATTAATCTGGCCGGGCGTCTGGAGCTGCCGGAGCTCGCGGTGTTGATTGACCGGGCGCGGCTGTTTATCGGGGTCGATTCGGTGCCGATGCACATGGCCGCCGCGCTGAATACGCCCTCGGTGGTGCTGTTCGGGCCCAGCGACCTCGCGCGATGGTCCCCGTGGCAGGCGCCCCACACGTTGCTGTGGGCCGGAGACTATCGTCCGCTGCCCGCCCCGGAAGCCGTTGACACCAACACCTGCGAGCGTTACCTCGCGGCCATCCCGGCCGGCGATGTGATACAGGCGGTTAACAGGCAACTGGCATCCCTCGTCGGGTCTGCGCAGCGTTAATCCTGCGCGGCCTTCCACCGTGTTTTTTCTCTTATCAATGAGTACGTCACGATGCTATTCAACTCAGCAGTTTCCTCGTCGATACAGACGCCCCTTCAGCAACGGTTGTTTGCGTTTACCGCCTTTTTGCTGGGAGCCTCCCTCCCGACCTCCAATCCCCTGATGAATATCTCACTGGGGCTGGTTGTCGTCTGTCTGCTCTGGCTGCGCGATATCCGGCAGTGGGCTGCACTGGTTTGTCATCCCCTGGTCTGGTTGCCGGCCCTGATGTTTGCGCTGCTGGCGTTGTCATTGCTGACGCATGCTCACGCCTACGGCCCCAAAATGGTCGGCAAATACCAAAAATTGCTGTATGTCCTGCCGCTGGCGCTGTTCTTTCTGGCCGACTCGCGGCTGATGACGCAATTTGTCCGCGGCTTTTTGTGGGCCAATGCCGCGATATTGGCCATCAGCTTCATGAGCGGGCTTGGCCATGTCACATTGGGCGGGCTGAACCCCGACAACCCTACGGTGTTTAAGCTGCAAATCACCCAAAACGTGTTTATGGCGCTGGCGGCGCTGGTCTGGTTGTCGCGTGCTTTTGCCTGTAGCGGAAAACGGCGCTGGGGGTATGCGGGACTGGTGTTGCTGGCGACGGTTAATGTTCTGCTGATGGTGCAGGGGCGTACCGGGTATGTGGCATTGGCCGTTGGCATGGGCATCTGGTTATTGCTCACACTCCGGCGCAAGCAGCAAGTGGCCGTGATCGCCTGCGGCATACTGGCTGTCGTGATGCTGGTCATGACCCCCAATCGCGCCATGGAGCGCCTGACGCTGGGCGTCCAGCAAATTCAGGAGTGCGTTTTCGCCCCGGCCCAAACGGCTTATGCGGCCTGCGACAACTCCATGGGCCAACGCACCGCCTTCGCCCGCGAAGCCCTGCGACTGATAAAGCAATCCCCGCTGCTGGGCAACGGTGCCGGCAGCTTTTGGTACGGCAATCCATCCACCGGCTATGGCGTGCATAATCCGCACAATGAATACCTGCTGGAAACGGTGCAGAGCGGCTTGCTGGGATTGATGGTGTTCCTCACCTGGATGTGGAGTTGCTACCGCGTCGCCTGGCGCTTGCCGCCGGCGCGCCGAAATCTGTTCGTTGCGGTGCTCAGCAGCTACATGGCCTGCCATCTGTTCAATTCATTCCTGCTGGACTCGTCCGAAGGGCACCTGTTTGTCATTATCGCCGCCTTACTGGCCGGGCTTTCCCTCACCACTCCGCCGTCTCTTCATGCAGATTTGCCTCAACCCCAGATGCGATAGGGGGTTGAAGTGCTTCGAAAATACGCGCTTGAACGCGGCGCTCAGCGCTCCTCCGCGCATCGGTGAAAAGCCGGCGGCCGCCTGGTTCGCTCACAACGGCCGCCCCGGCGTTAACGCCGGGGCGGCACGGTTGCGGATGGCTTTTTTCCCTTCCGGCGCAGTTTGCTGTGGGCGGAATTACTCTTTTTGCGCCATCACCTTCGCCCGGAACGCCGGACCGGCCACGGCGGTGCGCTCATCGCGGGCCAGCCAGCGGTAGGCGGTCGCGCCGAGGAAGACGCCGATAAACCAGCTGAAGTTGGCCACTTGGTGCAGAGCCGGAATAAAGCTGATGATCAGGCCAATGGCCACCGACGGCAGCAGCGCGGCAATGGCTTTCGGGTTAAAACCGTTGCGGTACCAGTATTTGCCTTTCGGGGTGTCATCAAACAGATCGTCCACGGATACCTGGCCGCGTTTGATCAGATAAAAATCGGCGATCAGGATGCCGAACAACGGGCCAATAAAGGCGCCCAGCACGTCGAGGGTGTAGTGGATAAGCTCCGGCGAATTAAACAAATTCCACGGCGTCAGCAGAATCGACCCAACGGCGGCAATCATCCCGCCGGTGCGGAAGCTGATTTTCTGCGGCGAACAGTTCGAAAAGTCAAAGGCCGGCGAGACGAAGTTGGCCACGATATTGATGCCAATGGTGGCGGTGATCATCGTCAGCAGGCCAATGGCGACCGCCAGATCGTTTCCAATGCGGCTGACGGTTTCAATCGGGTCGGTGATCATGTGGCCAAACAGCGATTGTGTGCCGGAAACAATCACTACGGTGACGATGGAGAACAGCAGGAAGTTGAACGGCAGGCCCCAGCGGTTGCCGCGGCGGATCTCGCCCATGTTTTTGCCGTAGCGGGAGAAATCGCCGAAGTTGAGCAGCGGCCCGGAGAAGTAGGAGACCACCAGCGCGGTGGCGGTGATCATTTGCCAGGTCTGCTCCCCGGCGGTCAGCGATTTGCTGGCCAGGGTAAAGGAAATCCCGTCAAAACCGGTCTTGTATACAATCCAGCCCGCCAGCGCCAGCATAACCACATAGACTGCCGGCCCGGCGATATCGATGAAGCGCTTAATGGCGTTCATGCCGTGCCAAAAGACCATCGCCTGCAGCAGCCACATGGTGGCGAAGCATAGCCAGCCCAGGAGCGACAGGCCGAGGAAGCCGCTTCCGGTGAGCGTGGACAGCGACGGCCAGAACTTGAGCAGCACCAGCATCAGGGCGTTGGCCGCAAGGTAGGTCTGGATCCCATACCAGGCGAAAGCGATAAGCCCGCGGATCACCGCCGGGATATTGGCGCCAAAGACGCCAAACGCCTGGCGGCAGATGACCGCATAGGGCACGCCGGCCATTTGGCTTGGCTTCGCCACCAGGTTGGCGCACAGCTGTACGATGCAAATGCCGATCAGCAGGCAGAGCAGCACCTGCCAACTGGCCAACCCGAGCGTGAAAAAGCTCGCCGCGACCACATAGCCCCCCATGCTGTGCACGTCCGACATCCAGAATGAAAAAATGTTGTACCAGCTCCAGTTTTGGTCGCGCGTCGGCGCGAGATCTTCATTACACAGTCGCGGGCTGTAGCCGGCGGTCGCGTCTTTGGCCGAAACCTGATGCATGTGTGTTGAATGTGGCATGAAACCTGCTCCTCTTGTTATGTGGATTGCTGAGGCTATTGCAGGATCCAGGCCACAATGGCTGATTTTGCATACAGAAACCGAGCGTTATGTATACGATTTTGCTATCGATAGGTGAAACCGGAGTGGGTGAATGAATACTGAACATTGTCTCCAGGCCGCGCCAGCGCTGCAGGACAAAGATGAAACCATTTATCAGGCGTTGATGACGGCGATTGTCGAGCATCAGCTGCCGCCGGGCAGCAAATTGCCGGAGGAGGCGTTGTCCGACGTGTTTGCCGTGAGCCGCACCGGCATCCGTAAGGTGCTGCAACGACTCGCCGCTGTGCAAATGGTTAGCCTGAAGCCCAAACGTGGTGCATATGTCGCCAGCCCGACGGTGGAAGAGGCGCAGGCTATCTTCCGCACGCGCGCGCTGCTGGAGGTCGCCAACCTTCCCGATATTATCGCCCGCTGTCGGGCGCCCCATCTGGCGGCACTGGAGCGCATTATTCAGCTGGAACAGCAGGTGCATGAGGCTTACGACGGCCCGACGGCGATTCGCTATTCCGCCGATTTTCATATTCAGCTGCAGGCGATCTCGGGCAATTCGGTTATCACCGACATGGTGACGCGTCTTTGCCAGCGTTCTTCCCTGGTCATCGCCACCTGGGGCGCGCCGTGGCGGCAGGGGTGCCGTTGCGACGATCATCAGCAGTTGGTCGGTTTGTTGCGGGATAAAGCGCTGCAGCCTCTGAGCGACGCCCTGATGCGCCATTTTGATCATATTGTCGCCAGCCTGCGCTTTGAGCGCGATGGCGTCAGCCTGCCCGATTTTTCCCGGCTGTTCGCCGGTTACAAGGAGCCGTGATGTCTTCTGTTTGCATACAGGTTATCAACCCCAACACCAGTCAGGCGATGACCGACACCATCGCCGCCGCCGCGCGCACCGCCGCCGCGCCGGGCACCGAGATCCTGGCGGTGTGTCCGCGCGACGGGGTGCCGTCCATTGAAGGGCACTTTGACGAAGCCATCGCGGCGATCGGCGTGCTGGAACAGGTGAGGGCGGGGCGACGGCAGGGCGTTGACGGTCATGTGATCGCCTGTTTCGGCGATCCGGGATTGCTGGCCGCGCGCGAGCTGGCGCAGGGGCCGGTGATCGGCATTGCGGAAGCGGCGATGCATATGGCGTCGATGGTGGCGACCCGTTTTTCGATCGTCACCACGTTACCGCGCACGCTGATTATCGCCCGCCACCTGCTGCATCAGTACGGTTTTCATCAGCATTGCGCGGCGCTGCACGCCATTGACTTGCCGGTGCTGGCGCTGGAAGACGGCAGCGGGCTGGCGCAGGAGAAAGTGCGCGAGCGCTGCATCCGCGCTCTGAAAGAGGATGGCTGCGGGGCGATTGTGCTCGGCTGCGGCGGAATGGCGACGCTGGCGCAGGAACTGACCCGCGAGCTGCGGGCGCCGGTGATTGATGGCGTCAGCGCGGCGGTAAAAATGGTGGAGTCGCTGGTGGCGTTGGGGTTATCGACCAGCAAACAAGGGGACTTGGCCTATCCCGAAACCAAAGCGTTAAGCGGTCAATTTCAGTCGTTAAATCTATTTTAAAGGGATGAAGAATGGTCATTGTCGATGAGAATTACCCCCGTGACCTGCGAGGCTACGCCGGAGATCCGCCGCACGCGCGCTGGCCGGGCAACGCGCGGATTGCCGTGCAGTTTGTGCTCAATTACGAGGAGGGTGCGGAGAATCATGTGCTGCATGGCGATGCGGGATCGGAACAGTTTCTCTCCGATATTATCGGCGCCGCCAGCTATCCGGCGCGCCATATGTCGATGGATTCGCTGTACGAATACGGCAGCCGGGCGGGCTTTTGGCGGATCCACCGCGAGTTCAGCCGGCGTGGCCTGCCGTTGACGGTCTTCGGCGTGGCGATGGCGCTGGCGCGCCAGCCGGAGATTGTCGCGGCGATCAAAGCGGCGAAATACGATGTGGTCAGCCATGGTTGGCGCTGGATCCATTATCAACATATGGATATCGCTGAGGAGCGTGAGCATATGCAAAAAGCGGTGCAAGTGCTGGCCGACCTGTTCGGCAAAGCGCCTACCGGCTGGTATACCGGGCGCGATAGCCCCAACACTCGGCAACTGGTCGTGGAGCAGGGCGGTTTTGATTATGACAGCGATTATTACGGCGATGATTTGCCGTTCTGGAGCGAAGTGGTGTGCGGCGACGGCAGCCGTCGGCCGCACCTGATCGTTCCTTACACGCTGGACGCCAACGACATGCGTTTTGCCACCGCTCAGGGGTTTAATACCGCCGAGCAATTTTACACCTATCTGAAAGACAGCTTCGACGTGCTGTACGCTGAGGGCGAGGAGGCGCCGAAGATGATGTCGGTGGGGATGCACTGTCGTCTGCTGGGCAGGCCGGGGCGTTTTCGCGCGCTGCAGCGTTTTCTCGATTATATCCAGCAACACGAACGGGTGTGGGTCTGTACGCGGCAGCAGATAGCGGACCACTGGCGCGAGACCCATCCGTACCCGGGAACATGACGCATGCCTGGCGGCGCTGTGTCGGCCCGCTGCGCAGCATGTTTTCGTATGGCCAATAACGCTGCCGCTCAGCTCGCTCCAATGCTTTGATGGATCGACAGAGCGGCCGTAGGGCAAACGACCCGCCGCCAATTGAACCTTCGTTTATTTTGCCGCGTTACAATAGGTGAAAATTTCCCCATGGAGCCTATCGTGCGCAAATCCAGATTCTTTCTCGTGACCTTGCTGTGCCTGTGCGGCGCCGCCGTGCTGTACGTCATGGCTTACCGGGCATTGGGGCATTACCTCAGCGACGGGGAGAAGGCCTACCCGGACATCACCGTTGAAATCCGCTGAGGGCCGTGCGCCGCCGCGGTGATTGCGCCGATTTTTTCGCACTGATTTACCCGCCATTTACCCGCCGTCGGCAATGATGACGCTGCGTCTCCACACTGTGTGATTCTCTTGGGCGGAATGCGGTTATGTCACTGCAACAGGTATCGAATGTTTCTTTGAGCAATAACGGCTTAAAAGGCATCGGTTACAAACATTACGCGTTGGCGATCGTGGCGTTTTCGGCGATCGTGCGGTTTATTTCCTTAACGGATCGGTATTTTTGGTGCGACGAGGCCTCCAGCGTGCTGACCAGCCGCTATGATGTGGGCGCTTTGCTGTACCATGCTTCCTTCGATGTTCACCCGCCGCTTTATTACCTGCTGCTGCATGGCTGGATGGTGCTGTTTGGCGACGGCATTATGGCGGCCCGCGCGCTGAGCCTGGTGTTCGGCGTGATGACGGTGGCGCTGGCGATGCGTTTTACCCGTTGGTTGGCCAACGAGCGGGCGGCGCTGACTGCGGGATGGCTGATGGCGATCATGCCGATGGCGGTGCGTTACAGCCAGGAGGCGCGCATGTATGCGCTGATGGGGCTGTTGGCGATCGCCGCCGCCATGGCGCTGGCGAAGTGGCTGAAAACGCCGGATAACCGCCGCTATCTGGCGCTGTATGCGCTGTTGATGACGCTGAGCTTTTATACTCACTACTTCACGATTTTCACGCTGATCGCGCACTGGCTGGTGGTGTTGGCACTGTCGTGCCGCCGCGAAGGCGAGTGTTACATCAGGCAGCCGGCGTGGTGGGTGGCCAATGCGGCGATTGGAGTGGCCTATATTCCCTGGCTGCTGGTGCTGCTCAATCTGCTGGCGCATATTGCTGAACTGCGGGTCGGCGGCGACGTCGGTTGGATCCCTCAGGTTGCCTGGGGCGATCTGCCGGCGATGTATTGGCGTTTTCTCACCGGGCATGATGGCAGCAACTATCCCACGATCATTCTCTGGCTGCTGCCGGCGATGTTTGTCGCCTTATGTTCACTGCTGCTGTGGCGGCGCCAGATGCCGAGAAAATATGCGCTGCTGCTGCTCGGCGGCATGCTGATCCCGGTGACGTTGGTATTCGCCATTTCCTGGCGTTCGCCGCTGTTTGTCGATCGCTACCTTTATTCCGCCGCGCTCGGCATTCCGCTGGTATTGGGCGTGCTGATCGCCGGTACGAAAAGCCGGGTGCGCGGGATCTCTTTGCTGCTGTTCTTCAGCCTGCTGTTCGGCTGCGGCGTGCGCAACGACTATCCGGTCGAGAAAGATGAATTCAAGGTGATGGTGCACTACATCAACAGTAACTATCAGCCCAACGATGCGGTGGTGGTCAGCAACATGTTCAACTACCTGAGCTATGTGTATTACAACAAGAAGGGCTATCGCGCCTTGCTGTATACCCCCGCCAGGCCCAACGGCATTTCGGGCAAGCCCAATGCCTATGGTTTCGGCACCTTTTTCCACGATCGGGCGGCGCAGACCTACGTCGATAACCTCAGCGCGTTAGCGAAAGGCCATCGCCGGGTCTGGCTGGTCAGCGGCGGGGATTTCAATCAGGACTTCGGCCGTTCGCCGCCGGGGTGGGTCAATACCGGCACCTTCAAAAGCGGCGGTTTCGAGTCGAGGCTATTCGTGGTGCGCGACGCCAGATAGCCGGATAAATGCCCCAAATCTCGGAAGCCCCCACACACCGAAACTTTTTCACCGCTACCGGTGTGTGGGAGGCGCTTAGAGGCCGACAATCCGGGCGGGAACGCCCACTGCCGTGGCCGATGGCGGAATGTCCTTGAGCACAACGGCGCCGGCGGCAACACAGCAACTGTCGCCGATTCGCACATTACCCAATATTTTGGCTCCGGCGCCGATAACGACGCTATTACCCACCTTGGGATGGCGATCGCCGCCGGCTTTTCCTGTTCCTCCCAGCGTCACCGAATGCAGCAGGGAGACGTTGTCGCCCACCGTCGCCGTTTCACCGATGACAATCGCGTGAGCATGGTCGAGCATGATGCCTTTGCCCAGCTTGGCGGCCGGATGGATATCGATACAGAAGAGTTCTGATACCCGACTTTGGATGTGATAGGCCATTTCACGTTGCTGATGCCGATACAGCGCATGTGAGATGCGATAGGCTTGCAATGCGATAAACCCCTTGAAGAAAAAAAATATCTGTACCGTACTGTGGCAGGCGGGATCGCGTTCGTAAACCGCGCGCATGTCCGCCAGCGCGGCGTCGACAATGTCGGGCGCACGTTGCAGCGTTTGTTCAACAACGTTTCTCAGGCTCGTCGCATCGATATCGTCATTGGCCAGTTTCAAGGCCAGGCGGTTTGCGAGCGCCTCGTTGAAGGTGGCATGCTGCAATACTCCTTGCTGCAGGAGTTTGCTCATCGCCCCTTCTCTTTCGGCCAAGGCTTTTGCCTCTTGCCGGAGCTGTACCCAGAAGGGGTCGGAGACCGTCAGGTTCGGGAAAATGGCATAGTTCATCAATCGCATCTTTTTTCCTCGTCGCGTTATAGCGATAAAACGCCCGGCAAACGCCGGGCGTTTTTCATCAGTTTACCGTGGGCAGCCCCATGCACTCCGCCAGGTCATCAAGGGCCTGATACAGGGCATCGATATCAGCCGTCGTGTTGTATAGATAGGCGGATGCTCGCAGGATCTCTCCACCGGCCAGGGTGCTAACGAAAGGTTGCGCGCACAGATAACCGCTGCGGCACATGATGCCGTAGGCGTCGCTGAGCAAGCGGGCGATTTCTCCGACCGAAACGCAGTCCGAGAACTTGAAGGCGCCTATGGCATGGCGGTTTTCACCGTCGGCGGGGCCGATAAGTTTGAGGTAAGGGCGAGAGGCCGCCCCGGAAAGCAGCGCGTTGACCAAACCTTTGTCGTGTTCACGCCGCGCCGTCTCATCGAAGCCGGCTAACAGACGAAAAGTCGCGCCGGCGCCGATGACGGAAGCAATCGCCGGCGTGCCGGCCTCGAGATGATAGGGCGCCCGACGATTGACCTGGCCATCGGCATCCACCCAGTCAACCGTACCGCCACCGAATTGCAGCGGTTTAAGTGCATCGAGGCGATGTTGGTTCGCGTACAAAAAGCCCAACCCGGTTGGGCCCAGCATTTTGTGTGCGGAGAAGGCGACAAAGTCGGCGCCCAGCGTGTGGAGGTTGAGACGGCCGTGCGGGAGAGACTGTGCGGCGTCCAGCACAATAACGGCATCGCTTTGTGTGCGGATCATCGCGATCATCTGCTCAATGGGATGCACAACGCCGGTGACATTGGAGCAGTGCGTCAGGGCGACCACTTTCGGCCGTTGCGCGAGCAGCGTCTGGAAATGATCCAAATCGATCCTGCCCTGATCATCGGTTTGGATGAACCTCAGGGTGGCTACTTGTCGCCAAGGCAATAGTTGGGAATGATGTGAATCGACACCAGCGATAACCAGATCCGATTTTCTCAGCGCCAATCCTTGCGCCACGATGTTCAGCGCATGGGTCGTATTGTGGGTAAACACGACTTCGTTAGCCTGTGCGCTGATGTAGTCCGCTACTGCGAGGCGCGCGGCTTCATAGGCATTGGAGGCTTCATCGGAGAGACGGTGTTTGCCGCGATGGATATTGGCGCCGTTCTGGCTGTAATACTCCGTTACGGCGTCAATCATGACGCGCGGCTTTAGGGTAGTCGCGGCGCTGTCGAGATAGTTGAGAGGCCGTCCGTCTATTTCCTGCATCAGCGCAGGGAACTGACTGCGGTCAATAAAATGATTCGTCATGGATGAGATGCCCCGTTATATCTTGAAATGCAGGATTGGAATTTTCCGCTGCGTTCGCAGGCGATGTAATCCACGGCTTCGAAAATGATGTCGCGGGTTTGGCAAAGTGCGCTGATGCGCTGTTGCAATGCGAGTAGCTCAGACGATGATGCTTGATTGAGGATATAGCGAAAACGAAGATTCCCGAGCTCGTCTTGTTCCAACTTATATAAATCGATCGCTGGGCAATCGGCCACCGCCAGATCGACCTCGGCAGGCGTCACTATCGCCCCGTTTTTACCGATGACGTTGTGGGTGGCGCGCCCTTCGATGTTGACCACCGGCAAAGTGGCGCCACAGGTGCAGGGTTCCGACGATAGACGGTACAGGTCGCCGGTGGCGTAACGAATGCGCGGTAGCAAGCTGTCATCAATGGTGGAAATGACCAACTCGCCGACTTCATCCAAGGCCGATTCCTGCTCCCCGCTTAAAAACTCCAGGAAAAAATCTTGGTTGTTGATGTGCAAACAACCGTGGTGGCATTCGAAACCGAGGTAACCCAGTTCCGACATGCCCAGCATGTTGCCGATTGGCGTTTCGTCACCGAAGAAGCGCCGAATTTGACGTCGTGCAACCTGCGTCAAATGGGTATAGCCACAAACGATATGCAGCTTGTTGGTGGTGACGATAGTGCGTCCCAACTTGTCGGCCTCTCGAGTTAAAAAAGCTAAATGCGTCGGGTCCACCACCAAAATTTCCGGATCGTAGGCGGCGATTTCGTCCAGCGCCTGCTTGATCATCCTGGCGGGGGTCGCCAATAAGTCGTGAGCGACAGGCAAGACCAGCGTGCCGTCGGCCAGCGTGCGTTCCGCCATGGTTGTCAGGCCGATGCCGCACTCTACGTCAGAGCAGTTAGGTGGGGCATAGCGGCAAATGCGCGGCCGGGCACCAGGGCGCCACAGTGCGTTGAAGTTTGCATTGACGCCCATACTGGTGGCCTGTCGTCGCGCCAGGTCATAGGAAAGGATCGCGCTGTTCAAACGTTCTCCTGAGGTCCCAGAACTTTGAAAGCGCATCACATGCGGCCCGGTCAGTGTAAATCCGGCAGCTAACACCCCTGACGGATAGTTGCGTCGATAGTGCATTTTGCGTGTGACGGGGATGCGTTTAAAGTCCGCCAGGGTTTTAATGTCGTCGGGCCGTAGGCCCGACGCTGCCATGTGAGCTTTAAAAAATTTCACATTTTCATAAGCGTACGCCACTTCACGACGTACATCTTTAAATGAACCTGATTCGCTCATGTCATTGCCACCATGATGTTGCGCGGCGGCGTAAATGGTCGCCGGCCGTGGGAAATGGTTTCGTTATCCAAAATCAGAATGTCGCCCTGTTCCCAGTCGAACAGGATTTCTTCTTGTTGATAGGCTTGTCGAATCAGCGTCAGGTCGGTTGACGGGATAGGACTGCCGTCGCCAAACAGGGCATTGCGCGGCAGCTCATGCTCGGCGAATTCGCGTCTTAACTCACGTTCCGCCTCCGCCGGCAGATTGCTGATATGGAACAGATGCGCCTGATTAAACCAGATCCCCGCCCCCGTTCGCGGGTGGGCAAGGGTCGCCTGACAAATTTGGCGTGTGCGCAGGCGTCCTTCCCCCAACCATTGGCATTGGATGTCGTTCGCTTGGCAATACGCCTCAACCTCCGCCTGATTTTCCGTTTGGAATACCTGCTGCCAGCTGAGATCCAAACCTTGTCCAAAATTGCGCACGTACATCACGCCATGGGCTTCAAAACGCGCGCGCAGGTCTTCCGGCAGGCGTTCATAGACCCCCTGACTGTCGGCAAGCGGAGTCTGCCCCCGATCGCCTGGTTTGACGGCGCAGTGGAAGAACAGCCGCTTGGGCCAACTGCGGGTGTAGGACATCTCATTGTGTTGGGGAATATGCTGGTCGGCCGGATACTCGGTCGAGGTGTATATCCCTTCGCTGATATTGCTGCGCGGCGTAGAGCGGTGGGTGTATCCCAACAATGCGCCTGCCGACGTTTGCACAAAGGCGCGAAAAGCCGCGACATCCGCGACCTTGAAGCCACGCAGCAAAACGGCGCCAGATTCGGCTAACAGACTGGCGATATAATCCCAGCTGTTTTGCCCCCACTCAGGGGCGGATAGGTTGGCTAGCGCCGGGCGCAGCATGACACCTTTAGCGCCGGCATGGGTCAGTGGTGACGCGGTGACCAGACTGGTGACGGATACGCCTTGGCTCTGGCGCCGTCGGGCGAATAAACCGCTTGCTGTTTCGTTCATTTTGCCAGTTCCTGAGAGTGTCGTTGTTCATCAATGTTGCGGCTGAGGCCGGCTACGGTCGCATCCATAAAAACGCTGCGCAGATTGAACGGAATATCGAAGGTGGAACGGATTTGAGCGACCAACTTTGTGGCGATTAGCGAATGCCCACCGATATCAAAGAAGTCGTCGTGTATGCCTACACGGTTGGCCAGCAGCAACTCCTGGAAAATGGCCGCGACACTTTTTTCCGTTTCGCTTTGCGGCGCGACATAGTCATCGGCGTTGGCGGCGATAAGCGTATCCGGCGCCGGTAGCATGCGGTGATCGACTTTGCCGTTGTGGTTTAACGGGAAGCGGGAGAGCGACACGATTTGAGAGGGGATCATGAAATCCGGCAGGTAAGCGGCGAGATGCTCACGCAGCCAATCGGCATTGCCGTTGTCGCCGCTTTGCAGAACCACGTAAGCCAACAGATGTGCACTGCCGGATTCGCCTTGTTCAACGACGCAGCTGTCCAAAACCTCCGCATGTTTGCGCAGCGTGCTTTCTATTTCGGCCGGTTCTACCCGGAATCCGCGGATTTTCAACTGACGGTCGATACGGCCAAGAAACTCCAGGCTGCCATCGGGAAGCCTGCGAACTTTATCCCCTGAACGGTAAAGCCGGGCATTGGATCGCGGGCTCCAGGGATCGGCGATAAAGCGGGGACGCTGATCTTCAGCGCTTTGCACATAGCCGCAAGCGACCGTCTCGCCGCCAATATATAACTCACCCGCGACGCCCACGGGAAGCAATGCACCATGCGGGTCGACGACATAGCAGCGGGCATGCGGCAAGGGGGTACCGAGGGGAACGGTGGAAGCCAGCCTGGCGTATTTATCCGACGCTACCTGCTGCGCAATGGCGCCCACGCAGGTTTCGGTTGGCCCATAATGATTGTAGATGCGACAACCGTTCGCAAAATCGTTGAACAGGCGCCACATCCCCCAACTTAACACCTCACCCCCCAGCAATAAGGCCTTGCCAGGCATCAGGCGCGCCGGCGTGTCCGCCAGCGCGAATAAAGATGCCATATGAGAAGGGGTCAATTTGAGGACGTCATACTCGCTTTGCTCCATATAGCGAATTTGCTCCTGAATATCCTCGGCGTGCGTGAAAGGTGAGATGTCGATGCAGCCACCGGTGACCAGTGCGGGGAACAGGGTGGTATTACCCAAGTCGGTGGTGATGGGGCCAATGGAGAGATAGGTGAGCGCTGCGCCCAGTTCCGCACGCTCAATAATGCCGGACACATAGTTCTGCAATTGATGATGAGCGATCTTGACGCCTTTCGGCTCTCCGGTAGAGCCGGAGGTGTAGAGCACATAAGCGAGGCTGTCGGCAGACGCGGTGAATGGCAGCGCGGAGTCATCCAACACGCTAATGTCATTCCACTGCTCATCCAGCGCCATCACGGGGAGGGTGAGCTGCGCCTGGCGGTGTTGCGCTTGAGCGACAAGCATCAGTGCCGGCCTGGTTTGCTTCAGGATGATCTCCACCCGCTGCTGGGGCAGTTGAGGGTCGAGAGGGACATAACAGGCTCCGGCTTTGTGGATGGCGATGATAGCCGCCAGCGCCAGATCGCTGCGCTCAAGCATCAGGCCGACCGCTGCGCCCTGTTCCACCCCATTGTTCAGCAAATGGCGAGCCAACTGATTGGTGAAGGCATCCAGCTCGGCATAGCGCCAAATGCGCGAGTTGTACTTTAACGCCGGCGCATCGGGAGTCTGCGACGCCTGGCGGCTGAAAGTATGGTACCAACAACCGAGGGCCGGCGATGACGACAACGCGTTATGGGTGTTTTCAATCAGAATGCGTGTTTCATCGTCAGTCATAAGCGGAAAGCGATCGAGCATGGCCTGTGGTGTCTTGAGCAACGCCTGCAGCGTGGCGCGGAACGCCTGCTCAATCGTTGCGATCCCTGCCGTATCGAAGACGCCTTGCTGTATCTGCAACACAAGGTGGAGGCGTTCACCGGCATTCACCTGCAGAGATAATCTGCAGTGTTCCGGTACAGGGATGGCGGTACGGTTTTCCCAATGTAGCAGGGGTGTTTCGATTGCCGACGCCGCATTGAAGAATTGATAGCCGATCTCGCTGGCTGAATGAACATCACCCGGCTGGCGGCCGTCTTGCTGCTCGCTCAGTCGCAGTGCTTGCTGACAATGTTCAGCGAACTGCAGCAACGTCATGTCAGCGTTGGGCTGCGCGATCGTAGGCACTGCATATTCGAACCGACCCAGAGCCTGTTGAAGTTCCGCAAAAGGGCGGCCGGCCAGGTTCGTGCTGAGCACAAAGCGGTCGGGATATTCCGCTATGCGCCATAACGCAGCACTCCAACAAGCGTAAAGCAGAGCGCGCAGAGACAAGGCGTTTTCTGTTGCCAGCGCTTGTAGCTGAGATTGTGTTTCCATCGTCAGCGTTATGGGGCGGCATTGCCAATCCTGGCTGTCGGACTTGAATTCGAGAGGCAGACGCAAAGAAGGGATGGGCTCGACATGAGTAACGGTAGTTTGCGGGGGGAAATCCTCGCGCTGCCATTGGGCAAAGTCGACGTATTGTACAATGGGGGACGACGTACCAGCCTCACCGGTATAGAGGCGACTCAACGCCACCATCATCGCGTCGGCGGAGGCATAGTCCAGGCTGGCGGTGGGCAGTGAAATCACCAGCGTATGCCGGTCGGCTGTTATGCGGTAAAGCGCGGCTTTGAGAGGCCGTTCTCTGGCTGTGGGACTTGCGCATGCCGATGCCGCTTCTTCCTCGTTGAACGGGTTAACGTCCGAAGGCTCACCGTCAGCCATAATCAGTTCGGGCTGATAGGGATCATTGATGACCATCAGCACATCGCTGTTTTCTCCCAATACGTTTCTGAACGACGTTCGCAAAATCTCATGTTCATTAATCAGTGTGGACAAGGCCGCGATTAAACGGTTGGGGTCCAAAGATCCTGACAGAGAATACGTTGCGCTGAAATATTGCGGGCTATTTCGGGTAGTTTGCTTAATCAGCTGTTGCTGCTGAAAAGACAGGGGAAACCCTTCCCAGTTATTCTCTGGTAATGCCATGTTTTCTGCAGTTTTCATGTTTTTTATTACCCGTTAATGGTTTTGTTCCAAATGGACAAGTGTTTTTCACCCAGATATTCCGCGACTAACTCCCAAAACATGCCGTATTCCGCCGGCAGATTTAGACAGGTGTGATATTTCTGCGTAGGGGTGTGCGCCAATACGTCCGCCAGCTTTAAAGCTAACAATGCTTGGAAATGACTTACTGAAACGTTGAGCGTTTGACCGTTCCTGCGATCCTTCAAACAAGGTTGCCCTTCCGGTTTGAGGATATTACGGAAACTTTTACTCAATGATTCGTAACTCATGACGGAGAAGTGATAAACCAGCTGCTCGGCGTTTTCACCGATACTGGCTCTGACAATTTCCCTTTGAGATGACGGAATGTCACCAATCTCATCGGTATGTAATCCCTGTGTGCCATATGCGCCGTGAAATAATCCGGATAAGCATATCGTCTCGTCACATTCCATTTCCCTGAGAAGATGGTGTGTTCGTATTAAATGATTCATTAGTGGCTCATCTAAATGAGCCACTTTATGTGCGCCCAACTTCACCAGCTGCGGCTGGTATTGCGCGATAAGCTTGGCATCTGCATCCATCATTTTTTCCTGTCAATAAGATCAGTCGTTGGCGGTGATTCGTTGTTTTCTTTGTTGCATTAGGCGTTGTCGGCCAGAGAGCCGCTGTTCGGTTGCCTGAGATGCGCCCGCTGCATCGTTCTCTATGTTGCCGGCCAGCCATTCGGCGAGGCTGCGCAAAGTGGTGTACTGAAAGAGCGTGACGATGGGGATCGTGCGGTTCAACGCGTTCTCCAGCGTTCTGTGTGTCCTTATCAAGCTGGCGGAGTTGCCGCCGAGATCAAAAAAGTTATCCGTAGCGTTCAGGGCCTCGCAGTTAAGTTCGTGCTTCCAGATATCGGCGATCGTCGTCTCATAGTGCCCTGTCGGGGGGGCGTGCCGATCGCCGCCGCCGTTCAGCGTTATTGGCTCCGGAAGCCGCTGCTTATCCAGTTTGCCGTTGGCGGTTAAAGGAAATGCTGACAGACAGGTGAATACGGCGGGGATCATGTATTCGGGTAATTTGGTGCGCAGATTGGCGCGCAGCCGTGCAATCGCCTCCTGATTGTGTTCCTCGCTGACGATATAGGCGCACAGCCAGAGGCGATGACGTTCACCTTTAACCACGACACAAGCGCCGTTTATTCCGGGTTGCGTGAGTAGCGCAGCTTCGATTTCGCCCGTTTCAATGCGGTATCCATTGATTTTTATCTGCGTATCTTGCCGTCCCAGGAATTCGATGGTGCCATCCGGAAAGAATCGGGCTCTATCGCCGGTTCGATACATTCTGGCGGTTGGCGTCAGGCCATATGGATCGGGCAGATAACTGCGCGCCGTTTTCTCTTGATCGCCGAAGTAACCTTCGGCCAATACCTCGCCGCCGATAAACAGATCGCCCTCGACCGCGATGGGAACGGGCTGCAGTTGCTTATCCAGTATGTAGTAGCGAGCATTTTGAATCGGTTTGCCGTAAGGGATGCTGCTTTGCTCCGGCGCTACCCGCTCGATGATAAAGAAGTTGGACCAAATGACGGCTTCAGTGGCGCCGCCCAAGCCAACCAGCTGCAGGTTGGGGAACGTCTTACGCAGCTTGTCCGGCAGCGATACGGGGATCCAGTCGCCGGACAAGAAGGCCAGGCGTAATGATGGAATCGGGTACGGCGGGAAATAGGGTTCGCATTGATCGAGCGCGATGGGCGCTGAGTTCCAGAAGGTGATGCCCTCTGCACAGACGATGTTGGCCAGTGTACTCGGATCCTTGGTTTCGTCTCGGCCGGCGAGGCGAATCGTTCCGCCTGCCGCAAGCATTCCCAGCAGATCGTAGACGGACAGGTCGAAGGCCAGTGACGTGACGAACAGCGACTTGTCGCTGGCGTTCACGGTGAAGGTCTTGTTTACCCACTCGATCAGATTGATTACCGGTTTATGCCTGACGGCGACCGCCTTGGGATCGCCGGTCGTTCCTGATGTAAAGATGATGTAAGCCAGTGCGTCCGATGTGATGCGGCTCTCCACGGGAGTCGAAGGCCAGGAGAGGTCCTCGCTTATCGCGACGTGCACGTGCGCCAACGAGGTGGGCGCTTGTGCGATCAAGGCGGCGGCGGTATCGGCAAACAGCGCGTCAGTTGCGATACCGGTGATGCCGGCGATACGGATCATCGCTTGAAAACGAGCTGGAGGGCTGGCGGGATCGAAGGGCACATAAACACAGCCCGCTTTCAGAATAGCCAACATGGCGATGACCATCGCCGGGCTGCGATCGCACAGGATAGCGATGCGTGCGCCGGCGTCGAATCCCTGGGCCAGCAAATAATGGGCCAAACGATTGGCACGCGTATCCAAGTCAGCGTAACTCATCGCGTTCTGCGCATTGCATAGCGCGATGTGGTGAGGTGCCTGACTGGCTTGTGCTTCGAACAGCTGATGCACCAGCCGATCGCCGGCATAATCGCATTGCGTGGCGTTCCAGCCGTCGAGCATGTTGTGGCGCTCATCGTCAGAGAGCAAAGGCAGGGCATTGACGACGGTTTCATCGTTTGCGAGCGCTGCACTCATCAGTGTGAACCAATGGCCGATCAGGCGCTGAACCGCAGCATCGGTAAAGCGTTCCGTGTCGTATTCGAGATTCAGCTCAAGGCCGCCGTTGCTGAGACGGAAAAAGAAGCCCAGGCTGAAACGGCTGGTCAACAAGTCGATGGGCAGGTGGCTGGAGCCGGTATCCCTCATCGTCCACAGCGGCTGTTCTTGCTGCAGCGATAGCATGACGTTGAGCGCCGGCGTGCCATTGGCGGTGCGTAGCCCTTTGACGTTATCGAGCACCGTTTCATAAGGAACCTGGCCGAACTGCATGGCTTCCTGGGTACGTTGCCTGGCCTGACGCAATAATTCACCGACGCGCGGCTGGTGCCGCATATCGCCGCGCAAAATAACCGTATTGACGAAATTACCGATGGTTGCGGCAAAATCGTGGTTGTTTCGCGTTTGCAGCGGTGCGGTCAACAGGACATCGTCGGTATCCGCCAGGCGTCCCAAATAAGCCCAAGTCAGCGCCAGCAACCCGTGGAACACAGAGACTTCGTGTCGGCGGCAAAGTTGAGAAAGCGCGATGAATTTATCTTCTGGAATGGGGACGCTTAACTGGCGACCTTGCCCCCGTTCCTGGCGCGGCAGCGGCCGATCGCAGGGAAGTTGCGGGGCGGCCGGTGGCTCGGCCAGCTGTCGTTGCCAATAAGCCAGAGCCTCGGTTTGCCGGCTTTCACATTGCGTCAGCCAGTGGCAATAGTCCTGGTAACTGAGGGGGGCAGGAGAGGCATCCGAAGCCGTATTCTCATAGGCCGCGGAGAGTTCGGACAGCAAGATGTCCATGGAGCCGTCAACGGCGATGTGGTGCGTCAGCAGCACCACCAGATGCAGGTCTTGCTTGATCTTGAGGGCCAGCACCTTGAACGGGATTTCTTCGGTCAGATCGAACGCCGTGCGAGCGAAGGCGTTCGCGCGGTTCCAGGCCTGTTCCCAGGCTGCTTTTTCATCCCATTCACACAGGTTTTCATGATGAACCACCGGCGGGTAGGTTTGGGCGACGCATTGCTGCAGACCCTGCGCGCCTTCGGCATAGCGCGTACGCAAGATGGTATGTTGCATCACGACTTGTTCCGCTGCGTTGGAAAGACGGCTTAGATCCAGTGGCCCCACGATTTGAAAAGCTGCGGGAATGTTGTAACGAGGCGAGCCGGGCAACAGTTTTTCCAGCATCCACATTCTCGATTGCGAGGGCGAACAGGGTGCTTCGAGAGTGGTTTGTCGCGTATGGCTGACGCACGGCGGCGCATCGGCGTTTTTCGTCCATTGTTCAATAAGTCGTGCCTGACGCGAGAGCGTATCGGCAGCCAGGAGCCGTTCTATCGCAAGGTCAGCAGAAAACTGCTTTTTGATCTCATGAGCCAGTCGGGCGAGCAGTAAAGAATGCCCGCCGAGACCGAAGAACGTATCGGTGCGATAGACGTCAGCACAGTCCAGCAACTGGCGCCAAAGTCCAGCCAACGATAGCTCTGTGGCGCCTTCAGGCGCTTGGCCCGCACGATTTTCATGTTGCGTTCGGCAGTGTCTTAAGGCACCTCTGTCAATTTTTCCGTTAGGCAAACGGGGAAGTTCATCGAAGGCCATCCACTCCGCCGGCAGCATGTAGACCGGCAGTTGGGTTGCCGCCCAGGCGATAATGGCATGACGATCCGCCGGAGAGTGCAGCTCCAGCGCGCAGCGTAAAGATTTGCCCTTGTTCGCTGATTCGACCACCACCACCGCCACTTCTCGCACACCAGGATGCCGACGGAGCACGGCGTCAATCTCACCGATTTCGATACGATGGCCGCGGATCTTGACCTGGTCGTCGCGACGCCCGAGGTAGAGCAGGCGTCCATCTTCAAGCTGCTTGCCATAATCGCCGGTGCGGTACATGCGCGCCCCTTTGGGGCCGGCGGGGTCGGGCAGGAAGGCGTCGTTGAGTTCTGGACGATGGTAGTAACCGCGAGCGACGCCCGGGCCGGCCACGTAGATTTCCCCCGTTTCTCCCGGCGCTACGGCGTTGCCTTCTGCGTCAAGCAGATAACAGCGTCGGCCCGTCAGTGGTGTGCCGATGGTGGGATGCGGGTCTGAGGCCAAGACTTCACCGCCGGTGGAGTAGGTCGTATCTTCCGAGGGACCATAGAGATTAAAGATTTTTGCCGTCGGGCATTGTCGCCTGAGCGTATGCACCAGGTGCATCGGCAGCGGTTCCCCGGCTAAGTTGATAATCGGCAAATGGGATGGCAACTCGCCGATTTTAACCATCTCGTTGATGACCGAAGGTACGGTATTGAACAGCGTAATATCGTCACGCTTGTGCCACTGTAATAACGCCAGGGGATCTGCCAGCATATGCACGCATCCGCCCTGAGTAAGCGGAGCAAAGATTTCAAAGACGGAGAGATCGAAGGTGATCGACGTGCCACAAGCGACCTGCGACAGCTGTTCGTCAGTATAGGTTTGGTGGGCCCAATCGATAAGCGACAGGGCGTTGCCGTGTTCGATCATCACCCCTTTGGGAACGCCGGTGGAACCGGAAGTAAAGATAAAGTAAGCCAGTTGAGTGGCGCAGGTGTTGCGCTGCAGTATGGCTTCGTTGGGGCGCCCGTTTTCGTCGATGAAAACGGGCGTAATGGTGTCGGGCAGCCTGCTCGCTAGCGCCGTTGTTGTAATGACGTATTTGGCCTGGGCGATCTCCAGCAACAGTTCGGTGCGCGCCTGGGGATGCTTGGGGTCGAGCGGCAGATAAGCGCAATCCGCCGCCATGATGCCCAACAAGCTGGCGGGGATATGGCGATCGCGCGGAAGATAGACGCCGACGGCCGTCTCTTTCGCCAGATTAAGCGCGGACAATTGCTGTGCGATGCTCAACGCGGCATGCCGCAAGCATTGATAGTCCATGATGCCGCTTTCGTCGATCACGGCCGGGCGTAGTGGCGTTGCCATCGCCTGATTAAAGACGGCTGCGTGCAGCGTATGGGATTGCGTCTGGTTTTCCGGTCCAATACCTTTCATGCTTTGCATTGTTAACCCTTATTTATTTGCGGCGATTAACCGAAAAGTCCCAAGAGGGCAATTCGTCTGAACAGGCTGATGTTTCATCGACTTTGGGGTGTTGTGCATCGAGATAGCCTTTTATTTCCGGCAAGGTGATCGTCATGTCCTCAGAAACCTTCTCGACTAACTGCGTAAAGGCGACGGCAACATTTGCGATTACGTCGGGTGTAAACAAGGCGGTGCGGTAATCCAGCCCGCCTTCCATTGCGCCCTGTCTGGTAACCAGCGACAGTTTTATGTCGTGCACGTCCAGCAGAAATTCCGCATCGAGCAAGGTGGCCTTAATGCCTGATAACGTCCATGGCGGGGTCGCTACGTCATGCAAGACGAACCACGAGCGGTAAATCGGCGCCGACTGCGACATTTTTCGCTTCGGTCGCAGCGCGTTGACGATTTGATCGAACGGCAGATCCTGATGCCGGTAGGCATCCAGACAGGTTTGTTTGACGCGCAGGCACAGATCTGCAAAGGCGTTATGGCGTTGGAAGCGAGTGCGGATGGCGAGGCTGTTCACCATAAATCCGATGACGCCGGCGAGTTCGGGACGAGAACGATGGCCTGCCGCCGTTCCCACGACGATGTCGTCTTGTTGACACCACCAATGCAGCAGCAACTGCCAGGCGGTCATATACCCCATGAAAGGCGTGATACCCAGTTTGGCGCAGAGTGCATCGAAGCGTGCAGTGAGCGGCGCGCTTAAATGGAAAGGATGACGCGCGCCGGTAGCGGTCAGATGGTCGGTATCGACAGGCGTCGTCGGCAAAGCCAGCACCGGCAGGTTATCGCCAAGCTGATTGACCCAGTAATCCAATTGAGTGTTGAAGGTCCGGGATGCGCGTTGCGTTTGCTCCCATTGCGCGACGTCAAGGAAATTAAGCCTGTCTGACGATTCGGCTGGCGTCCTCCCTGCGACGAGAGCGTTATATATCTCGCTGATCTCACCCGCCATAATGGCAGTGGACCAGCCATCCCATACGATGTGATGCACGGCGATGATCAGGAGGTGACACTGCGCGGAGAATGCGATGAGGCTGGCTCTGAACATATCGCCGCAACGGGTATCGAACGGGCGCGTCGCCGCGGCAGCAAGTGCGCGCTGCATGTAGCCCTTTCTCTCGTGAGAGGGGATGTCGAACGCCTCTTCCAACTGCAGCTGAAATGAGGTCTCCAGCGACGGGGACATATAAGCGTCAGCCCGATCGTCGAGAATGCGGCATGTCAGCACCGAATGTCTGGCGACAAAGATCCGCAGAGCCTGGGACAAGGCATCCACATTGAGCAAGCCGTTCAGTTCGAAAGGTTCCACCAGGTTGTAGGTGCAGTTTCCCGGATGAAGCTGATCATGGAACCACAGCCGCTGTTGGGCGGAAGAAAGCGGCCAGCGGGACATGGCCGGTACCTTGACAATAGGGGGCAGTTCGTCCTCGGTGCGCTCAGCATCCAGCGCATTCCTGACCGCCTCTGCAATGCCCCGTATGTTGGGCGTTTCAAAGGCGGCGCGAAGCGGGAATGCCGGGGTAAATTCTCGGCGAATTTGGGTCACCAAATCGGTGAGACGGCGTGAGTCAATCCCGGATTTAAACAGATCCTGGGTAACGCTCAGCGCCTCGCCACCCAAAATCTTCTGGCCAAGCCGGCAGAGACGATGCTCGATATCGTCCGCCGGAGCGATAAATTCACCGCTATGGCGTGACAGTTGCGGCGTCGGCAGCTGTGAAATATCGACTTTGCCATTGGCTGACAGCGGCAACGTCGGTAGGATCATAATGACGCTTGGCACCATGTAGTCCGGCAGCTGTTCGGCAAAATGGCGATGGAGCTGCATTTCATCGAGCGTGGCGTCTTGCCTCGGGCAAAGATAGGCGAGCAGCAGTGCTGAGCCGTCCTGGCGGTGAAGGCGAACCACACAGCGATCGACTCCCGGGTGTTTACCGGCGGCGCGCTCTATTTCACCGGTTTCAATACGGAATCCATTGATCTTCAGTTGATTGTCTCTGCGCCCCAAAAACTCGATGGTGCCGTCAGGCAACCAGCGTCCCAGATCGCCGGTTTTGTATAATCGCTCGCCGCTTTGCGGGTGGGTGATAAAGCGCGCTGCGGTTTCTGCGGGATTGTTCAGGTAGCCGGCGGCCAGCCCTTTGCCGGCGATATAAAGTTCGCCCGCAACGCCTTCGGGCCGGTGGCGAAGATGGGTGTCCAAAACATAGAAGCGTTGGTTTGCCAAAGCCTTGCCATAAGGAATGCTGGTCATCGTCGGATCGATATCCTGGATGAGGTGGAAAATGGACCAAATGGCGGCTTCGGTGGCGCCGCCAAGACTGACGCTCAGGGCGTTTGGCATTGCGCGGTGGATTTTCTCCGGTAAAGCAACGTTGATCCAATCGCCGCTCATCATGACCAGCCTGATGCTCGTCAGCGTTGCGTTTTGATTGGCGGACAGATGATTGACCAAGAGTTCAACCAAGGCCGGCACCGAGTTCCAGACGGTGACCCGGTATTTCTGCACGCAGGTTTCCCAGTGCGCAGGATCTTTGGCAAGCTCATCTTTCGGCATCACGATGGCCGCGCCGCGCGCCAGTGGCCCGAAAATGTCGTAAACCGACAGATCGAAAGAGAGTGAGGAAAGCGCCAACACACGGTCGTTCTCGCCGATAGCGAAACGCGAATTGATATCGGTAACGGTGTTAGCGGCGGCGGCATGGGTGACAATGACCCCTTTGGGCTTACCGGTCGTGCCTGAAGTAAAGATAATGTAAGCCGGCGACGCCGCGTCGATCTCGGCATCGCGCCATTCGTCCGTGAATGCGTTCATCGCTTCAGTGATGGGCAGATGCGCGATGGTTGCCGGCCACTCAACGCGCCCGTCGCTGGCGGGCGTCGTCAGTGCGACTCGAATTTCGGCCTCGCTCAAAAGTGCCTGCATGCGCCCCTTCGGTAGCGTCGGGTCGAGTGGAACATAGACGCAACCGGCGCGCAAAATACCCAACACAGCGGCGACTTGTTGCCAGCCTTTTTCTGCGACTACGGCTACGCGTGCACCGGGCTGGAGCGCCTGCTTGGTCAGCGACAGCGCCACATTGGCGGAGATATTCGCCAAATCCGCATAGGTGAGGACGGTTTCCCCCAGGATAGCGGGAGCTGACGGCTTCTTGTTTGCATACGCCAAGAACCCCTGATGCAAGCAACTTTCGTCAAAGGCGACGGCCGTACGATTGGCTTCGGCGATGGCGCCGCTGTTGACGCGTTGAGCCAGAGCGTCGCGCCAATGATTTTCATGCCAGATGGCTTCTTCTTTGGGCAAACGCATAAGCAATGCGCGATAGTCCATAAACATCGCATCAAGCATGTCAGGATCGAAAAGGCCGTCGACCGCATCCCAGTTGATGAGGAGATTGCCTTTTTCTTCGTAAACCTGGCAGTCGAGCCATACGTGTGGCGTTTGCGATATCCCTTCCACCAATTTACCGAGCCGGCTCACAATCGGTTTATCATCGGCGGACGGGAAGATCAGGCTGGTAAAGACATAGGGCATGGTTGGCCGTTCGGCGCTTTTTTCCGCAATGTCTCGCAGCATTTTTACGCCGCTGTACTGCAAGGCAGAAAGATCGTCCCAAAGGCGTTTTTGCGTTTTTTTAGCGCGTTGAGTAAAGGTCTCCTCCTGCCGCAGGTCGGCTTCGAACAGCAGAACCGAGGTGAAATCCCCCATCACCTGATCGATTTGTGGATGCACCTCCAGACGATTGAAAGCCGGCAGGTTCAGGCAAAAATGGGGTGTTTCGCTCCAGTTCGCCAATATCTCCGTATAGGCGGTGAGCAATATGGTGGACGGCGTGAGGCCCTGGTGTGCGGCGGCGTCTTTCAGCTTGCGCCAGACGGCGTGGGGTATCGTCGTTTCCCGGCGAATGAAGCGGCGATGCTCCAGGCTTTGCGGAGCGATTCGCTGCGGCAGGGACGGGGCAGAAGGGAAGGCGTCGGCGCGTTTAAGCCAATAGTCGCGAGCGCGCTGATAGGCGGCGCTGTGTTCCAGGCGCTGTTCGGCCAGCACGTAATCTCTGAACGTGATGGCCACCGGTTCAGGCTGGTAATCGGCGTGGTAATAACGTTCCTCCAGCTCGCGCCAGAATAACGTAATGCTCCAGGCGTCCATAATCAGCAGATCGAAGCTGACGTGCAGCCGTACGGTGCCATCGGGCAATCGCGAGGCGGAAATATCAAACAGCGGCCATTGATCACAGGGCATCAGCTGATGAGATTTCCGCTCCCTGAGCGCCGTTAACTGCGCCACGGCGTCCTTAGGTTTCAACTGACTAAAATCGTTAGTGTCAATGATATATCGGGGGACGTGGGGGAGAACGCGCTGCATGCCGTCGTGCGTCATGACGGCTCTCAGCATATCGTGTTGAGCGATCAAGGCATTGAGTGCCTGTTCTAGACGCGCAAGATCCAGATCGGCGCATTCAAACTCTTCATAGGCATGCGCTGCAACATTGCCCGAGTTATTGCCCGCGTTACGTCCAACCCAATATGCGTGCTGAATATCGGTAAGCGGGAACGGCAAGAATGCCTCGTCCGGACGGATTTTCAAGGCGCTTGCATAAATGCTGGCCAGATCTTCTTCGGGTTGTGCCGCTGCGTCGCGTTGCCCTGCACGGTTCTCCAAAGCGGCGAGCAAGCTTTCCACCGTCGGAAACTCGAGGATGTCACCAGGGCCAAAATGCAACCCCAGCGTACGCGCGCGGTTAGCAATCTGGATGCTGAGAATGGAGTCGCCACCGAGATCGAAGAAATTTTCTTTCGGCTCAATTTGCGCGACTCCCAGCGCTTCGCTCCACAGCAACGTCAGTTTTTCCGCCAGCGTGTTCGCCGGCTTCGCCTGTTCAGGCGCATTTTTGTTGTCGACGGCGCTGATGGCCGGCACCATGTCAGCGGTTTGCGGTTCAGGATCGACCCAGTGACGGGCGCGATCAAAGCGGTAAGTCGGCAGCGGAATTTTGTTGCCCCGCGATGAGTGGGGTATTGCCTGGCCGTAACACCAGCGCTGCTCCTGGATGCGCAGAAGTGACGCCGGGCCACTCAATCCCGTGTGCTCGGGCGAGAGCAACGGGATGGCGTTGACATCTTTGCGGCCGGCGCCAATAGCGCGTGCAGCCTGGCTCAATGAGGTGCCTGGCCCGCACTCGAACAACAGGAAGGCGTGTTGATCGATAAGCGTTGCCAACCCATCGGCAAAACGCACGGTACCACGTAGATGACGCACCCAATAATCCGGGGCCGTCGCCTCTTCATCAGTGATCCATGTTCCGCTGAGATTGGAGATAAAGCGCTGACGCGGCGGTGTCAGGGTGACCTGAGCCAGCACCTCACCAAAAGCCTGCAAGCAAGGTTCCATCATGGCCGAATGGAAAGCATGGGAGGTTTCAAGGGCTCGGCAGCTGATGCCATCGTGCTCCAATGACCGGCGAAACGCGTCCATATCATGGGCGGGGCCGGAGATGACGGTTAATGCCGGCCGATTGACGGCCGCGATGGAGAGGGCGGAGGGTAGCCGAGAGTGCAGGCTTGCCTCATCAGACATGACGGCCAACATCTCGCCGTGATCCATGCTTTGCATCAAGCGACCGCGTGCCGAAACGACCTTGACGGCATCTTCAAGCGTAAAAACACCTGCGAGGCAGGCTGCGACATATTCGCCGATGCTGTGTCCTATCATGCCTTCGGGGGTCAGGCCGGAAGCCATCCAATGTTTCGCCAGCGCATATTCGACGGCGAAAATCGCCGGTTGCGAAAGCCAGGTTTGCGCCAGCAATTCGCCAGTGTCCTGCGCCTTGTTGAACAACAGCGAGCGTAAGTCGTGGTCGATAAACGGTTGGAACAGCTGCGCCAGCCGATCGAACTCTTGGGTGAAGATGCCGCCGGTGTGATACAGGTTGGCTCCCATACCCTGATATTGTGTTCCCTGGCCAGGAAACATAAACGCTGTTTTCATCGGCGCGTCGCAGGCTTCTCCGAAGCACGTGGTTTTAGCTCGCTCGGTTTCCAGCTGCGCGATGGCCTCTTCCACGCTGTCGGCCGTTATGGCGGCGCGCACGGGAAACGCTTTCCGACCTGTCGCCAACGAATGGGCGACATCGGCGAGAGATACCTCGGTATGGTTGCGCAAATAATGAGCTAGTTGCTGCATTGTCGCGCGCAAGGCGACCTGGCTTTTGGCCGAGAAGCGTAATGCGCAGGTGGCGGGTTCTGCGGCAGGGGAGACGGCGGAAACCGGGGGTTGCTCCATGACGACATGGACATTAGAGCCGCCGATGCCGAAGGCGCTGACTCCCGCCCTGCGTGGCGAGCCTTCTTCCCAGGGCGTTCCTTTACTCGTCACGGTAAACGGGGTACCGGCGAAATGGATGGCGGGGTTTGGCGTCCGGTAATGCAGCGTAGCGGGAATATAACCGTGATAAAGGCTTAGCGCGGTCTTGATAAATCCGGCAATACCGGCACCGGCGTCAAGATGGCCTATGTTGGATTTGACCGAACCTATCTTACAGCTTGCGGCTGGACAATCGTCGCCAAAAGCGGCCGCCAGCGCGGCGATTTCTATCGGATCGCCCAAGCTGGTGGCCGTGCCATGAGTTTCAACGTATCCGATAGTGTCGGGCGTCACGTTGGCAACGGCGTGCGCCATTTGGATAACGCGGGTTTGGCCTTCGACGCTGGGTGCGGCATATCCCACTTTTTGTGCGCCGTCATTGTTGGTCGCAGAGCCGCGGACGATGGCATAAATATGATCCCGATCGTTGATCGCATCATCCAGACGTTTTAACACCACGATCCCGCCGCCATTCCCGCGCACTGTGCCGCTGGCATGTTCGCTGAACGGTTTGCAATGCCCGTCCTGTGAAAGAATGCTGCCCGGTTCATACCGATAGCCTTCTTCAGCCGGGTATTCCAGCGAGATACCACCGGCCAGGGCGATATCACACTCTCCTGCCAGCAGGGACTGGCTTGCAGTGTGTACGGCCAACAACGAACTGGAACAGGCCGATTGAACGACGATGCTTGGGCCTTTCAAATCCAGTTTGTAGGAGATGCGGTTGGCTGCGTAATCCTTGTCATTGCCAATCAGCAATTGCATTTTGCTGGTGGTGGCGCAAAGCTGCCTATTGTTCGCGAGATTATGCAACCAATACCCGCTGGGACCGCTGCTGACATAGACGCCGACGTTTTGTTGGTGGCATGTGGCGGCATAGCCGGCGTTTTCCAACGCTTCCCACGCGCACTCAAGTAGCAGGCGTTGCTGCGGGTCGGTGATCGCCGCTTCTTTTGGCGACATAGCGAAAAATTTTGCATCGAATTGATCGACATCGGTTAGCAGGTAGCCTGCAGGGACGTGCCAGGAACCGTCCGTGGAGGCTTGCGGCGCAAAATCAGCATGCCAGGTAACGGAATCGATCTCCTGACAGAGATTATTCCAGTAAGCGTCAATGTCTCCTGCTCCGGGAAAACGCCCGGCCATTCCTATGACGGCCAGTTCGATGCCGGTAAATTCATTATCGAGAGTTTTTTCTAATTCAGACATGAGTATGATTCCCCAGGGATGTCGGCGGCATGTGCAGCGATAATGTGGCGAGCACTTTTTTCACGTCTTGCAGCCAAATATCTTTTTGTTCGTCAAATAAGAAATGGCCTGCATTAAATTCGCGCCATTCGACGGTATTGGCGGTAACGTCTATCCAGCCGCGAGTCGCCTGGCGATCGATCACCTGGTCGTGCAAGCCGTGGCAAACGTGTATTGGGCATGTCAACGGGGCTTTACCTGTTGGTGCATAGCCGTCACTCGCCTCCAAATCTGCGCGGATGGTTGACAGAAAAAGCTCATAGAATTCCGGTGTCGCGGCATCCTGTGCGTTGATGCCACCTAGTTTGACCAGGCAATCGATCAGCTTTTCCGCCGACATCTGATGCCAGTTTTGTCGTGTTTTGTGATAGTGGGGAGACCTCTGGCTGGCGATCAATAGCGCGTGAACGCAGGCACCATGCTGTTCCAGCCGCGTTGCCATCTCATAGGCCAGCAGGCCGCCGTAGCTGATGCCTGCCAACACCAGCGGCGTATCGAGATAGGGTTTTATACGAGCGAATACGTCATCGGCCACTTGTTCCAGCGTGGAAAAGGCAGGTTCAATAAAACGTTCTTCTCTGCCGGGAATAACAGGAATAAGAATATTGGCATATTCCTGTAATTCGGCATGCCAGGTACGATATCGGCTGGTGCCACCACCGGCATGAGCAAAGCAAATTAAATTTATGGCCGACGGGCGTGATGCAGACAGCTCACGGATAAAATGATTACCCATGCTAGGTCCTTAATTATTTTATGTAAAAAGGGTATGTAGCTGGCGGGCTTTATTCCCGCCGTGATGCTATTTTCCGATTTTTATTCGGATTTTTTTAGCGTGACAATTGCGGAAATTAACGAGAGCAACGCCAATAAGGCCAGGCTAAAAGTAATAACCAGGGGGGTTCCGCTATTGAACTCGGCAATAAACTGCGTGGCAACGCTCGCGAGAAGCATGCTGATGAACATGCTCAATCCTGCCGCGGTGCCCGCCAGAGGCTTGATCGCACCAATGGCGCCGGCCTGCGCTGCCGGGCTGGTGATACCGTAGAAAATACTGAATACCATCGTTGGGATGACCAGTGCGGGAATCGACCAGATGTTTATCAGGCTTAGCGTCAGAGCGAGCATGCTGAAAATAAAGCCGATGATGCTGCCCAACAGCAAACGGCGCCGTAGCGACAGACTTTGCGGTAAACGGCTGGCCGACAAGTTACCGATAATGGCGCTGCCAGACACCATCAATAGCAACAAACTGGCGCCAGAGGCGGAAAGTTGGAAGGTCTGCGTCAGCACGATGGGGGCGGCGGCCATAAAGGCCATAAAGGCCGACTGAGCGAAACCAAATTGAAAGGCGTTGCCGAGAAAGGTGGCGTTTTTCGCCAACTGCCCATAGTCATGGAACAGATTGCTTTTGCCTGCTTCTACGCCAGTTTGCGCTTTGCGGGTTTCGGGGAGACTGAACAAGATGATAACAAACACGATGGCTGCAATAGCGCCGATCAGAATGAAATTTGAACGCCAACCAAAGTTATCCGTTAATAAACCACCCAATGGCACGCCCAGTAGCGGCGATATCATCATAGAAGCGACCAGTTTCGACATGACATTTGCCGCCTTTTCGCTGTGATAGATATCCATGACGATAATTCGCGCCGCAATAACGCCGGCCGCCCCGCCCGCCGGTTGAATAATACGGCCCAAAATTACGGCTTCAATGGACTGCGCCGATAAACAAATGAAACTACCAATAATCAGGATCGCCATGCCTAACAGTAATATGGTTCTGCGTCCCAGTCGATCAGCCAATCTTCCATATACCAGACAAGCAAGGGCAAAACTGATCATCGATAGAGAGACTGTCAGGTTGGCGGTCGCAGGTGTTGTTTCAAAGTATTTAACCAGGCTAGGCACTGAAGGCAGGAAAATTTGGAATGAGGTTGGTCCCAAACCTGACAATAGAATGAGAATGAATTGCAATAGGGCGTGATTGACGTGCGTTTGCTCGCTGGCGTTATCAGAGGACATTTGTCTTCCGTTCATTGCTTCTTCCTGTATTGAGTGTAAGAGACAGCTAAATACCCTCGACATACCGCAATGGGCATTCACCGCAAAAAAAACAAATTATTCGCATCCATTTAATTACCTTGCTAATCATTTGTGCCTGTGGTTGGCAAGGTGATTGGGTTTTTTGTTGTTTTTAAAAGACTTTTATCATCACGATGCTGCTGGTAGGGATTGTGATGTTATGTAAAGTTAAGTCCTTTTTTGTTAATCAAAGGTAAACATACGCAAATATTATTATCTATAAGCTATATCCAAGTCAATCAGTAAGGTTAATTTATTTTAATGATTTTCCTGCTCCTGTAAGCCGAGTGTCGCTGCAGGCCTTGATAAGGCTGCAATCAGGCAGTCGTTGAGTATTCCTTGATTTTTTAATAATGAGTGGGAGGTCACAGAATAAAAATGATAAAAAACAGAACTATTTTTATAGCTTATGAAAATAGAAAAAATTGATATTTTGGTTTTTTGTATTGTTAATTTCGCAGGATTTTGGTTTTAAAAACTGCCTTGTTGTTGCTATTTGGCGATTTTAATCGACAAAGATAATGGGGTTTCTCTCCCGAGCCCTTCCTGTCGTCCATGTTTCAGAGCACGAAAGAAAAATGACGCTCTGATAGGACGGAACCTGGATCGCGAATGGGGTGATTAATAATTAATGTTATTATTGTATTTGTTAATTATTTGTGCTGATGTTTAATGCTGTTTTTTGTGCAAGGATGAATGATTGAACAACGAATTCAGTAAATGTTTGCATGGGATGACGAGGGCGTAGTGACATCTTCATATTCAAACGGGTTTATGGGGGGACGTCGCTCTCGGCTATATGGCCGTGGATGAGTTTATCGGTTGTTTCATCTCCCCATTCGGCGTTACATCTGGCCGAGCAAACTTACGCGGGGATGACAGTTCTATACATTGGGATTGGTACTGTAGCTCTACCCGATGATGTTGTGTGTTATCCATTCCCTGTAGTGTATTACCCCATCCCTGTTAAGTTTATCCCGCCTTGTGCGGGATTTTTTTTATCTGCGCATACCCGGCGGCGCGTAGCGCGATTTTTTTGAATAACACCGTCAGTTTTATTCAGTATTCAGCCGTTGCGCGCTTGATTAGATTGAACGCGAGATGGGCGTCGTCGGCGCCTTTGTGCAATGAGTGGAGAATTTCTATGGCGAAGACAGTAGTGGTGTTTCATTCCGGCTACGGCCATACCGAGCGTTTGGCGAAAGTGGTGGCGGAAGGCGCTGGGGCCGAACTGATCGCTATCGATCAGGAAGGCGATATCAGCGATGAAGCGTGGCAGAAGCTGGATGAGGCGGACGCCATCATCTTTGGCTCACCGACCTATATGGGCGGCCCGTCCTGGCAGTTCAAGAAATTCGCCGACGCCAGCTCCAAAGCCTGGTTCGGCCGCAAGTGGCAGGACAAAGTGTTCGGCGGCTTTACCAACAGCGCCAGCCTGAACGGCGACAAACAGGTCACGCTGATTGCGCTGCAAACGCTGGCTTCGCAACATGGCGGCCTGTGGGTCAGCTTGGGGCTGCTGCCGGCCAACACCAAATCGGCGCAGCGTACCGATGTCAACAACCTGGGCGGTTCGGTGGGGCTGTTGGTACAGACGCCGTCGGATGCCGGCGTGGACGAGATGCTGTCGGGCGATCTGGCGACCGCCAAGCTCTATGGCCAGCGCGTGGCGGGCTTTGCCGCCAAACTGGCGTAAGGCCTTGCCGCGTGCAGCGTTCATTTTCTCTGCACATTTGGCGTGTAAGCTGCGAAATGTTATTAGCCTGCTTGGGCTAACGCTGCATTTCGTACAAATATTCCCGGTTCCTAGGCCGGGTTTTTTGTTGCTAAGGTCTGCTTAAGCTTTCGCCGCTACACTGCATGGCAGCACAGGCATGCAATGAATGGCTGTGTCGTAACTGTCGATTTGCTGTTGTTCAAGCAAGCCCGCTTTAGGCGGGCTTTTTTTGGGTTGTTATTGCACGGGCGGCCCAGTTGCAGGAAAATAATCGCGTAGTTATTCAAATATCATTCAACGAGCAATAACCACAATCTTATTAATGTAATTAACGTCGGTCGGCGGCCTATTACGCTTTGCGCTATGCTGTCAGCAGAGCTGAGCATTATTTTCCGACGGTATGCGGGGGAGTCCGCCGCCGCCACATTAGGTTAAGAAAAGTCTGTTAATTAATTGTTAATGCTTTTTATTATTGATTTGTCTGGCTTTTTTGGTTGAAATCCGGGTTGATTATCCCTCACTGGCCGGGCGAGAGAGTATGCACATTATTATTCTGGTTATTAGCAAAATATGGGCGAGGCGATGAACGCCAGAATAAACGCCAGGCATGGCCTGCCGCTTACGGTTCAGCTTATCAATCTTTTCATGCTGGCCTTTTTACTTTCCCTGGTGGGCATTCTTAGCCGGCCGATTGGCTCGCTTTCTTTATTTTGGCCGGTGAATGCGATTCTGCTCGGCCTGCTGCTGCGCAAACCCGCTTACGCCACGCCACTCGGCTGGCTCACGACCTACCTGGGCATGGTTGCCGCCGATCTCAGCACCGGCGAGGGCTGGTCTTTGGCGCTGTGGCTTAACGCCTGCAACATGTCGCTGATCGTCGTCGGTTACGGCATCATGCTGATGCTGCCGCAATCTCAACGGCGCATGGGTAAACCCCAGGCGATACTCTATATGTTCAGCGCTAGCCTGGCCGGTGCGGCGGTGGCGTCGACGCTGTCCGTGCTGCGTAACGATAGCCTGTACAACAACACGGTGGTGGTCGCCTGGCTGGCCTGGTTCAGCGAACAGTTTTCGACGACCCTGCTGCTGTTGCCGGTGCTGATGGCGGCGCCGCGGTTGAAACAGCTGTTGCGCATGCAGGTGCGTTGGCGCTTGAAAGGCTGCCTGCCGCTGCTGGCGCTGCTGCTGTCGCTGGCGTTCAGCGTCTATATCGGCGGGCCGGGCGCGATCGCCTTCCCGATCCCGGCGCTGCTGTGGTGCGCGGTGCGCTACCAGCTGTTCCCCGTGACGTTGCTGACGCTGTTGACCGGTATGTCCGAGATCAGCAGCATCTCCGCCAACCTGGTGCTGTATGAAACGCCGAACAACCATAATGCCTTCCTCGACACGCTGATGTCTGCCCGATTGGGTATCGCCATGCTGGTGATGGGGCCGCTGATCCTCGCCAGTTCCATCGCGGCCAACCGTAAGCTTATGCGGCGTCTGGAGCACAGCGCCAACCACGATTTCCTGACCGGCGTGCTGGCGCGCAGCGCGATGACGCGCAAAGCGAGCGAGCTGTTGGAGCACAAGCACCGTTCCAAAGAAGCGGTGTCGTTACTGCTGATCGATATCGATCATTTCAAGCAGATCAACGATACGCACGGCCACAGCGCCGGCGATCAGGTGCTGGCGTCGTTCGCGCACATCGTGCGGCGCGAGCTGCGGCACGATCAGCTATTCGGCCGCTTGGGCGGGGAAGAGTTCGCCATCATGCTGCCGCGCGCGTTGGCGGCGCAGGGCGTGGCGCTGGGGGAGCATCTGCGCCGGCTGGTAGAGCAGACGGAGCTGCAGGCTGAAGGCAAGCAGACGTTGAAAATCACCATCAGCGTCGGCGTCGCCAGTTTGGCGATGAACGAGGTGAAATCGCTGGAGCAGTTGATGAACATGGCGGATATCGCGCTGTATCGCGCCAAATCGCAGGGGCGTAATCGGGTGGAATCGTTCAACGTGGTGAACGGCAACAGCGTTGAGCATATCCTGTTCCGCTAACCGTTTTCAGCTTTGCCTGGGCTCGAAGCGGGTTTCGCAATTAGGGCAAATCAGTATCACGTCTTGCAGCATTGCCGCGCATTTTTGCCGGGTAACATAGCCGCATTTAGGGCAGACGATTTGGGTGGAGCGGTTGATAAAACCTTTAACGCTGCTGGAATCGGACATATCAATAGCCTGTGTCAGGTGAAAACTCACGCTAACACAGGCGACGACACATTTCGTTGGTTATTTTCTGTACGCAGAGGCTTACAGGCTTTTCAGCGCCTTGATGGTCTCATCCATGTCGATCTCGTGCTCGGAGAAGGTATGGGTGGTGTTCTGGAAGGTGGTGATGGTCAGCATGCGCAGCGTTTGCATGGCCTGCGCCTGGTCTTCAGACTGCGGGCGAATGCGGTTCATCAGCAGGCCGACCGACAGCACGGTGTTCTCTTTATCCACGTCGGCTTTGACCGGCACTTCCTTGGTGAAGGTATTGAAAGACTTGATGCTGGTGATCTTGATTCTTTCATTGGCGATGATGATGTATTTGCTGGGCGCCAACACTTTGACCGCATAAGCCGACGGGCCTTTGGTGTTGTTGGTCGGTTCGAAGGTCACCGCCGCGTTTTTCTTAATCAGCTCCGGGTTTTGCACTTTAATCACGTGAAAATAACGATTTTCTCCGTTCTCGTCGGTAATAAAGCCGAAGCCTTTGTCTTCAAAAAAAGTCGTTATCTTGCCGTTCATCGCTATTCTCACAAAAAGGTTCAATACAGCGCTTATGATAGCGCGGAATGCCTTGCAGCGACAGATTGCGCGGGCGGCATTTAGTCATGCGATAACGGCATTTAGCGGCTTCCCGGCGACATGCTATGTTCATGCTGACTTTATTCAATGCGCAAAAAGGAATAGCGATGGGCATCAAACGTCTCAATCACGCCGTGCTGTATGTCAGCGACGTGCGGCAGAGCGCCGATTTTTATCATCAGGTATTGGGCTTCAAGCTGAAGCCGTCCGACAGCCCCGATCGGGCGGTATTTACCCAGGCCGCCGACTCGGACAACGATCACGATTTGGCGTTGTTCAGCAAGAACCTGGGCCAGCAGCGCGCCGGGGTGTTTCGCGCCAACGGCGAGCCGCCGGCGGAGCATGAGCCGCCGGCCGGGCTGTATCATCTGGCCTGGGAAGTGGACAGCCTGGAAGAGCTGGAGCGCATTCGCCATCAGCTGGCCGAACGCGGCATTCTCGGGTTGGAAGAGGATCACGGCGTGCACAAAAGCATTTATGGTCACGACCCGGACGGGCTGCTGTTTGAGGTGACCTGGTTTATTCCCCCGGCGTTGCTGACCGAAGAGGACAAAAACCAGCAGGGGATCCGCCCGTTGGATTTCGCCGCCGAGAAGCGGCGTTTCGCCGGCCTCTAACCTGCTCCTGCGCGGGGCGCATCGGCGCCCCGACGCTCACAGCACTTTGTTGAGGAAGTTAACGGTGCGCGGGTGCTGCGGCTGAGCCAGCACCTGTCTGGCATCGCCCTGCTCGACGATCTGCCCGTCGACCATAAACACCACCCGATCCGCCGCTTCGCGCGCAAAGCCGATTTCATGCGTCACCACTACCAGCGTGACGCCCAGATCCGCCAACCCTTTAATCACGTCCAGCACTTCGCCGACCAGCTCGGGATCGAGCGCGGAGGTCGGCTCATCGAACAGGATCACCTTCGGGTTCAGCGCCAGCGCGCGCGCGATGGCGATGCGCTGCTGTTGGCCGCCGGAGAGGTGGCGCGGGTAGGCGTCCGCCTTGTGGCGCAGCCCGACCGTATCCAGCAGCTCATAGGCTACCGCTTTCGCCCGTTCGCGGGAGTGGATCTTGTGCACCACCGGCGCTTCGATGATGTTTTCCAGCACCGTCAGATGCGGGAACAGGTTGAAGTTTTGGAACACGTAGCCGACGTTGATGCGCTGCCGGAGGATGGCCTTTTCCTTCAGCTCGTACAGCCGGTTGCCCTTGCGGCGATAGCCGACGTAGTCGCCGTCGATGCGGATAAAGCCCTCGTCGACGCGCTCCAGATGGTTGATCGCCCGCAGCAGCGTCGATTTTCCGGAGCCGGAAGGCCCGAGGATCACGGTCACGGTGCCTGGCTGCAGCGTCAGGCTGACGTCGTCTAACGCCTTGTGTTTGCCGAAGAATTTGCTGACGTTGCTGATTTCGATCAGACCGCGCGCCGGCACCGGGGTGAGGTTGCGTGCCGGCTGTTCGGGCAAGGCGTAATAATCAATGGCTTCAGACATACGGGTCTCCTAACGTTTTAGCCAGCCGGCCAGTTTCTGCCAGGGCGTCGGCGGCAGTTCGCGCACCGCGCCCCGGGCGAAATAGCGTTCGATGTAGTATTGGATCACCGACAGGGCGGTGGTGATGAACAGATACCAGACGGTGGCCACCATCAGCAGCGGTATCACCTGCTGGGTGCGGTTATAGATCACCTGGATGGTGTAAAACAGCTCCGGCAGCGCCAGCACATAAACGATTGAGGTGCCTTTCGCCAGACTGATGATCTCGTTGAATCCGGTCGGAATAATGGATCGCAGCGCCTGCGGCAGAATGATGCGGAAGGTGCGGCGATAGCCCGGCAGGCCCAGCGCCGCCGCCGCTTCGTGCTGGCCGTAATCCACGCCCAGGATGCCGCCGCGGATGATCTCGGCGGTATAGGCGGACTGCACCAGCGTCAGGCCCAGCACCGCCACGGCGAACTGGCCGAGGATATCGATGGTCGGGTAGCTGGCGAACACCACCGAGGTAAAGGGAATGCCCAGCGAGATGGCGTCGTACAGATAGGAAAAGTTATACAGGATGATCAGCACCAGGATCAGCGGCAGCGAGCGAAACAGCCAGATATACCCCCAGGCCAGCGACGCCAGCAGGTAAGAGCGCGACAGCCGCGCCAGCGCCAGCAGGGTGCCGAACAGGATGCTGAACAGCGTGCCGAGCAGCGTCAGCAGCAGGGTCTGTCCCAGCCCCGCCAGCACCGCCGGGGCGAAGAACCACTCGGCGAACACGCCCCATTCCCAGCGCGCGTTGCCCGCCACCGATTGCACGATGGCGGCCAGAATAAACAGCGAAAACAGCGCGCCGATCAGCCGCAGCGGATAGCGGGCGGGCACCACTTTCAAGATTTCTTGTTTGGACATGTCATGTCTCCTGATACAGATAAAGGGGCCTTAGGCGATTTTCCTTTCCGACGCGCAACAACAGGCGTCCTCTGCAATCAGGCTTTTGCGGAACGGCAGGCGGCCATCGTAGGGCGGGCGGCTGTAAACCTCGCTGTCGACGGTGGGATCGAACTGCGGCTGATAACCGTTGCTCAGGTACAGGCCCACCGCTTCGGGCTGGCGAAAGCCGGTGGTCAGATAGAGCCGGCGATAACCCTGCGCCAGCGCCAGCGTTTCCAACTGCTGCAACACCCGTTGCGCCAGGCCCTGGCGGCGCAGATCGCCCCGCGTCCAGATACGCTTCAGCTCGGCGGTTTGCCCGTCATAGCGCTTGAAGGCGCCCATGGCGATCGGCGCACCGGCGCGCAGCAGCACGATGAAGGCGCCCTGCGGCGGCGCGTACAGGTCCAGCGGTTCCGGTTCCTGGTCACCAAAATAGTCGCCGTAGCGCTGACGATATTCGCCGAACAGCCCCTCGATCACTGGGGCGATCAGCGGATCGGTCGGCAGCGTTTGAATGAAAGTGTCTTGCGTCATCGCGCGCTCCTAATCGCCCAGACCGGGCGGGTTGATTTCCGACTGCGCAAGGCGTTCGACGCTCTCGCCCCAGCGGTTGAGCACCCGATCGTACTGTCCGCCGCGGATCGCGCCGTTCAGCGCTTCATTCACCGCCTGCACCAGCCCGTTGCCTTTACGGATGGTGACGGCGATGTGCGCCGCCTTGGGCCAACCGCCTTCCACCGTGCCCGCCAGCCGGGTACGGCCATTCAGCGCCGCTTTATAGGCGCCCAGCACGTTGGGCCCGAAATAGGCGTCGGCCCGGCCGGACTGGATCGCCAGCGTGGCGGCCGCATCGTCGGTCACGTAGATCGGCTGGAAGGGTTTGAGCCCCTGCTGCCGATTCTGCTTGTCCCATGCCAGCAAGATGGCTTCCTGGTTGGTGCCGGAGCCGACGATGATCTTTAATCCGGCGATATCGGCAGGCTGTTTGATCGTCGCTATCTTGCCGCCGGTTTTGACATAAAAGCCGAGCGAGTCGATGCGATAGGTAGCGAAGTCGAAGCGGGTTTTGCGCTCTTTGGTGACGGTGACGTTGGTGATGGCCGCGTCATACTTGCCGGAAACCACCCCCAGCGGCCAGTCTTCCCACGAGGTTTGCACCACGTTCAGTTCCAGGCCCAGGCTGTCGGCCACCAACTGCGCGATATCCACTTCGCTGCCGATAAGCCGCCGGTTGTCGGCGGCGAACAGCGCCAGCGGCGGCGTGTTGAGCGCGGCGATCGCGACGGTGAACCGGCCCGGCTTCACGAAGCGGAAGTCGGCCGGCAGCTTGGCGATCGCCTGCGGGTTTTTCGGCGCATGGATAGGGGTTTCATTGGCCTGCAAATCGATGCCGGTGCCCGCCTGCGCGGCGCCGGTCAGGCTCAGCAAGGCCGCCACGAGAGCGGCGGTAACGGTTTTCTGCATAGCGGGTATCCCTGAAAACGATCTTATTATTGGGTGAATCTGTTCAACGGACGCTTCAGGCCCAGGTGCTCGCGCAGCGTATCGCCGTGGTACGCCTGGCGGAACAGGCCGCGCCGTTGCAGGACGGGCACCACCCGATCGACGAAGTGCCCGAAGGCGTTGGGCGTACCGCCGCTGATGATGAAGCCGTCGGCGGCTTCGCCGTCGAACCAGCGTTGCAGGCCGTCCGCCACCGCTTCCGGCGTGCCGCTGAACACCGGGCGCGGCGAGGCGGCCTCCAGCGCCACCTGGCGCAGCGTGAGGTTACGCTCGCGGGCGTTGCGCTTGATGGCGTCGGTGGTGCTGCGAAAGCTGTTTTGCCCCAGATCGCCGATGTCCGGGAAGGGCGCGTCCAACGGATGGCGGGAAAAGTCGTAATGTTCGAAGTAGCGGCCCAGGTAGTTGAGGGCGTTCTCGATGCTGACCAGACGGGCCGTCTCTTGGTACTGGCGCTCGACGTCCGCATCGTCGTCGCCGACGATCACGCTCACGCCCTGGAAGATGCGCAGGTCGTCCGGTTCGCGCCCCTGTTCCACCAGCTGCCGCTTCACGTCCTGGTAGAAATCCTGCGCCTGCTCCAGCGTGTCGTGATGGGTGAAGATCGCATCGGCGTGCTTGGCCGCCAGCCGTTTGCCGTCTTCGGAGGCGCCGGCCTGGAACAGGATCGGGCGGCCCTGCGGCGTGCGGCCGATGTTCAACGGCCCCTGCACCGAGAAGAACTCCCCCTGATGATTGAGGGTGTGCAGTTTCCCGGCGCGGAAAAATTCGCCGCTGGCCTTATTGCGCACGAAGGCATCGTCTTCCCAGGAGTCCCACAGTCCTTTGGCGACGTCGAGAAACTCGCCGGCGATGCGGTAACGCAGGCTGTGCTCCGGGTGTTCGGCGCGCGAGAAGTTTTTGGCCGAACCTTCCAGCGGCGACGTCACCACGTTCCAGCCCGCGCGGCCGTTGCTCAGGTGATCGAGGCTGGCGAACTGGCGGGCGACGGTGAACGGATCGCTGTAGGACGTGGAGAGCGTGCCCACCAGGCCAATTTTGTCGGTGGCGGCGGACAGCGCGGCCAATAAGGTCAACGGCTCGAAACGGTTAAGAAAATGCGGAATGGACTTTTCGTTGATATATAAGCCATCGGCGACGAAGACGAAATCGAATTTCCCTTGTTCGGCTTTTTTCGCCGAGGCGATATTAAATTCGAGGTTGATGCTGGCGTCGGCGGTGGCGTCCGGGTGGCGCCAGGCGGACATATTTCCCGAGGCGCCGTGCAGAATGGCGCCCAGCCGTAATTGCCGTTGATTATTCGCGTTGTCGCTCATCGTGATTATCCTGTCATGCGCCGAAAGGCGCGCGGTGTCTGATGCGTCCACTATTGATGAGCGCTGTCGGGATGTAAAACAACAAAACAGCATATTCAAATGTTGAAAACTGCAAATATCACGGCGAGCGAAAATAATAATCCCCGGCGCGGCATCAGCGGCGTCGGGGAAATACTATTTCACGTTATTCAGGCGTTGCTGAGGGCTTTTTTCGCTGCGGGGGTTAATTGCTGCAGCGTGCGCTCCGCCAGCAGCGAAAAATAGTGGGCGGCAGGAAAGAGGGCGCGCTCATCGGGATTGAAACGCGGATGGTGCAGGCCGAATTCGCTGGCGGAGCCGATGCTGACGAACGCGCCCGGCACGTGATGCAGATACAGCGCGAAATCCTCGCCGCCCATCTGCAGCTCCGCCTCTTCGACCCGGTAGCCGGCCTCGGCGGCGACGGTTTTGCTGAACGCCGCCCAATGGGCGTCGTTGATCACCGCCGGCGGCCCCGGCTGCCAGTGGAGTTCGGCCTGCGCGCCGAGCGCGGCGGCAACGCCGTCGATCACCTGGCGAATTTTATCCGGCACCTGGCGGCGCACCGCATCGCTGTGGGTGCGCACCGTGCCTTCCAGCTCGACGGTTTGCGGCAGCACGTTCCAGGTATTGCCGCCTTCGATGCGCGTCACGCTCACCACCAGCGACTCCAGCGAGCTGAAGCTGCGGCTGGGCAGCGTTTGCAGCGCGCCGACGATCTGGCTGGCGGTGACGATGGTATCGACACCCTGTTCCGGTTTGGCGGCGTGCGCGCCTTTGCCGGTGATGCGGATCTGGAAGCGATCGACGTTGGCGTAGAACGGCCCCGCGCGGGTGGCGAAGGTGCCGGTGGGCAGCTCCGGCGCATTGTGCAGGCCAAATATCGCCGCGACGTTATCCAGCGCGCCGGCGTCGATCAGGTGTCGGGCGCCGTTGAAGGTCTCTTCCGCCGGCTGGAAGAAGATGCGCACCGTGCCCGCCAGTTCGGCTTCACGCGCTTTGAGCAGGTGTGCGGCGCCGAGCATCACCGAGGTGTGAAAGTCGTGCCCGCAGGCGTGCATTACGCCGCTGTTTTGCGAACTGAAGGGCACGTCGGCGATTTCGTCGATCGGCAGGGCGTCGATGTCGCCGCGCAGCGCGATGATCGGCCCCTGGCCGCTGCCGATCTCCGCCACGACGCCGGTTTTCAGCGCCAACGGCAGAAGGCGAATGCCCGCCTCTTGCAGCCAGCGGATCAGGCGGGCGGTGGTGGCGAATTCGTGATTGGAAAGCTCCGGGTTTTGGTGCAGTTCACGCCGATAGGCGATGATCTTGTCTGCCAACTGGCTGGTCATAGGCTTGGCTCACAGTGGGAAATAAACCCTAACCCTAGTGCAGGGGCCGCCGAAGCAAAAAGACCATCTGGTTATATTTCATAGCGATTGTGTTTGCACGGCGCGTCAACGATGGGGGGAAGGGGCAGGTTTAGGCGTTCGCGCGTTGTTCGCCGGCGCAGGGAGAGGATTGACCTGGAACGGTAACTTACTGCAACCGGTGTCATTCATTTACACCGGACAACACGGATTTTTTCACTCTTTATCGGATTTCTGTGATCGCGGTGGTGGACAAAATCCTGCCTGCTTGCTGTACTGTAATCGACACAGGTTTTGTGTCTTTCATTCACGTTAAAGGTAAGTTTGATGTCTAAGATTAAAGGTAGCGTTAAGTGGTTTAATGAATCCAAGGGCTTCGGTTTCATTACTCCGGAAGATGGTAGCAAGGACGTTTTCGTTCACTTCTCTGCCATCGTTAGCAACGGTTTCAAAACGCTTGCTGAAGGCCAGCGTGTAGAATTTGAAATCACGAACGGTGCCAAAGGCCCATCTGCCGCTAACGTTACTGCTATCTAAGCTGCGCAGCTGAATTTCTTAAAACCCGCTCATTGAGCGGGTTTTTTATTGGGCGCGTTATGCGTCGCTGCGGCGGGCCAACAGGCTGAACAGCAGGATGGCGATGGCGTAGCAGCCAACGATGGTCAGCGCCATTGACAGGCCCGAGGTGCCGCCCAGCCCGGTGAGCGGCACGGCGCAGGCGCCGAGCGCGAACATGCACACGCCGATCAAGGCCGACGCGCTGCCGGCTTTGTCCCCCTGGCTTTGCATCGCCAGCGACGAGGCGGTCGGGCCGACGATGCCGATCACCGCCACCGAGAAGAACAGCGGCACCAGCAACACGACCAGCGGTGCATGCAGCGCGGCGGCCAACAGCAGCAACAGCGATGCGACGGCCGCCAGCGTTAACCCGCCCCTCAACACCCGGCGTTCCCCCCAACGTGAACTGAGACGGCTGGCCAGCTGCGCCGCAATGATCAGCCCGACGCCGTTAATGGCGAAGCACAGGCTGAACATCTGCGGGCTGAGGCCGTAGATCTGCTGCAAGACGAAAGGCGAAGCGCCGATATAGGCGAACATGCCGGCCATTACGAAGCCCTGCGTCAGGCACAGGCCCATGAAATAGCGCTGGGTCAGCAACCCGCCGAGCGACATCAGCATCGCCAGAATGCCGCCCTGGCTGCGGCGCTCGACCGGCAGGGATTCGCGCAGCTTCAGCGCCGACAGGCTGAACAGCAGCACGGCGATGGCCGCCAGCACGCCGAAGATGCCGCGCCAGTTCATCACCTGCAGCATGACGCCGCCCAGCACCGGCGCGACGATCGGCGCCAGGCCGTTAACCAGCATCAGCAGGGCGAAGAAGCGGGTCAGCTCGTGGCCGGCGTACAGATCGCGGGCAATGGCGCGGGAAATCACCGCGCCGCCGGCGCCGGCGATGCCCTGGAGCAGGCGGGCGATCAGCAGTTGGTCGATGGTGGGCGCCAGCGCGCACCACAGCGAAGCGCCCAGCAGCAGGATCAGCGACAGCAGCAGCGGGCGCATACGGCCCAGTTTGTCGCTGTAAGGGCCAAAAATCAGCTGGCCGACGCCCAGGCCGAGCAGCCCGGCGGTCAGGCTGAGCTGCGCGGCGGCGGTGGAGGTATTCAGCTCGCCCGCCATTTCCGGCAGGGCGGGCAGATAGAGATCGGTGCACAGCGGCCCCAGCGCGGCCAACAGGCCAAGCACGACGGCGTACACCAGACGTTGTCTGGCTAAGTGTTTGGTCATGGGAGATTAAGATTTCCTGAACAGGTGAGAAATGGCCTGCTGATACAGATCGCGCAGCAGGGACGCATCGGCTTTTTGCGTGGTAAGGATACGGTAACCGGTGCCTTCGCTCATGACGGCGATAAACTCCACCCGGGCGGCGATCTCTTCCGCGCTGAAATCGGGATACAGCCGCTGCAGGTTGTGGCACACGTGGCGAAACAGCCGCGCTTCCGCATCGCTGAGCAGTTTGGCCACCACCGGGTTGCGCGTGGCCTCGGCGGTCACTTCCAGCATCAGCATGTGATCGGTTTCGCTCTCGCCCGGTTGCTGAAACAGCGTGCGCGCCGCCAGCGTGCCGGCGATCAGGTTGATGTGATCGCCAAGGTTTTCCAGGCGCTGCATCTTGCTGGTGATGATGCGGTTGACGATCTCTTCGATAATCGCGTCTTTATTGGCGAAATAGCGATAGATTTGCCCGACGCTGAGCTGCGAGCCCTGGGCAATCTCCGCCATGCTGGCGGCATGGAAGCCGTGGTGGCGGAAGCTGGTTTTCGCCGCTTCGACGATCTGATCGCGGCGCGCCTGCACTTTGGCCTGTTTACTGTCGTTGGGGGAGAGCATCTGCCCGATCCTTTGCTGCGCGTGAGCCGGGTTCACAATTTTGGGTGTGAACGTTCATTCTCAATTGTAGTGTAACGGATGGGGAGGACGCAAGATGAACGCGCGCTGCGGGGAAAGGGGGGTTAGGCGAACAGGTAGGCGTTGATAAAGGCGGCGACGATCAGCACGCACAGCGCAACGGCGATCGTTTCGGCGGTGGTTTTCGGCAGGCTAAACATAGCGATTTCTCATCCAGTCAGGAGTTCTGGATGAGATTATGCGCATGCAAGATTAAGGAAACATTAAGGGCTTAGCGCCCGTTGACCCACATCACCAGCATGAAGGCCAGCAGCGTCATCGCCAGCGAGCCGGCCAGGTTGAGCAGCATGTTGGCCAATGCCCAGCCGAAGCGGCCGTCCTGCATCAGATACACCACCTCCAGCGAAAAGGTGGAGAAGGTGGTCAGGCCGCCGCAGAAGCCGGTGGTGATCAGCAGTTTCCAGGTGGGATCCAGGTGTGTCATGCGGGTGAAGATCGCCATCGCCAGACCGATGATAAAACCGCCGATCAGATTGACCATCAGCGTCCCGAGCGGAATGTGGGCGTTCAGCGGATTCATTTTCATGCTTACCGCCCAGCGCAAAACGCTGCCGACGCCGCCGCCGATAAAGACGGCCAGTAAAGAACTCAACATGGGGCAACTCCCTTTCAAACAGAGAAATTCACGGGCTCGGAAAGGGACAGGCGTAACGCTACGCGCCTCTCTCCGAGAGGTTACGTAGACATCATCAGCCTGTGAAGGCGGTTAGGGAGGAATGTCATCTCCAGCGTGCCGCACGGCCTTTTTCACCGTACCCGATGGATGTTACACCTAACGCCGTCTATTTTGTAGTATCGACCCCCTGCGAGGTAAAACCGATGGAAATCAGAGCGGCGCGTCTGGGCGACCGGCACGCTATCGCCGAATTGATGACGGCGTTGGGCTATCCCGGCACCGAGGCGTTTCTGACGCAGCGCATGCAGCAACTGTTGGCGCACCCGGACGAGGCGCTGCTGGTGGCGGCGGACGGGGCGCAAGTGCTGGGCGTGTTGTCGCTGCATTTCCTGCCGCAGCTGGCGTTGGCCGGCGACATTGGCCGCATCAGCTATTTTTGCGTCGACGATCGGGCGCGCGGCGCGGGCGTGGGGCGGCGGTTGTTGGCGGAGGGAGAGGCGTTGGCGCACCGTCGCGGTTGCGATCGGTTGGAGGTTCATTGCCACAGTCGCCGCGAGCGGGCCCATGCGTTTTACCTGCGCGAAGGCTTTGTTGAAGCGCCGAAGTATTTTGCCAAGTTATTAAGTCAGTAAGTTACTCCCCTGGCGGCACTGCCGTTTCCAGCCGGTTGCGGCCGTTTTGCTTCGCCCGATAGAGCGCGCTGTCGGCCGCTTTCAGCCAGTCCAGATAGCCGCCCAACGCGGGGTGGTAGTTGGCGATGCCGGCGCTGATCTGCAGCCGCAGCTGCGGCGCCTCCTTGAAGCTGACCGCATCCAGCCGCTGCTGGATGCGTCGCAGGACGATTTCCGCCTGCTCGGCGTTGGTGTTCGGCAGCACCGCGCCAAACTCGTCGCCGCCGTAGCGCCCGACGATATCCACGTTACGCAAGCCGATCAGCAGCTCTTCCGCCAGCGCCGCCAGGGCCTCATCCCCCAAAGCATGGCCGAAGGTGTCGTTGATGGTTTTGAAGCGGTCGATATCCATCAGGATCAGCGTGGCGTTATCCTGGTAGCGACGGCAGCTGTCGAACTGGCGATGCAGCAGATGCTCCCAGTGGCGACGGTTGTATAAGCCGGTCAGCCCATCGCGGGTGCTGATGCGCTGCAGCTCCTGTTTCTTTTCCGCCAGCCGCTTGGCGGTGCGGTAAGTCACCAGCCCGAGCAGCGTCGGGTAAAGGTAGATCATCGGCAGGCACAGATAGACCTGCAACGGCGTGCTGTACGGGTGAAACGGGAAGCCGAGCAGCGCGGCGGTGAATGCCGCCGTGGCCAGTTGCATGGCCAATCCTTTTACAAACAGCGTTTTGCCGGCTGAAGCGATGTTATTCATGCTCATCATCGACAGGATGACGATGGCGGGCAGCGCGTTGAACGCCATCATCGCCGCCCAGAAGCCGCCGAAAGCGGAGTCGATCAGCAGGTTGCGAATTTCGGCTTTGAACGGATCTTGGGCGCGGCAGGCCAGGCGGTACGCGAGATGCGGCCAGAGAAACCCGTGAAAGGCCAGCAATAGCCAGACCGCCGCGGGCGGAGCCAGGGGATAGAGCGCGGCGCAGACGCAGATAAAGCCGAGCCCCAGACCGACGGCGCGGGGCAGGTAGGTGCGTTTGGCGAAGCTGAGGCCGGATTTTCGGGCATCGAAAATGGGTGGGGCAATATACATCCGGCATCTCCCTGATGAGTATCATGGCAGCGTATCATGCGGGTGATAAACTAAGAATAGTCTGGGATTCACGTCCAGAGGCCCTGTGGCATTCCTGCGACCGATCTCACTCTGTTACATGTTGCGGTTGTGCGAGCCAAAGGAAAGTCGCTAAATATTCGCAGGCAAGGTCAGTTTTTCTCGCTGTTCACGCAGCGCTCTATGATAAGAAGGTGAGTATGGAAGGTATCAGCATTACCAAACTTCTGGTGATTGCGGTGTTGGTGATTTTACTGTTCGGCACCAGCAAACTGCGTACGCTCGGCGCCGATCTTGGCGCGGCGCTGAAAGGCTTTAAAAAAGCCGTGGGCGATGACAGCACGCCGCCGGCTGCTGGCAACAACGCCGCCGAAAGCCAGTCCGCTCAGCAGAGCGTCGAAAAGAAAGACGTTTAACCCCGTCTGACTGCGCGCAATAAAAAACGGATGCCTTGCGGACATCCGTTTTTTGGCGTTTCCGCCGTCTATAGCGTAACAAACTATTACGCGTTATTTCACTTCCATCCCTTTGGCCTGCAGATCGGCGTGGTAAGACGAACGCACGAACGGGCCGCAGGCGGCGTGGGTGAAGCCCATCGCCATCGCTTCTTCTTTCATCTCGTCAAACTCGGCAGGGCTGACGTAGCGCTGCACCGGCAGGTGGTGACGGCTCGGCTGCAGGTACTGACCCAGCGTCAGCATGGTCACGCCGTGGCGACGCAGATCGCGCATCACTTCAATGATTTCCGCGTTGGTTTCGCCCAGGCCGACCATCAGGCCGGATTTGGTCGGGATATCCGGGTGCGCTTCTTTAAAGCGCTCCAGCAGCTTCAGCGACCATTCGTAGTTGGCGCCCGGACGCACCTGGCGGTAGACGCGCGGCACGTTTTCCAGGTTGTGGTTGAATACGTCCGGCGGCGTGGCGGTGAGGATCTCCAGCGCGCGGTCCATACGGCCGCGGAAGTCCGGCACCAGCGTTTCAATTTTGATGTTCGGGCTTTTGGCGCGGATGGCGGAGATGCAGTCGGCAAAGTGCTGAGCGCCGCCGTCGCGCAGATCGTCACGGTCAACCGAGGTGATCACCACGTAACGCAGCGCCATGTCGGCGATGGTTTGCGCCAGCTTTTCCGGCTCGTTGGCGTCCGGCGCGATCGGGCGGCCGTGGGCCACGTCGCAGAACGGGCAGCGGCGGGTGCAGATGGCGCCGAGGATCATAAAGGTGGCGGTACCGTGGTTGAAACACTCGGACAGGTTAGGGCACGAGGCTTCCTCACAGACGGAGTGCAGGCCGTTCTTGCGCATCGCGGCTTTGATGCCCTGAATGCGCGTTGAGTCGGCAGGCAGTTTGATCTTCATCCACTCGGGTTTACGCAACAGCTCCTGCCGTTCGGTGACCACCGTTTTGACCGGGATCAGCGCCATTTTGTCAGCATCGCGGTATTTGACGCCGCGTTCCATCTGAATTGGTTTACTCATAATCGTGCAGGTTCCAGTTACGAAGCTCGACCGTCTGGTAGCCGAGTAAATGAACAAATTCCTGTACCAGGATTGGGTGTATGTCTTCAATGCCAACGCCGGGCGCCAGCGCGCTGACCTGCGTCATCTGCATACCGGCGTAACCGCAAGGGTTGATGCGTTGGAAGGGGCTGAGATCCATCGCCACATTCAGGGCCAGGCCGTGGAATGAGCTGCCTTTGCGGATCCGCAAACCCAACGAACAGATTTTCTGCTCCCCCACGTACACGCCGGGCGCATCCGGACGGGCGCGCGATGTGAGGCGGAAGTGGGCGAGGGTGTTGATAACCGTATCTTCTATCGCCGTGACCAATTGACGTACGCCGACCTTGTTGCGTTTCAGATCGACCATCACGTACATCACCTGCTGACCCGGCCCGTGGTAGGTCACCTGGCCGCCGCGATCGCTCTGGACAACCGGGATGTCGCCGGGCATCAGCACGTGTTCGGCTTTGCCGGCCTGACCCTGGGTGAACACCGGGTGATGCTGCACCAGCCACAGCTCGTCCGGCGTGGTCTCGGTACGACTGTCGGTGAAGTTATGCATGGCTTGGGATACAGGCGCGTAGGGCTGCAACCCCAGCTGACGCAAAATGATCTTGTCTGGTTGCAAAAGAGTCATCGTCAGGTTACAGAAGTGGTAAAGCCATTATACCGGGCGCTCCGGCCTGCGACCAGCCTTTCGCTGACCAAAAATGCGCAACCCGGGAAGACGCTGCGCCATCCCGGGTTGATAAGCAGGGGTTTATGCTGGAATTACAGCACCATGCGAACAATTTCAATGTTGCCCAACTCTTCGTAAAGGGTTTCGACCTGCTCGATGTGAGTGGCATTGATGGTGATGGAGACGGAGTGGTAGTTGCCTTTGCTGCTTGGCTTGACCTGCGGGTTGTAATCGCCCGGCGCATGGCGCTGCACCACTTCAACCACCTGGTCAACCAGCTCAGGCTGCGCCAGGCCCATTACCTTGTAGGTAAACGAGCAAGGGAATTCGAGCAGTTCGTTCAGTTTAGTTTTTTGCATGTGCGTGCGCTCCAGAGTGCTAGCTAATCTATAAAGTATAACTCCCGCCGGGGCGGGAGTTAGTGTTATTCACTATATGGGGACGATTTCGCCCGTTTCAACCGTTAACCGAACCAGTGGTGGAACATCAGTTTGATGTAGTCCACGATGCGGCTGAAGAAGCCGCCTTCTTTCACTTCGTTCATGACCACCAGCGGACGCTGGTCGATGGTTTTGCCGTCCAGCTGGAAGTTGATGCTGCCCACCACCTGGTTTTTCGCCAGCGGCGCGTGAATTTCCGGCGTGTTCAGCACGTAGCTGGCCTTCAGATCTTTCATGCGGCCGCGCGGAATGGTCAGGTAGACGTCTTTGTCCACGCCCAGCTCAACGCGGTCGGCATCGCCGAACCAGACCGGCTCGGAGGCGAACTCTTTACCGACTTTCAGCGGCGCCACGGTTTCGAAGAAGCGGAAGCCCCAGGTCAGCAGTTTCTTGCTTTCGGCTTCACGGCCTTTGTAGGTGCGGCCGCCCATCACGGCGGAGATCAGGCGCATTTGGCCTTCGGTCGCCGAAGCCACCAGGTTGTAGCCCGCCGCGTCGGTATGGCCGGTTTTGATGCCGTCGACGTTCAGGCTGTTATCCCACAGCAGACCGTTGCGGTTCATCTGGCGGATATTGTTGAAGGTGAACTCTTTTTCTTTGTAGATCGCGTATTCTTCCGGCACGTCGCGGATCAGCGCCTGGCCGATCAGCGCCATGTCGCGCGCCGAGCTGTATTGGCCCTGCGCATCCAGGCCGTGCACCGTCTGGAAGTGGGTATTCTGCAGGCCCAGCTTGCTGACGTAGGTGTTCATCAGGTTGACGAAGGCGTCCTGGCTGCCGGCGACGTAGTCGGCCATCGCCACGCAGGCGTCGTTACCGGACTGCAGGTTGATGCCGCGGGTCAGTTTGGAGACCGGCACGCGATCGCCCGGCTTCAGGAACATCAGCGAGGAGCCTTTGAACACCGGGTTGCCGGTCGCCCAGGCGTCCTGGCCGACGGTCACCAGATCGTCCTGGCCGATTTTGCCCGCTTTCAGCGCCTGGCCGATGACGTAGCTGGTCATCATTTTGGTCAGGCTGGCCGGATCGCGACGCGCATCGGCGTTCATCTCGGCCAGCACCTTGCCGGAGTTGTAATCAATCAGGATGTACGCTTCCGCATCGATCTGCGGGACACCTGGGATCATGGTTTTGATGTTAACGTCATCGGCGTGCGCAACGGAGGCTGCGCTCATTGCGATAACGGTGCCGAGGGCGATGCTTTTGATTAAGCGAAAAGAAGTTACTTGTTTCATGATCGGGACTACAACATCCGTGAAAGTAAAGTTAAAAAACGAGCCACACTATAGCAGATGCGATCCCGGCAGGCATTACCCATTCATCTGACTAATTGCGGTTAGTGCCCTTTTAGCTGCAAGAAAATGTTTCAGCTAAATAACCGCTTATCGGCCGTGAATGCCCGCCGGGCTTAACGCTCAGGGTGCAGCAGTAACGAAAGACTGTTGTTGCGCTTCGCTCGCCAGGCGTTGCTGCAGCTGGGCCGCCTGTTGACGGCTGCTGAACGGGCCAAGCTGGACGCGGTAAACGTTGCCGTTGGCCGCCACTTTGCCCGGCACGCCAAACTGTTGGCTCAGGCTCTGTTGCCAGCTCTGGGCGCGTTCGGCGCTGCTCAGCGCGCCGACCTGCACCACGTAGCCGCCGGAAGAGGCGGCAGCAGCCGCAGCGCCGGCCGCGACCGGTGCGGCCACCGCGGCGGCTTCAGGTTCGGAACCTTCCAGCACCCCGGCCGGCACCGCGCTCGGCGCGCCGAGGAAACCGCTGCGGCCGTTGGCGGCATTGCCGCCGGCAGCTGGGGCGCTGTTGTCGTCGGTGCGCAGGGTGCTGTTATCGATCGGGCGCACCGCCGCGCCGCTGGCGATCGGCGCCTCCTGTTGAATAGGGGTGCCCATGCCGCTGGAGCCGAGATCCGGGCGCGCCGGCAGGGCGTAGCTCTGTTTCGCCACGATGGTGCCGATGGTGCCGGGGCCGCTCAGCGTGCCGTCCGGCGCCACGTTGATGAAATCTACCTTGACCTTGGTGTTGTTGGACAGGTTGAGGCGGTCGGCGGCGGCTTTCGACAGATCGATGATGCGGCCCTTGGTGTATGGCCCGCGATCGTTGACGCGCACCACCAGCTGACGGCCGTTGGCCAGGTTAGTGACGCGCACATAGCTTGGGATTGGCAGGGTCGGATGCGCCGCCGTCAGGCCGTTGGGGTCAAACTGCTCGCCCAGCGCCGTGGTGTTGCCGTTGGCCTCTTCGCCATACCAGGCCGCCAGGCCGGTCTGCGAGAAGTTCTGCGGATCTTTTACGATGCGGTAAGTATCGCCATTAACCTTATAATCCTGCATGTTATTAGGGTTATAGGGTTCATATTGAGGCTCGACACCGCCGATTTCCACCACCGGGCCGTTGTACGGCTGCGGAGGGGCTTGCTGTTCCGTGGTCGGGGCGGTACAGGCGGAGAGCAACACCGCCGCGACGCCGATCCAAAGCCATTCCTTACGCATTACTCACCTCTTATAAACTTTTAGACAGCATTTTCCGATGCGTGTGGATCGACATGATGATGCCGAAACCGGCCATCAACACTATCAGCGCCGAACCCCCGTAACTGACCAGAGGCAAAGGTACGCCAACTACCGGCAAAATGCCACTGACCATACCGATGTTAACAAAGACATAAACGAACAAAATCAGCATCAAGCCGCCGACCATGACGCGGCCAAAGGTGGTTTGCGCCTTGGCGGCGATCATCAGCCCGCGGATGATCACCAGCAGGTAAAGCGCCAGCAGCACCAGTACCCCGATCAGCCCCAGCTCTTCGGCCAGGACGGCGAAGATAAAGTCGGTATGGCGCTCCGGCAGAAACTCCAGCTGCGACTGGGTGCCGTGCAGCCAGCCCTTGCCGGACAGGCCGCCGGAGCCGATGGCGATCTTGGATTGAATGATGTGATAACCGGCGCCGAGCGGGTCGCTCTCCGGATCGAGCAGCATCATGACGCGGTCGCGCTGATAGCCGTGCATCAGGAAGAACCACAGCACCGGGATGAAGGCCGCCAGCGCGACGGCGGCGACGGCGATCAGCTTCCAGCTCATGCCGGACAGGAACAGTACGAACAGGCCGGAAGCGGCGATCAGGATAGAGGTGCCCAGATCCGGCTGCGCGGCCACCAGCAGCGTCGGCAGGAAGATCAGCACCAGCGCGATGGCGGTGTTTTTCAGCGAAGGCGGGCAGACGTCGCGGTTCATAAAGCGCGCCACCATCAGCGGCACGGCGATCTTGGCGATTTCCGACGGCTGGAAGCGCACTACGCCGAGATCCAACCAGCGCTGTGCGCCTTTACTGATCTGGCCGAAGGCGTCCACCAGGATCAGTAAAATCACGCAGAAGATATACAGATAGGGCGCCCAGCTTTCGTACACGCGCGGCGGGATCTGCGCCATGACGGCCATCACGATCAGCCCCATGACGATCTGCCCGATCTTGCGCTCCATCATGCCGATATCCTGGCCGCTGGCGCTCCACATCACGAAGGCGCTGTAGACCAACAGGGCCAGGATCAGCAGCAGGAACGTCGGGTCGATGTGGATTTTGGTCCAGATCGAGCCTTTTTGTTGGCTTTCAGTCATGTTCTACCTTAGTCACCTTCTACGCCAGGCGGCAGCGGGGCCTCGCTTGGCAATTGCGTATTGTTGTCGCCCAGCAGAATGTGGTCGAGGATCTGGCGGGTGATGGTCCCCACCGCCGGACCGGAGCCGCCGTTTTCCAGAATGATGGCGACCGACACCGTCGGGTTGTTGAACGGTGCGAAGGCGGTCATCAGTTTGTGATCGCGCAGGTGCTCCGCCAGTTTGTGGGCGTTGTAGGTTTCATAGCCGAATACCTGTGCGGTACCCGATTTCGCCGCGGCTTTATAAGGTGCGTCCGCAAAGTATTTGCGCGCCGTCCCGTTCGGACGGTTGGCCACACCGTACATGCCGTCTTTGGCAATTTCCCAGAAGCCGGAGTGAATATCGCCGATCTGCGTGTTTTCTTCCTGTTTGAACGGCACCAGCGCGCCGTTGATGCGTGTGCTCTGCAGCAGGTGCGGCGTTTTGACGGTGCCGTCGTTGATCAGGGTGTTCAGCGCCTTGGCCATCTGGATCGGCGTCGCGGTCCAGTAACCCTGGCCGATGCCTACCGGAATGGTGTCGCCCTGATACCACGGTTTTTTATAGCGTTTCTGCTTCCATTCGCGCGTCGGCATCAGGCCGGAGCGCTCTTCGGACAGATCGATGCCGGTGTACTGGCCGTAACCGAATTTGGTCAGCCAGGTCGACAGCCGATCGATCCCCATGTCATAAGCGACCTGGTAGAAATAGGTATCTGCGGACTCTTCCAGCGCCTTGGTGACGTTCAGGCGGCCGTGGCCCCATTTCTTCCAGTCGCGAAAGCGTTTTTCCGAGCCGGGCAATTGCCACCAGCCGGGATCGAACACCACGGTGTTTTTGGTGATCACCCCGGCGCTCAGCGCCGACACCGCGATATAAGGCTTCACCGTCGAGGCGGGCGGGTAGACCCCCTGGGTGGCGCGGTTGATCAGCGGGCGATTCGGATCGTTCAGCAACCCCTGATAGTCCTTGCTGGAAATGCCGTCGACGAACAGGTTCGGATCGTAGCTCGGGTTGGAGACCATCGCCAGGATGGCGCCGGTGCGCGGATCGCTCACCACCACCGCGGCGCGGCTGCCGACCAACAGCTGTTCGATATAGCGCTGCAGGTTAAGATCGAGCGTCAGGTAGACGTCCTGACCGGCGGAAGGCGGCTGTTCGTGCAATTGGCGGATCACCCGGCCGCGGTTGTTGACCTCGACCTCTTCATAGCCGGTTTTGCCGTGCAGCGTGTCTTCGTAATAGCGTTCGATGCCCAGCTTGCCGATATCGTGGGTGGCGGCGTAGTTGGCCAGTTTACCGTCTTTGTCCAGCCGCTCGACGTCGCGGTCGTTGATCTTCGACACGTAGCCGGTGACGTGGGTGAGGGCGGAGCCGTAGGGGTAGTAGCGGCGCTGGTAGCCTTTCACTTCCACGCCCGGGAAGCGGAACTGATTGACCGCAAAACGGGCGACTTGCACCTCGGTCAGCGCGGTTTTCACCGGAATGGAGACGAAACGGCGCGAGCGCTTGCGCTCTTTTTCGAAATTGGTGATGTCGTCATCGGTCAAGTCGACCACCGGGCGCAGCGCCTGCAGCGTGGCTTTGAGATCGTCGACCTTTTCCGGCATCAGTTCCAGCTGATAAATGGTGCGGTTGAGCGCCAGCGGAGTGCCGTTGCGATCGTAGATAATGCCGCGGCTGGGCGCGATGGGCACCAGCTTGATGCGGTTTTCGTTGGAGCGGGTGCGGTAATCCTCGACGCGGACCACTTGCAGATTATACAGGTTGGCGATCAGGATGCCGGACAGCACCAGGATGACCAAGAACGCCACCAGGGCGCGGCGTACAAACAGGGCGGATTCAGCCGTATAGTCGCGAAAAGGGTTACGTTCTATTTTCATCCCGCTGCTTTATTTCACTCTGTCACGGTCACCACCGGCTATTCCCGGTGGTAAGGATGATTTGTAGTAATACTCCAGGCGCGGTAGAGGCTTTCGGCCACCAGGACGCGCACCAAAGGATGCGGCAGTGTCAACGGAGAAAGCGACCAACTCTGCTCGGCAGCGGCTTTGCAGGCGGGCGCCAGCCCTTCCGGGCCGCCGATCAGCAAGCTGACGTTGCGGCCATCCTGCTTCCAGCGCTCAAGCTGCTGCGCCAGCTGCGGCGTTTCCCACGGCGTGCCTGGGATATCCAGCGTAACGATGCGGTTGCCTTTGCCCACCGCCGCCAGCATTTGTTCGCCTTCCTTGTCCAGAATGCGTTTGATGTCGGCGTTTTTGCCGCGTTTGCCGGCCGGGATCTCGGTCAGCTCAAACGGCATATCTTTGGGAAAGCGGTGCAGGTAATCCATAAAGCCGGTTTGCACCCAGTCTGGCATTTTGGTGCCGACCGCCACCAATTGCAGTTTCACCGCTTAGCTCCAGAGTTTTTCCAGCTCGTACAGGCGACGGCTTTCTTCCTGCATCACGTGCACGATCACTTCGCCCAGATCGACCACGATCCAGTCGGAGGCTTCCTGGCCTTTCATGCCAAACAGCTCCATGCCCGCGGCGCGGGATTCCTGCACCACGTGGCTGGCGATCGACATCACGTGGCGAGTCGACGTGCCGGTGCAGATGATCATGCAATCGGTGATGCTGGATTTGCCCTGTACGTCCAGAGCGACAATGTCTTGGCCTTTAAGATCATCGATTTTATCGATGACGAAATCTTGGAGCGCTTTACCTTGCAAAGGTTCCCCCTCGGGTGTGTTCTGTTCAGTCGGCTGCGGCGGGCAAAATGCGCGCGCCGCGGCGTAACCGGATAAAGGTTTCGGCAGGCTGCCGCTGAAAGCCAGCTAACTGGTGACTGCCCGGCCAGCTAAGGTTTCCGGGGTTTTCAGCGGATACCTGAAAAATAGCGGCGCAGTATATCACGCACCTTTCGCTAGCGATATAAACCCTGCAACTCGATATAGCGCTGCACCGGGCGCGGCAGCAGATCGTCGCAGTTGAGGCCCTGATGGCGGCGCTGGCGGATCTCGGTGGCGGAAATTTCCAGCTCCGGCGTATCGGCCAGATAGATATGGCCATGCGGGCGGCGGCTGAGCAGCGCCGGGTCGGCGGTGCGATGACGTTCCAGCCACTGCTGCAGTTCCGGCGTGTCCATGCGATCGTTATAGCCCGGGCGCGCCAACACCAGCAGATGGCAGACGTCCAACAGCGCCTGCCAGCGATGCCATTTATGCAGCGTCAGCAGCGAGTCCTGGCCAATAATAAACGCCAGCGGCTGGGCGGCGCCACGCTCTTTACGAATCGTTTCCAACGTCTCGATGGTGTAGGAGGGGGTGGTGCGATGCAGTTCGCGATCGTCGACCGCGAACAGCGGATTGCCGGCGATCGCCAGCTCGACCATCTTCAAGCGCTGCTGTGCGTTGGCCTCGGGCTGCGGGCGGTGCGGCGGCACGTGGTTAGGCAGCAGCGTAACGCGATTCAGGCCCACTTCTGCGGCCAGCGCCTCCACCGGCCGCAGATGGCCGTAGTGGATCGGATCAAAGGTGCCGCCAAACAGCGCGTGCAATACGGTGGGGTGTTCCGGATTAGTGGGCATCGGTAAAACTCGTGGCCAGGGGTTTGCCGCACAGCAGCATCGACAGGTTTTCCAGTTCCGGCCAGACCGACTGGCCATAGTCCTGCTTGAGGGTCAGCTCGATTTGCGTCAGCAGCTGTACCGCTTGCTGCAGCTGGGCGCCGGACAGGCGTTGCAGCGCCTGGGTCACCAGCGGGCGGCGGTTCTGCCAGACCTTGTGCTGATCGAACAGCGTGCGCAGTGGCGCGGACGCCATGCGGCGCTGCAGCGTCAGCAACAGCAGCAGTTCGCGCTGCAGGGTGCGCAACAGGATCACCGGCTCGACGTCCTCTTGCTGCAGCTGCTGCAAAATATGCCAGGCGCGCTTGCTCTTACCAGCCAGCAAGGCGTCCAACCAGTGGAACGGCGTGAAGTGGGCGGCGTCGTTCACCGCCTGCTCGACGCGCGGCAGGGTGAGCTTGCCGTCCGGGTGCAGCAGCGACAGCCGCTCCAGCGCCTGCGACAGCGCCAGCAGGTTGCCTTCGTAGCAATAGCACAGCAGCTGATTGGCGGCGTCGTCCAACTCCAGCTTCATCGCCTTGGCGCGCGCGGCGACCCAGCGCGGCAGCTGTGCCTGCTCAGGCGTCTGGCAACTGACGAGGGCGCCGTGCGGGCTGAGCGCCTTGAACCAGGCGCTGTTTTCCTGCGCTTTGGTGAGGCGCGGGCCGCGCAGGATCAACAGGATGTCGTCGTGCAGCAGGGTGGCGAGCTTGGTCAGCTGTTCACCGATCGGCGCCGTCGGGCCGTTTTCCGGGAAAATCAGCAGCAGCGTCTGGCGGCTGGCGAACAGGCTCATCGCCTGGCAGATGCCGAAGATGGCGTCCCAGTCGGTATGGGCGTCGAGGGAAATGCTGTAGTGCTCGCTAAACTGCTGCTGTTGCGCGGCCTGCCGGAGCAGATCCTGGCTTTCCTGCAGCAGCAGCGGTTCATTGCCGCTCAATAAATAACAAGCGCGCAGCCCCTCTCGGAGCTGCGCGGCAAGTTGTTCCGGATAAATGCGGATCATTGTGCGGTTTGGCTTGCCGCTCGTTCGCCGACGGCAGCGGCTTTCTGCCGGTTTTCTTCTTCCGCCGCGTGCACGGTCAGCAGTTTGCGCACCAGCTGCTGCGCCGCCTGCTCACGCATTTCCTGGCGAATGATCTCCTGCTCGGAGTCTTTGGCCAGCGCGGTCAGCGGGTTGTCGAAGAACGAACGGAACACTTTCACCGACAGCGGATACAGGTCGTGCCCCGGGATCAGCACCTGGGCCTGCACGGTCAGCACCAGCTGATACTCGGCGGTTTTACCGTCCTGGAAGATCGAGGCGGTATCCTGGCTTTCCGTCGCGCCGACGATGCGCAGAGAAGGCACGTCTTTACGCTTCGGATCGCTGACGATGGTCACGGCGTTCAAACGCAGTTGCTCACGCACCGCGCGCGTCAATGGCCCGTAAGGATCCGAACTGTCCAGGATCAGCGTTTTCATTTCATTAGGCACCTGCGTGGTGCCACGCAGGTGAAAACCGCAGCCGGCGGTGACCAGCACCGCCAACCCCAGCAACAGCGTCAGAATACGTTGTCGCACAACTCCTCCTTGTGTTAACCCACAACCAGGTTAAGCAGTTTGCCCGGAACATAGATCACTTTGCGAATCGTGACGCCGTCCAGATATTTAGCCACCAGATGCTCTTCGGCAGCGCGCGCGCGCACTTGCTCTTCGGTCGCATCGGCAGATACGGTGATTTTAGCGCGAACCTTGCCGTTCACCTGCACCACCACCAGCTTGGAGTCTTCGACCATCGCCTGCTCGTCGGCAACCGGCCATGGCGCGGTGTCCACGTCGCCTTCGCCGCTCAGCGCCTGCCACAGGGCGAAGCACACGTGCGGGGTGAACGGATACAGCATGCGAACGACGGCCAGCAGCGCTTCCTGCAGCAGCGCGCGATCCTGCTCGCTCTCCTGCGGCGCGCGGGCCAGTTTGTTCATCAGCTCCATCACGGCGGCGATCGCGGTGTTGAAGGTCTGGCGGCGGCCGATATCGTCGGTCACTTTGGCGATGGTTTTGTGCAGATCGCGGCGCAGCGCTTTCTGCTCTTCGTTCAGCGACGCCACGTCCAGCGGCTGCACCGCGCCTTTTTCCACGTGATCGTAGGCCAGTTTCCATACGCGTTTCAGGAAGCGGTTAGCCCCTTCCACGCCGGATTCCTGCCACTCCAGCGTCATTTCTGCCGGTGAAGCGAACATCATGAACAGACGCACGGTGTCCGCGCCGTATTTTTCCACCATCTCCTGCGGGTCGATGCCGTTGTTCTTCGACTTCGACATTTTGCTCATGCCAGCATAGACCAGTTCACGGCCTTGCGGATCGGTGGCCTTGATGATGCGGCCTTTGTCATCGCGCTCGACGGTGGCGTCAACCGGGGATACCCAGACGCGCTCGCCGCTGTTGCCGGTGTAGTAGAAGGCGTCGGCCAGCACCATGCCCTGACACAGCAGGCGCTTGGCCGGCTCATCGGAATCCACCAGGCCCGCATCGCGCATCAGCTTGTGGAAGAAGCGGAAGTACATCAGGTGCATGATGGCGTGCTCGATGCCGCCGATATATTGATCGACCGGCAGCCAGTAGTTAGCGGCGGCCGGATCCAGCATGCCCTGGTCATACTGCGGGCAGGTGTAGCGCGCGTAGTACCAGGAGGACTCCATAAAGGTGTCGAAGGTGTCGGTTTCGCGCAGCGCCGGCTGGCCGTTGACGGTGGTCTTCGCCCACTCAGGGTCGGCCTTGATCGGGCTGGTGATGCCGTCCATGACCACGTCTTCCGGCAGGATCACCGGCAGTTGGTCTTCCGGCGTCGGCATCACGGTGCCGTCTTCCAGGGTCACCATCGGGATTGGCGCGCCCCAGTAACGCTGACGGGAAACGCCCCAGTCGCGCAGACGGTAGTTGACCTTGCGCTGGCCGACGCCTTTGGCGACCAGTTTGTCGGCGATGGCGTTAAAGCCCGCTTCGTTGTCCAGACCGTCAAACTCGCCGGAGTTGAACAGCGCGCCTTTGTCAGTCATCGCTTCGGCGCTCACGTCAGGCTGGCTGCCGTCGAGGTTCAGGATCACCGGTTTGATCGGCAAATCATATTTGGTGGCGAATTCCCAGTCGCGCTGGTCGTGCGCTGGCACCGCCATCACGGCGCCGGTGCCGTATTCCATCAGCACGAAGTTGGCGACCCACACCGGCAGCTTCTCGCCGCTCAGCGGGTGGACAACGAACAGGCCGGTCGGCATGCCTTTCTTCTCCATCGTCGCCATTTCGGCTTCGGCCACTTTGGTGTTGCGGCATTCGTCGATGAAGTCGGTCAGCGCCGGGTTGTTGCGCGCGCCCTGTTGCGCCAGCGGGTGGCCCGCGGCGACCGCCACGTAGGTGGCGCCCATGAAGGTGTCGGGACGGGTGGTGTAAACCGTCAGCTTCTCTTCGCTGCCAGCCACGTCGAAGGTGATTTCCACGCCTTCGGAGCGGCCAATCCAGTTGCGCTGCATGGTTTTCACCTGTTCCGGCCAGCTTTCCAGCGTGTCCAGATCGTTCAGCAGCTGATCGGCGTAGGCGGTGATTTTGATGAACCACTGCGGGATCTCTTTACGCTCGACCTTGGTGTCGCAGCGCCAGCAGCAGCCGTCGATAACCTGTTCGTTGGCCAGCACGGTCAGATCGTGCGGACACCAGTTCACCGCCGAGGTCTTCTTGTAGACCAGGCCTTTTTCATACAGCTTGGTGAAGAACCACTGTTCCCAGCGGTAGTATTCCGGCTGGCAGGTGGCGATTTCGCGATCCCAGTCGTAGCCGAAGCCCAGCAGTTTCAGCTGGTTCTTCATGTATTCGATGTTGTCGTAGGTCCACGGGGCCGGCGCGGTGTTGTTTTTCACCGCCGCGCCTTCCGCGGGCAGGCCGAACGCATCCCAGCCGATCGGCTGCAGTACGTTTTTGCCCAGCATGCGCTGATAGCGTGAGATCACGTCGCCGATAGTGTAGTTACGAACGTGGCCCATGTGCAGTCGGCCGGACGGGTAAGGCAGCATGGATAGGCAGTAGTACTTTTCCTTGCTGTCGTCTTCGGTAACTTTGAAAGTCTGCTTCTCTTGCCAGTGAAGCTGTACGTTCGATTCTATGTCTTCTGGACGGTATTGCTCTTGCATGGCGGCCGGTGGTCCTGTAGGTGTAAACCGTTGCCCCGGTCAGAGGCAACGCAATGAACATTTAGTATTCGTAGATCCGCATAGCATAGCTGATAAGACCTCCCGGCAACAACTCCAAGCGCCTGACTCGGCGCATTTAAAAAAAACGCCGCCATGACGCGGCTCACAACCTGCGGATCCCGCGTCTTGCCAAGTGACATCAGTCATTTACGGCTAAAATAAGAACAAGTAGCTTAAGGGTATCCCCATGGCCAAGTTCGGCGCAGCGTTTATCGAGGAGAGTCTATGAACAAGGTTGCTCAGTATTACCGCGAATTGGTGGCATCGCTGACCGAACGTCTGAAAAACGGCGAACGCGATATCGACGAACTGGTGGCCAGCGCGGAGCGGCGGTTGAACGAGGCCGAAGATCTGACGCGCGACGAGGTGCGGCAGGTGACGCAGGCGGTGCGGCGCGATCTGGAAGAGTTCGCCCGCAGCTATCAGGAAAGCCGGGACGAGTTTACCGACAGCGTGTTTATGCGGGTGATTAAGGAGAGCCTGTGGCAGGAACTGGCGGATATCACCGATAAAACCCAGTTGGAGTGGCGCGAGGTGTTCAAGGATGTCAGCCACCACGGTGTGTATCACAGCGGTGAAGTGGTGGGGCTGGGCAATCTGGTCTGCGAGCAATGTCACTACCACCTGGCGTTTTACACGCCGGAAGTGCTGCCGCTCTGCCCGAAATGCGGTCACGACCAGTTCCAGCGTCGGCCATTTGAACCCTGATGACGTCCCCCGCCGCGGCGGGGAACGCTGACGTTTACCGTTAACGGAACAGTTTCTTCAGCAGGTTGCTCAGGAAACCGCCGCTGACGGCTTCTTGGGCGACGTTTGCCGGCGCTGGCGCCGGTGCGCTGGCCGGGACGGCGACGCCGGCCGGGATTTTCTGCGCGACCGCGATGCGGCTGTCCTGGGCGGCTTTCTCCGCCGCTTCCGGGCCGTAGGCGAAGCCTTCCGCCAGCACGAATTCAACGTCGGTGATGCCGATAAAGCCCAGGAACAGCTTCACGTACGGGGTGATCAGATCCGTCGGCGTGTCGGCGTGGATGCCGCCGCGGCTGGAGATGACGATCGCTTTCTTGCCCGTCACCAGCCCTTCGGCGCCGGCGGAGGTGTAGCGGAACGTCTGACCGGCGCGGGCGATCAGATCGAAGTAGATCTTCAGCTGCGTCGGGATGTTGAAGTTGTACATCGGGGCGCTGATGATCAGCGTGTCGTGCGACTTCAGCTCGGCAATCAGCTCATCGGACAGCGCCAGGGTGCTTTGCTGATGCGGCGTCAACGGCTTGTCGCCGGCGGTAAAGCCGGCTATCACTTCGCCATCCAGCTCCGGCAGCGTTGGGTTGGCCAAGTCGCGCACGGTGAAGGTGTCTTCTGGGTGAGCTTCACGCCATTGTTCAACAAAAAAATCGACTAATTTTCCAGACTGGGAATATTCACCCAGAATACTTGATTTCAGGACCAGTACGCGGCTCATTGGCTTATCTCCAGGCGAAGTGTAATCGGTAACGATGTCAATCGGTGTAAACGCATGGTAGAGGCAAGCCATCAACAGTGATAGCGCAAAAATTCGCTGAGTTAAATCAAAAAAGTTGAATGAGGGCGCGAGCGCGCCCCGAGAGGATTAATAACGCGCGACGCGCTCGGCCAGCAGATCGATAAAGCCTGCGCGATCGATGCCGGTCAGCACTTCCACGTTGGCCGCGTTGCCGGTTTGCTGGAAATAGTCCACCACCGTCATGCCGACGGTGTATTCCCCTTTGGTTTCCACACCGACCCAGCGTTCAACGCCGGTAAACAGCTGCGGCGCCAGCAGCCAGGCGATGGTGCAGGGATCGTGCATCGCCGCGCCAGGCAGGCCGCGCGGGTGGCTGAGATACAGCGGCAGGTAAAAATCGAGCATCTCCGCCACCGCCTGCGCGACCGGATTGGCTATCTGACGAATGCGCTCGATATCCTGCGGCAGCACCAGCGCCTGATGGGTGACGTTCAGCCCAGCCATGGTCAGCGGCACGCCGGATTTCAACACCATCTCGGCGGCTTCGGGATCGACGAAGATATTGAACTCCGCGACCGGCGTGGTATTGCCGGCATTCATGCCGCCGCCCATAAACACGATGCGCTCGATACGGCTTTTCAGCTCGGCGTGCTGGGCCAACAGCAGGGCGATGTTGGTCATCGGGCCGGTCACCACCAGGGTGATTGGCTGCGGGCTGGCGCGCAGCAGGTCGGCGATCAGCTCGACGGCGCCGCGGGGATCGGGTTTGAGGGCCGGCGTCGGCAGGTGGGTGTTGCCCATGCCGGTTTTGCCGTGGACATAGTCGGCGATCACCAGCTCGCGCATCAGCGGGCGAGCGGCGCCGGCGGCGACAGGGATGTCCTCGCGCTGCATCAGGGTCAACAGACCCAGCGCGTTATGCAGGGTTTTCTCCGGCGTCTGGTTGCCGGCGGAGGTGGTGATGGCTTTGACGTCCAGCTCCGGCGAGCGCAGCGCCATAGCCAGCGCGATGGCGTCGTCGAGGCCGGGATCGCAATCGATGATAATAGGGCGGGGCATGTTCTTTCTCCTCTGTTTGTTATCCGGCGAGCATCGGATCAAAAACGAGGAGATACAAGCGCTTTTCGTGCCGGGAGAATCGATGCGCCCCTGGCGGGGCGCATAGCGAGAACTTAGTGCAGGATCTTGGCGAGGAAGTCCTTGGCGCGATCGGACTCGGGGTTGTTGAAGAAATCGTCTTTGTTGCGGTCTTCGACGATTTTGCCTTCGTCCATAAAGATCACGCGGTTCGCCACCTTGCGGGCGAAGCCCATTTCGTGGGTCACCACCATCATGGTCATGCCTTCGTTCGCCAGCTCGACCATCACGTCCAGCACTTCGTTGATCATTTCCGGATCGAGCGCCGAGGTCGGTTCGTCGAACAGCATGGCGATCGGATCCATGCACAGCGCGCGGGCGATGGCGACGCGCTGTTGCTGGCCGCCGGAGAGCTGACCGGGGAACTTGTTGGCATGGGCGGACAGGCCGACGCGTTCCAGCAGCTTCAGGCCCTTCTCGCGTGAGGCGGTCTTGTCGCGCTTGAGCACTTTTACCTGCGCCAGCGTCAGGTTGTCGATAATGGACAGGTGCGGGAACAGTTCAAAGTGTTGGAACACCATGCCGACCTTGGCGCGCAGCTGCGCCAGGTTGGTTTTCTTGTCGTTGACGGGCGTGCCGTTCACCAGGATGCTTCCCTGCTGGATCGGCTCCAGGCCGTTGACGGTTTTGATCAGGGTGGACTTGCCGGAGCCTGAAGGACCGCAGACGACGACCACTTCGCCTTTTTTCACTTCGGTGGTGCAATCGGTCAACACTTGAAAGTGACCGTACCACTTGGAAACATTTTTCAGGGATATCATCAAACAGTCCTTTTCTTCAAATAGCTTACCAGCGCCGAGGCGGCGAGGCTGATAACAAAATAGACAAAGCCGGCGAACAGGATCATTTCAACCTGGGTGCCGTCGCGTTCGCCGATGGTCGATGCGGTGCGGAAGAAGTCGGCCAGGCTCAGTACGTAAACCAGCGAGGTATCCTGGAACAGGACGATGCCCTGGGTCAGCAGCAGTGGCACCATGGCGCGGAACGCCTGCGGCAGGATCACCAGCCGCATGGATTGCCAATGCGTCATGCCCAGCGCCAACGCGGCGGAGGATTGGCCGCGCGAGATGCTGATGATACCGGCGCGGATGATTTCCGAGTAATAGGCCGCTTCAAACAGGGAAAAGGCTACCATAGCCGAGATCAGGCGAATATCGGTTTTCGGCGACAGGCCTAGAACCTGTTGTAATAAGCTTGGAACCACCAGATAGAACCACAGCAGCACCATCACCAGCGGCACCGAGCGGAACAGGTTGACATACAGGGTGGCGAACCAGCTGATGGGCTTGAACGGCGACAGACGCATCACCGCCAGCACGGTGCCCCACAGAATGCCGACCACGATGGCGGTCACGGTGATCTTCAGCGTGATCGCCATGCCCTGCAGTAGATAAGGGAAGCTTGGGACGATCGACGCCCAGTCAAATTCGTACATTATTTACTCCCCAGGTTGCCAGGCAACTGCACTTTCTTTTCGACCAGACGCATAAACAGCATGATCACGGCGTTGATGCCGATATAAGCCAGCGTAATGGCGGTAAAGGATTCATAGGCGTGTGCGGAGTAATCCAACAGCTTGCCGGCCTGTGCGGCCATGTCCACCAGGCCGATGGTGGAGGCGATGGCGGAGTTTTTGACCAGGTTGAGCATCTCCGAGGTCATCGGCGGCACGATAACCCGGTAGGCGTTCGGCAACAGCACGTAGCGGTAGGTTTGCGGCAGCGTCAGGCCCATCGCCAACCCGGCGGCTTTCTGGCCGCGCGGCAGGGATTGAATGGCGGCGCGCACTTGCTCGCAAACGCGGGCGGCGGTAAACAGCCCCAGACAGAGCATGGAAGAGACGAAGAACTGCACGTTGGGATCCAGCTCGGTCTTGAACCAGGTGCCGATATTGGCCGGCAGCAGCTCGGGGATCACCAGATACCAGGTAAAGAATTGCACGATCAGCGGCACGTTGCGGAACAGTTCGACGTAACAGGTGCCGAGAGTGGAAAGAAAGCGGTTGGGCACGGTACGCAAGATACCGAACAGCGAACCGACGAAGAAAGCGATAATCCATGCACAGACGGAGAGGGCCACCGTGACCTGAAAGCCGGACCAGATCCAGCCGAGGTAAGTGGTGTTCCCAAACGGGGCCTGCTGCAGGAAGATACCCCAGTTCCAATCTATTGACATAACAAACTCCGATAAACGGGCGCAGGGCGCCGAAAAGTGATGACTTGATAGGCGCCGATCGCCGCGCGGCCAGTCGGGCTGGCTTGTTGTGTGCGGAGATCGGTGACGCGCCTTGGGGAAAATGAGGGAGGGGAACGGCCCCCCTCATTCCTGTCTGTCCCAGTCATCAACTGGGCCGGTTTGGCTTGGCGGCCGCCCCGGCTTTATTCTATTGAGTTAGTTCAACGCTTTGTCGTTAGGCGCTTTGAACAGTTGCTTCATGTCGTCCGACAGCTCGAAGTTCATGTTGAGGTTTTTCGGTGGGATAGGCTGCTTGAACCATTTATCAAACCACTTGGCCGCTTCACCGGAGGTTTGCGCCTGGGCGATAGTGTCATCGACCAGTTTCTTGAACTCAGGATCGTCTTTACGCAGCATGCAACCGTAGGCTTCTTTCGACTGCGGCGTGCCGATGATTTCCCATTGATCCGGCTTCTTGGCTTTGGCGCGCTCGCCCGCCAGCAGGGCGTCATCCATCATGAAGGCCACCGCGCGGCCGCTTTCCAGGGTGCGGAAGGAGTCGCCGTGGTCTTTGGCGCTGATGATGCGCATGTTCATTTTGTCGCTGTCGTTCAGTTTGTTCAGCAACACTTCGGACGTGGTGCCGGAGGTGACCACCACCGGTTTGCCGGCCAGGTCTTTAAAGTCTTTGATGTCGGAGCCTTTCTTCACCAGCAGGCGGGTGCCGACCACAAAGATGGTGTCGGAGAAGGCGGCCTGTTTCTGGCGCTCTACGTTATTGGTGGTAGAACCGCATTCGAAGTCATAGGTGCCGTTTTGCAGCAGCGGGATGCGGTTCTGCGAGGTAATCGGCAGCATTTTCACCTGCAGATTCGGTGCATTCAGCTTTTTCTTAACGGCTTCAACGATTTGGTTGGAGTAGTCCTGAGAGTAGCCCACAACTTTTTGCTGGTTGTCGTAGTAGGAAAAGGGCACAGACGATTCGCGGTGGCCGACAACGATAACGCCGTTGTCTTTGATTTTCTTCAGCGTACCGGTCAGGTCTTCCGCGTGCGCCACGCTACCTGCCATACCGAGCAGCAGTAACGATAACGCCAATTTACGCATTTGCATGGTCCAACTCCTTTGCTGTTGTGGTGGCTCTGACTAAAGAGCGTCAGGTTTAAATCGACTATTTATTGCTCAGGTTATAAAGATAGTCTTAGAACGGATAGCCGTTAAAAAATAACCGATTGTGAATATCTTGAAACTAAAATGTTTCATTTTTTGAGACGCCGCGCGCACCAAATCAATGCAACCAAACCCCGACGCACCTGTATGGTGCGTTCGGCGCCTCCAAAATGTGCACGGGTGCGACAAAACGTCAGCGAAAGTTAACCGACGTGCGATGTCACCTTAGATAAAGCAAGGAGTGTGCCAGCCGCGTTGATTTAACGACGTTTTCTGACCGAGGTGGGGGAACGTTTACGGAAACGCGGGGCGCGGCGGGCGCGCCCCGGCGAAGAGGACTATTTGCGGCGCAGGCCCAACATCAGCGCCCAACCGCCCAGCAACAGGGTGATCACCCACAGCGGTGCGGCGCCGAAACGCGCGTAAGGCGTGACGCCGGTGGTCGGTGTGACCTTCACTTCAAGCACCTGACGAGTGAACTGCGGGATCTCGGCGATCACGTCGCCGTTCGCGTCCACCGCGGCGGTGACGCCGTTGTTGGTGCTGCGCAGCAGCGGCCGGCCCAGTTCCAGCGCCCGCATGCGCGCCATCTGGAAGTGCTGCCATGGGCCGATGGAGTGGCCGAACCAGGCGTCGTTGGAGATGGTCAGCAGGAAGTTGGTGTCCGGGCGGAAGTTATCGCGCACCTGCTGGCCCAACACGATTTCGTAGCAAATGGCTGCCGTCAGGTTGTAGCCGCGTACGCTGAGCTGCGGTTGTACGTAGTCGCCGCGGCTGAAGGAGGACATCGGCAGGTCGAAGAACGGCGCCAGCGGCCGCAGCAGCGTCTCCAGCGGCACGAACTCGCCGAACGGCACCAGGTGGTGCTTGTTGTAGCGATCGTTGGCCGGGTACCTGTACGGCGTCGGTTCACCGAGCACGATGGCGCTGTTGTAGATTTGCTGGCCCTGCGGCGTGGCGCGCACGTCGACGATGCCGGTGATGAGGCTGCTGTTCTTCGCCCGCATCAGGTCGTCCATCATCGTCAGGAAGCCGTTCTGATTGGCTTCATAATCCGGGATGGCGGATTCCGGCCAGATAACGATTGGCGCCTTGCCCATGTAGGGACGGGTTTCGTCCAGATAGGTTTGCAGCGTGCTGACCAGCGCTTTCGGATCCCATTTCATCGATTGAGCGATGTTGCCTTGCACCATGGCGACATTCACCGCTTTATCCGTCTGCGGAGTAAACCACTGCAGCTGGCGCAGCGGCCATGGCAACAGCAGCAGCGCGGCGGCGATCACCGCCGCCGAGAGGCGGCGCTGATTGACGGCGTACACCAGCAGGCCGGCGATGGCCATCAGCACAAAGGTGATGGCGTCGACGCCCAGCAGCGGCGCGATGCCTTTCAGCGGGCCGTTGATCTGGCTATAGCCGAACTGCAGCCATGGGAAGCCGGTCAGCACCCAGCCGCGCAGGAATTCCGTGACCTGCCACAGCGCCGGCGCGGCGATGGCCAGCCGCCACCAGCGGGTCGCCGGCCACAGGCGGGTCAGCAGCCCGGCGAACAGCCCGGTATACAGCGACAGGTAAGCGGCGAGCAGCGCCACCAGGAAGACGTTGACGGCGAAGGGCATGCCGCCGAAATCGGCGATGCTGACATACACCCAGTTGATCCCGCTGCCGAACAACCCGAAGCCCCAGACAAAGCCGAGCAGGGCGGACTGTTTGGTGGTGCGATTGAGGGTAACGGCCAGCAGGCCGAACAGGGAGACAATGGCCGCGGGCCAGAAATCGTAGGGCGAGAACGCCAGCGTCCCGCCGGCACCTGACAACAGCGCCAGCAGGGCGCGAACCCACTGGCGTTCAAGTAATGAGGCTTTAGCCATGTTGGATTTAATCTTCCAGTTTCGGTGGTGGAGAGTCGTCCGGAATTTTTACATGAACCTGGATGATACGTCGACTGTCTGCCATGGCAACTTTAAATAGGTAACCTTCGATTTCAATGGTTTCCCCGCGCGCAGGCAGATGGCCGAAGGCTTGCATCACCAAACCGCCGATGGTATCGACCTCGTCGTCGCTGAAATGGGTGCCGAAGGCTTCGTTGAAGTCTTCGATCGGTGCCAGCGCGCGTACGGTGTACATGTGGCGGCTGAGCTGGCGGATATCCAGATCGTCTTCGTCGTCGTATTCGTCTTCGATCTCGCCGACGATCAGTTCCAGAATGTCTTCGATGGTGACCAGGCCGGACACGCCGCCGAATTCGTCAATGACAATCGCCATGTGGTAGCGCTGGGAGCGGAACTCTTTCAACATCCGGTCGACGCGCTTGCTTTCCGGCACCACCACCGCGGTGCGCAGCACTTTGTCGATGCTGAAAGGCTCGGAGTCTGCGCGCATGAACGGCAGCAGATCCTTGGCCATCAGGATGCCTTCGATGTGATCTTTGTCTTCGCTGATCACCGGGAAGCGCGAGTGGGCGGAGTCGATAATCACGTCCAGGCACTCTTCCAGCGTCTGGTTGCGCTTGAGCGTCACCATCTGGGAGCGGGGGATCATGATGTCGCGCACGCGCTGTTCGGCGATATCCATCACGCCTTCCAGCATGTCGCGGGTATCGGGATCGATCAGGTCGTTTTGTTCGGAATCACGGATCAGCTCGACCAGATCGCCACGGTTTTTGGGCTCGCCGTGGAACAGCTGGTTAAGGATAAGAGTAAAGAACCCCTTCTTGGGACTGGGGCTGTCATTGCTTTGTGAATGGTCGTCGCTCATGGCGTTTTCGTTACTGTCACTCATGTCAGAGTTAAGGGGCGTCAGCGACAGCCCCGTTAGGGGCTGTAAGGTAAACGGCTGACGTCAGACGGGGTCTTTTTCCGCCAGGTACGGATCAGGGTAGCCCAGTCCGTGCATGATTTCGGTTTCCAAAGACTCCATTTCTTCGGCTTCATCGTCTTCGATGTGGTCATACCCTAGCAGATGAAGGCTGCCGTGGACAACCATATGCGCCCAGTGGGCCTCCAGCGCCTTGCCTTGCTCAATCGCTTCCTGTTCAACCACCTGGCGGCAGATGATCAGATCGCCGAGCAGCGGCAGCTCGATGCCCGGCGGGGCCTCGAACGGGAAAGAGAGCACGTTGGTCGGCTTGTCTTTGCCGCGATAGGTCAGGTTCAGCTCGTGGCTTTCCGCTTCGTCCACCAGACGCACGGTGACCTCGGCCTCTTCCTGAAATTGCGGCAGCACGCCTTCCAGCCAGCGTTGGAAGGTGGCCTCATCCGGCAGGCCGTCGCTGCTTTCACAGGCAATCTGCAAATCCAAAATCACCTGACTCATGGTGTCTCCTGCTCGGAGGCGGCGAGCGCCTCGCGCTTACGTTGTTCGGCAATTGCGTCTTTGCGTTTCTGTTCGGCCGCTTCCCAGGCCTCATAAGCGATGACCACGCGGGCCACCACCGGGTGGCGCACCACGTCTTCGCTGTGGAAGAAGTTGAAGCTCAGTTCTTCCACGTCCGACAGCACTTCCACCGCGTGGCGCAGGCCGGATTTCTGGTTGCGCGGCAGGTCGATCTGGGTGACGTCGCCGGTGATGACCGCCTTAGAGTTGAAGCCGATGCGCGTCAGGAACATCTTCATCTGCTCGATGGTGGTGTTCTGGCTCTCATCCAGAATGATAAAGGCATCGTTCAGCGTACGGCCGCGCATATAGGCCAGCGGCGCGACTTCGATCACGTTGCGCTCAATGAGCTTCTCCACGCGCTCGAAGCCCAGCATTTCGAACAGGGCGTCGTACAGCGGGCGCAGATAAGGATCAACCTTCTGGCTCAGATCGCCCGGCAGGAAGCCCAGCTTTTCGCCGGCTTCGACCGCGGGACGGGTCAGCAGAATGCGGCGAATTTCCTGGCGTTCCAGCGCATCCACCGCGGCGGCGACCGCCAGGTAGGTTTTGCCGGTACCGGCCGGGCCGATGCCGAAGGTGATGTCGTGATCGAGAATGTTGGCGATGTACTGCGCCTGGTTAGGCGTGCGCGGTTTCACCATGCCGCGCTTGGTTTTGATGGTGACCGCCTTGCCGTAATCCGGCACGCTGTCCGCCACCTGTTCCAGCACCCGGCTCTCTTTGATAGCCAGATGGATTTGCTCCGGATCGATATCCGGGATCACACCGCGAATCGGCGCGGTATCCACGTACAGATGGCGCAGGATATCGGCGGCGGCGACCACGCACAGGTTTTTGCCGACCAGCTTGAAGCGGTTGTCGCGACGATTGATTTCGATGCCCAATCGGCGCTCGAGTTGCTTGATGTTGTCATCAAACGGGCCGCACAGGCTGAGCAAACGCTTGTTGTCTGCGGGCTCCAACATAATTTCTTGTGTTGCGACGTTCAAACTATTCCTCTAGGTCACATCGGGCCTGGTTGATGTCACATAGCGCGTCCGGGACGCGCGCGTTCAGGGCGAGCCTGAATACTCTCTTTCTTGAATTATTCATGGTGCGCCGCAACGGCGCAAGTTTACCGCTGATCTATCTGTGCGCCGTCGGCGGAATTCAAGGGAAGATAAGGAAAAAACGCGGCGGGGCGCAAAGCCCGCCGCGTCATCACAGGACAAGGCCGCCGAGAATCAGTTCTTTTTCACGAACTCGGATTTCAGTTTCATCGGGCCGAAGCCGTCGATTTTGCAGTCGATGTTGTGGTCGCCTTCCACCAGACGAATGTTTTTCACCTTGGTGCCGATCTTCAGCATCGAGGAGCTGCCTTTAACCTTCAGGTCCTTGATCACGGTGACCGCGTCGCCGTCCGCCAGCAGGTTGCCGTTGGCGTCTTTGACGATCAGCGCGTCCTGATCTTCCGCCGGGGCGCTGTCGCTCCACTCGTGGGCGCACTCAGGGCAGATGAACAGGGCATTGTCCTGGTAGGTGTATTCGGAGTTGCACTTCGGGCAGTGTGGGAGTTGCATGTTATGTCGCCTCTTCAACAATAAAAAATAAAAAAAGAACATCACCGGGCGCGGACGCCCGGCGGAGAAACGGTAAGGAGTAGCGCGAACGGGCGGCGATAAGGCGGGCCGCCGCGGCGTCAGGGCTGGTAAATGCCGACGCCCAGCGCGTTTTCTTTGCGGGTACGGGCGATCACCGACTGCGGGGATTCATGTACGCGCAGATCCATCTGCTGTTCGGTGCGCACCACTGCGCCACGCAGGGTGTTGGTCAGCACCTCGGTAATTTCCACGTCGACAAACTGGCCGATCATGTCGGGTGTGCCTTCGAAGTTTACCACACGGTTGCACTCCGTGCGCCCGGCCAGCTCCATCACGCTTCTGCGCGAGGTTCCTTCCACCAGAATGCGCTGGACGGTGCCGAGCATGCGGCGGCTGAACTGCAGCGCCTGCTGGTTGATGCGATCCTGCAGAATATACAGCCGCTGTTTTTTCTCTTCTTCGCTGACGTCGTCAACCATGTCCGCCGCCGGCGTACCGGGGCGCGACGAATAGATGAAGCTGAAGCTGACGTCGAAGTTGATGTCGGCGATCAGGTTCATGGTTTGTTCGAAGTCGGCCTGGCTCTCGCCCGGGAAACCGACGATGAAGTCGGAGCTGAGCTGGATGTTCGGGCGCGCCTTGCGCAGCTTGCGGATAATCGCCTTATACTCCAGCGCGGTATGGGCGCGTTTCATCATGGTCAGGATGCGATCCGAACCGCTCTGCACCGGCAGGTGCAGGAAGCTGACCAGCTCCGGCGTGTCTTCGTACACCGCGATGATGTCGTCGGTGAACTCGATAGGGTGGCTGGTGGTGAAGCGAATGCGATCGATGCCGTCGATGGCGGCCACCAGGCGCAGCAGTTCGGCGAACGAGCAGATATCGCCGTCATGCGTGGCGCCGCGGTACGCGTTGACGTTTTGGCCGAGCAGGTTGACTTCGCGCACGCCCTGCGCCGCCAGTTGGGCGATTTCGAACAGCACGTCGTCGCTCGGGCGGCTCACTTCCTCGCCGCGGGTGTATGGCACCACGCAGAAAGTGCAGTATTTGTTGCAGCCTTCCATGATCGACACGAACGCGGTCGGGCCTTCGGCGCGCGGCTCCGGCAGGCGGTCGAACTTTTCGATCTCAGGGAAACTGATATCGACCACCGGGCTGCGGGTGCCCTGAACGTGGTTGATCATTTCCGGCAGGCGGTGCAGGGTCTGCGGGCCGAATACCACGTCGACGCAAGGCGCGCGGCTGCGGATCAGTTCGCCTTCTTGCGAGGCCACGCAACCGCCGACGCCGATGATGACAGACGGGTTCTTCTCTTTCAGCAAGCGCCAGCGCCCCAGCATGGCGAAAACTTTTTCCTGCGCTTTTTCACGGATCGAGCAGGTATTCAGCAACAACACGTCCGCTTCCTCGGCGTTGTCGGTCCACTCGAAGCCGTGCGTGCTGTTCAACAGGTCGGCCATTTTCGATGAATCGTACTCATTCATCTGGCAGCCCCAGGTTTTGATATGTAGTTTTTTCGTCATTGACTTGCCATTACTCAGTGCGGAGCGAAAGTTGCGTTACGCGACATGCAGGGCGCGTATTGTAATCATTTGCCGCCGTTGTGACCAGCGCGGGGGAAAATGGCACGCAACCTGAAGCCGAAGCGAAAATCCGGTACACTGCGCAAAACGCCATGTCGGGTGGGATGGCGAGCATTCACATAGAAAACATAGCCAATATGAAGACATCTCAAAATCGGTACGACGCGGTGGTGGTGGGCGGCGGCATGGTCGGCGCGGCGGCGGCTCTGGGCCTGGCGCAGGCGGGCTGGTCGGTGGCGTTGCTGGAACATCAGGCGCCGCAGGCGTTCGAGGCGCAAAGCCCGCCGGACCTGCGCATTTCCGCTATCGGCTGCACCTCGGTGGGGCTGCTGAAACAGCTCGGCGCCTGGCCCGCCGTGACGGCGATGCGCACGGCGCCATATCGCCGGCTGGAGACCTGGGAATGGGCGTCGTCGCGCGTGGCGTTCGATGCGCTATCTCTGGGGCTGCCGGAGTTGGGCTTTATGGTGGAAAACCGCATTTTGCAGCTGGCGCTGTGGCAGCAGTTCGCACAGTGCGCCAATTTGACGCTGCTGTGCCCCGCCAGGCTGCAATCGCTGCAGCGGGCGGACAAGGCCTGGCAACTGACGCTGGACAGCGGCGAAACGCTGCAGGCGCGGCTGGTTGTCGGCGCCGACGGCGCCAACTCGCAGGTGCGCAAGCTGGCGGCGATCGGCACCAACGGCTGGCAGTATCGTCAGGCGTGCATGTTGATCACCGTCGATACCGGCGCGCCGCAGCAGGATGTGACCTGGCAGCGCTTCTTCCCGTCAGGGCCGCGCGCTTTCCTGCCGCTGTACGACAGCTGGGCGTCGCTGGTGTGGTATGACAGCCCGCAGCGCATTCGCCAACTGCAGGCGATGCCGCCGGCGCAGCTGGAGCGTGAGATCGCCGCCGCTTTTCCGGCGCGACTGGGCCCGGTCAAGGTGCACGCCGCCGGATCGTTCCCGTTGACGCGCCGTCATGCGCAGCGCTACGTGCTGCCGGGTCTGGCGCTGCTGGGCGATGCGGCGCATACCATCAATCCGCTGGCCGGGCAGGGCGTCAATCTGGGGTATCGCGATGTGGATGCCTTGCTGAATGTGCTGAGCGAGGCGCGGGAGCAGGGAGAAGACTGGAGCGGCGAGGCGGTGCTGCTGCGCTATCAACGCCGCCGCCGTACCGACAATCTGCTGATGCAGAGCGGCATGGATCTGTTCTATACCGCCTTCAGCAATAACCTGGCGCCGCTGACCGTGGCGCGCAATCTGGCGCTGATGGCCGCGCAGCGGGCGGGCAAGCTGAAAGAGCATGCGTTGAAGTACGCCTTGGGATTGTAACCGACAGGGCTCAGCGGTGGCTGGGCCTATTTAAGGTTGGCTGAACGGCAGACAGCAAAAAGCCCGCCGAAGCGGGCTTTTCTAAATATGGCTGGGGTGCCAGGATTCGAACCTGGGTATGCTGGTATCAGAAACCAGAGCCTTACCGCTTGGCGACACCCCAATTATGGTGGCTACGACGGGATTTGAACCTGTGACCCCATCATTATGAGTGATGTGCTCTAACCAGCTGAGCTACGTAGCCGATGTTACTTTTTACTTCTTTGATTTGCAAACAGTTTGTTATGGCTGGGGTACCTGGATTCGAACCAGGGAATGCCGGTATCAAAAACCGGTGCCTTACCGCTTGGCGATACCCCACCTGCAAACAAATCTTATGTTGAAACCCCGTTCCCGAAAGAATATGGCTGGGGTACCTGGATTCGAACCAGGGAATGCCGGTATCAAAAACCGGTGCCTTACCGCTTGGCGATACCCCATCAACATACTGCGCCGACGATGAAGAGAAATGGTGCGGGAGGCGAGACTTGAACTCGCACACCTTGCGGCGCCAGAACCTAAATCTGGTGCGTCTACCAATTTCGCCACTCCCGCAAATACAAAAAAGAGATGGTGGCTACGACGGGATTCGAACCTGTGACCCCATCATTATGAGTGATGTGCTCTAACCAGCTGAGCTACGTAGCCCTCTTTTTTTGCTTTGCCTTCATCGGCGTTGCGGGGCGCATTATGCGTATATGACCGATTTGCGTCAACAAGTTTTTTCCCGAAAAAGCGCCCGGAAGCGCCGTTTGTCTGGGTTGTGAACATTATGGCGATAAAATCGGCAATTCAGGCAGTTGGCGGGCGGAAAAGGCAACAAAAAGGCGGGCCAAAAGGCCCGCCTCGGGGAAAATGCCGCACGATTATTTATAGGCGGCCTGGTGCACGCCGACGGCGCGGCCGGAAGGATCGTCCATCTTCTTGAACGATTCATCCCACTCGATGGCCTTGGCGGACGAGCAGGCGACGGATGGGCCGCCCGGCACGCATTCGGCGGCGCTCGGCAGCGGGAACAGCTCCTCGAAGATTTCGCGGTACAGGTAGCCTTCTTTCGACGTCGGCGTGTTGTACGGGAAGCGGAAACGCGCGGTTTCGAGCTGTTGATCGCTAATTTGCTGCGCAGCCACCTCTTTTAGCGTGTCGATCCAGCTGTAGCCGACGCCGTCAGAGAACTGCTCTTTCTGGCGCCAGGCCACGCTGGCGGGCAAATAGGACTCGAAACATTCGCGAACGATGTGTTTTTCCATTTTGCCGTTGCCGCACATTTTATCTTTCGGGTTGATGCGCATTGCCACGTCGAGGAATTTCTTGTCCAGGAACGGCACGCGGGCTTCGACGCCCCAGGCGGACATCGCCTTGTTGGCGCGCGCGCAGTCGAACATGTGCAGCGCCAGCAGTTTGCGTACGGTCTCTTCGTGGAATTCGCGGGCGTCCGGCGCCTTATGGAAGTACAGGTAGCCGCCGAACACTTCGTCCGCGCCTTCGCCGGAAAGCACCATCTTGATGCCCATCGCCTTGATTTTGCGCGACATCAGGTACATCGGCGTCGACGCGCGGATGGTGGTGACGTCATAGGTTTCGATGTGGTAAATCACGTCGCGGATGGCGTCCAGCCCTTCCTGCACGGTGAAGTGGATCTCATGGTGCACGGTGCCCAGATGGTTGGCCACCTCCTGCGCGGCGCGCAGATCCGGCGAGCCTTCCAGCCCGACGGCGAAGGAGTGCAACTGCGGCCACCAGGCTTCGCTGCGTTCCTGATCTTCCACGCGGCGTGCGGCGTACTTCTTGGTGATCGCCGAAATGACCGAAGAATCCAGCCCGCCCGAGAGCAGCACGCCGTAAGGCACGTCGGACATCAGGTGGCTTTTCACCGACTCTTCCAGCGCGGTGCGCAGGGCGGCGGCGTCGGTCACGTTGTCCTTGACGCTGTCGTAATCGAACCAGTCGCGGCGATAGTATTCGCGGATCTGGCCGTCCTGGCTCCACAGGTAGCTGCCGGCTGGGAATTCCTTGATGGTGCGGCACACCGGCACGAGCGCTTTCATTTCCGAGGCAACGTACAGGTTGCCGTGTTCGTCATGGCCCATATACAGCGGGATGATGCCCAGGTGATCGCGGCCGATCAGGTAGGCGTCTTTTTCGGTGTCATACAGGGCAAAGGCGAACATGCCTTGCAGATCGTCGAGGAACTCCGGTCCTTTCTCCTGATACAGCGCCAGGATCACTTCACAGTCGGAGCCGGTCTGGAAGGCATAGCGGTCGCTCAGCTGTTGGCGCAGTGCCTGATGGTTGTAAATTTCGCCGTTGACCGCCAGAACGTGGGTGTGCGCAGCGTTGTACAGCGGTTGAGCGCCGTTGTTGACGTCGACGATCGACAGGCGTTCGTGAGCCAGAATGGCTTTGTCGCTGGCGTAAACGCCGGACCAATCCGGGCCGCGGTGGCGCATCAGACGTGACAGCTCCAGCGCTTTCTTACGCAGTTCAACGGGATCGGACTTCAGATCGAGCACACCGAAAATAGAACACATACAACTCTCCTAACGGGCTTTTATGACTGTGATGTTGTTTTTACTGTTATGGGCAGCATTGCCGATTTATCAGCGATAACGCGATTTTGCTGCGCTGTGGTTATGAAAATGCGCCAAAAGCTGCAGAGGATGCAAGCGTTTTAGCCATGCGCTGAGAAATAGTTGTTTGCGGAGCTGAGGTTTTTAACGGATTTTCAGTTATCGGCGTGAAAAATTATCGATTATGCAATTTTTAGCGTGATGGCGGGATTGCCGGCCAGTTTGACCGGCAATCGATTAGCGATTAGGCGATGAGCTGCCAGAGGGTGAACGCGGCATCCGGCGTCCAGCCGGCATTGGAGGTGTGCGCCTGAATACAGGTGTATTTCTTGCCTTTATAACTCACGACGTCGCCGGCTTTGTAGCTGTGGTTGTTCTGCCACTCGGGCGCGCCCGGATCGGGCGGCGTACCGTCATTGGCGGTTTTGACCGCCAGCGCGCTGCTCGGCAGGGAGGTATTGCCCAGGGTGTCGGTCGCGGTAACGAAGTAGCTGTACTGGGTTGCCGGCGTCAGACCGCTGTCGGCCAGCGACAGACCGGCGGTTTGGCCGATCGGGTTGCCGTTGCGGTAGACGGTGTAGCTGGCGATCGGTGAGGCGCCGGTGGCGGCGGCCCAGCTCAGTTTCAGCGAGGTGGCGCCCAGCTCGGCGACCGTCAGCGCCGTCGGCGCATTAGGCTTTCCCGGCGGCGGGGTGACGCCGCCCTGAATCAGCGGCGCATAGCGGGTTTTGAACTCCCAATTGTAGGCGACGCCGGCTTTGCTCTTGCCGTTATCCCAGTTGATTGACCAGGTCATCAGGCCCTTGATCGACAGGTTTTTGGCGTCGAGACGCGAGAAAGCGTTATACACCGCCTGTTTGTTGACCACGTAGCCGGTGGCGGCGGCATCGTTGTTGCTCGGCAGGCCGATGACGAATTTCGCCGCCGGGATCTTCGCATAGCCGCGGGTGCCGGTAACCAGGCTTTCCGTCAGGTAGTAGAGGAAGTCCTCTTTCATGGCGTCGTTATTCTGCGTGATCCAGGCATTGAGTTCATCCACCCAAATACCGTCGCCGCCCTGGTTATAATATTGCGGCGCGATAAAGTCGTAATAGCCTTCGAGGGCGTTAATATAATCCAGGTAGGTGCCGTTGGTGCGTAAATACGGGAATTCCGGCGCCATGCTGATAATAAAGTTTTTCCCCTGGGCGGCGTAATGGTCTTTTACTTTTTTCAGCGCCGCAGGCAAGACGGTTTTATTATTGGCGGCGCCGATCGCCGCCTGCTCCAGATCGATATCCAGGCCGTCGAAGCCATAGACTTCCACCAGGCGAATAATCTCGTCTTTCAGCTTGTCTTCGTCGCCGGTTTTCAGCTCGATATGCGCGTCTGCGCCGCCGAGGGAGATCAGCACCGCGCGGCCCTGGCTGTTCAGCACGCCCACCTGGCGGCGGAACTCGGCATCGGACAGGTTGTAAGGCTTGAAGGTCGGGATGCCCTGGCCTTTCATAAAGGCGACGGCCACCACGTTGTACTCGGCGGGAATGTCGGTCAGGTTCATATTGGTGAACTGGCCCTGCTGATAGCCGTCACTGGCGCCGGCGGCCCAGTTGTGCCAGAAACCCATCAGGATCTTTTTATTGGCGATAGACGGCATAATGGCCGCGTCATCGGCGGCGACGGCATTAATCGTGTTATTTGTGCTCATGGTAGCCTCATTAATTAGGGGTAAGGGTTTTTCGCTCGCCGGCAATATCAGCTATTGGCGGGGCGTAACGTTATAATGAGGATTTTTAACGCAGGCAGGCTGAAACCTTTTACGGCCATGAACGAATTAAATTCAAACTGACGCTGAGGGAGAAGGAAATAATGGCGGCCGGGCGGCCGCCATGGCCGCATCAGAAGATGGTGATATCGGCGACGGAAGGGTAGACGTAGCTCGGGCGGAACGGCATGGTTTCGATGTCGCTCAGCGTGGAGACGCCGGACAGCACCAGCACGGTTTCCAGGCCGGCCTGGAAGCCCGCCAGAATGTCGGTGCGCAGGTTATCGCCGACGATCACCGTCTCTTCCGAGTGCGCCTGCATTTTGTTCAGTGCGGCGCGAATGATCCACGGGCTGGGCTTGCCGACGTAAAACGGCTTGCGGCCGGTGATCTTCTCGATGGGGGCGCACAGCGCGCCGCAGGCCGGCGAGAAGCCGTGGCCGTGACTATCCGGGTTGGTGGCGATAAAGCGCGCGCCGTTGCTCACGAAGTAGGCGGCTTTATGCATCATGTCCCAGTTGTAAGAGCGGGTTTCACCGACGATCACGAAGTCCGGGTTGATGTCGGTGATGGTGAAACCGGCTTTGTACAGCTCATGGATCAGGGCGCCTTCGCCGACCACATAGGCTTTTTTGCCTTCCTGACGGCGCAGGAAATCGGCGGTGGCCATCGCCGAGGTGTAGAACGCGCTCTCCGGCACTTCCAGCCCGGCGGCGGCGAAGCGGTTCGCCAGATCCTGTGCGGTCTGTGATGGGTAGTTGGTCAGCACCACCAGCGGCATGCCTTGTTCCTGGATGCGCGCCAGGAACAGGTCGGCGCCGGGAACCGGCGTATTGTCATGCAGCAGCACGCCGTCGATATCGCATATAACGTTTTTGATTTTCATTTGTTGCTGTTTCTCATGATTACGGCAGGCGAAGGGTGACGATAACACGCCTGCCAGAAGCGGCGGATCAGCTTTCCAGCAATCGCTGCAAGAGCACGCCGTTGAGCATCGCGCGTTTGGCCAGGGCGAAAGCGCCGATCGCCGAGCGATGATTGAGTTCGGAGGTCACCACCGGCAGATTTTTGCGGAAGTCCTTCAGCACCTGGGTATTGATGCAGCTCTGGATCGCCGGCAGCAGCACCTTGTCCGCTTCGGTGATCTCACCGGCGATCACCACCTTCTGCGGATTGAACAGGTTGATGGCGATGGCCACCGCTTTGCCCAGATAGCGGCCTACGTGTTCGATCACTTCGCTGGCCAGCAGATCGCCGCGGTTGGCGGCCTTGCAGATGGCGTTGATGCCGCAGTCTTCCAGCGTCAGTTTGCTCGGATAGCCCTGGCTCAGCAGCTGGCGCACGCGCTGTTCGATCGCGGCGTTGGCGGCCACGGTTTCCAGGCAGCCGAAGTTGCCGCAGTGGCAGCGTTCCCCCAGCGGATCGATCTGGATATGGCCGATCTCGCCGACGTTGCCGTTGTTGCCGAGAAAAATCTGCCCGTTGACGATGATGCCGGCGCCGGTGCCGCGATGCAGGCGCACCAGAATCGAGTCTTCGCAGTCGCGGGTGGCGCCGAAGTAGTGCTCCGCCAGCGCCAGGCTGCGGATGTCGTGGCCGACGAAGCTGGTGACGTTAAAGCGCTGCTGCAGGTTGTCCACCAGCGCCCAATTGCTGACGCTGATGTGCGGCATGTAGCGCACCACGCCCAGCGCCGGATCCACCAGGCCGGGCAGGATCACCGCGATGGCGATCAGCTCGCGCAGGCGGCGCTGGTTAGCGTCGATGAATTGGGCGATGGCGGCGAACAGCGCATTCTCCAGCGTTTCTTGAGTGCGTTCCGGCAGCGGATAGTGTTCTTCGCTGAGCGACTTGCCGCTCATGTCATACAGGGTGATGGTGGCGTCGTGGCGGCCGAGACGCACCGCGACGGTATGGAAATGACGGGTTTCCGACACGATGGAGATCGCGCGGCGGCCGCCGGTGGAGGCCTGCTGATCGACTTCTTTGATCAGCCCGCGCTCCAGCAGCTGGCGAGTAATTTTGGTGACGCTGGCGGGGGCGAGCTGGCTGAGTTCGGCAATCTGAATGCGCGAGATCGGGCCCTGCTGGTCGATCAGGCGGTAAACTGCCGCGCCGTTAAGTTGTTTGACTAAGTCAACGTTCCCTATTTGTGCTTGTCCGCCAGTGCTCATCAATAATTTTACTCGCTGTTCATTGAATTAAACCTCGTTACCGTTAACGAGCGTTTTGGTGATCTTGAAATCACGGGTGAAGGCGGTCAGGTTAGCCACCTTGCCGGCTTCGAGGGTGCCCAGACGGTGATCGACGCCGATGGCGCGCGCCGGATACAGCGTCGCCATGCGCAGCGCTTCGTCCAGCGCGATGCCGATATGCTCGACGCTGTTTCGCACCGCTTCGATCATGGTCAGCGCGGAACCGCTCAGGGTGCCGTTCTCATCCACGCACAGCCCATCCCGATAGTATATTGTTTTACCGGCGAAAATAAATTGGTCAATATCTGCACCCGCCGGCGCGGTGGCATCGGTGACCAAGACCAATTTATCACCTTTCAGGCGTTTGGCGTTACGGATACTCGCCCAGGCCACGTGATGGCCGTCGGCGATGATGCCGGTATAGACCTCCGGCGTATCGAAGATTGCCCCCATCAGCCCCGGTTCGCGGCCGGTGATATAAGGCATGGCGTTGTACAGGTGGGTGGCGAAGCTGATGCCGGCGGCGAAACCGGTGCGAGCCTGATCGTAGGTGGCGTTCGAGTGGCCGGCGGAGACCACGATGCCGGCCTCGGTCAGCTGCTTGATAAAGTGCGGCTCAACCATTTCCGGCGCCAGCGTCACCTTGGTGATCACGTCGGCGTTGGCGCACAGGTAATCGATCATTTCCTGGGTCGGCTTGCGAATGAACGCCGGATTGTGGGTGCCTTTTTTCACCGGGCTGAGGTATGGCCCTTCCAGGTGCAGGCCCAACGCCTGGTTTTGGTGCTTTTTCAGATAAGCGCGCATCACGTCGACGCTGTGCTTCATGAATTCGTCGCTACTGGTGATCAGCGTCGGCAGATAGCTGGTGCAGCCGGATTTCTCGTTGGCGCGCTGCATGATCTCCAGCGTTTCTTCCGAGATCGCTTCCAGCGAATCGTTGAACTGTACGCCGCCGCAGCCGTTCAGCTGCACGTCGATAAGCCCGGGGGCCAGGATGGCGCCACCCAGGTCGCGCGTTTCGATGCCGGCGGGCAATTCAGCCGCCGGGCAGACTTTCTCGATCAGCCCATCAGCGATAATGACTGCATGGTCATCAAGTACGTCGTGGCCGGTATAGATTCGGCCGTGGGTTAAAGCGAACATCGTAGCCCCCTGCAAAGATTAAAGACTTTTAACGCTTTCCGCTTCTAACTCGCGGAAATATTTGACAGTTTTGACTTTCAGCTCCATGGTGGCCGGTTCGTCGCACACCACTACCGCTTTGGCGTGCAGCTGCAGACAGCTGATGGTCCACATGTGGTTGATATTGCCTTCCACTGCGGCTTCCAGCGCCTGCGCCTTGGCGTGGCCGGTGACCAGGATCATTACTTCTTCCGCGTCCAGCAGCGTGCCCACGCCGACGGTCAGCGCATATTTCGGCACCAAGCTGACGTCGCCGCCGAAGAAGCGCGAGTTGGCGATGCGGGTGTCTTCGGTCAGCGTTTTGATGCGGGTGCGCGAAGCCAGGGACGAAGCCGGCTCGTTGAACGCGATATGGCCGTCGATGCCCACGCCGCCCATGAACAGGTTAATTTTGCCGTAAGACTTGATCTTCTCTTCGTACTGGCGGCACTCGGCGTCGACATCCGCGGCGTTGCCGTTCAGCAGGTTGATATTTTCGCGAGGGATATCAACGTGATCAAAGAAGTTGCGGTACATGAAGGTGTGATAGCTTTCCGGGTGTTCCTGCGGCAGGCCAACGTACTCGTCCATGTTGAAAGTCACAACATGCTTAAAGCTTACTTCACCTGCTTTGTGCATCGCAATCAGATGTTTGTAGGCTTCCAGCGGCGTGCCGCCGGTGGGCAGGCCGAGAACAAACGGGCGCTCTGCGGTTGGCTTGAATGCGTTGATGCGTTGAACGATATGACGCGCGGCCCATTTGCCGACTTGTGCGGTATCTTTCAGTGGGATAAGTCTCATCTAACACCTCTTGGGATAAGTAAACTAAAGCTATACTGTACGGGCCTGCGGGAGTCGTAAGCGTAACCCAGCTTTATGATTCTCGCGTGAATCGTCCGTCCGGTTGATTTTTTGAATGATAAAATAAGTTTTGTGTGATGGCCAGCAATCTGGGAGGTAAAGACTACTTTTTGGTGATATTTATCACAAAAAGGGAGGTTTTAATTTGCGATACAAAATAAATTTTTTACACTCGGCATGAGTGATACGTGCCAAGCGCTGTTTCTAAAAAGGTAGTGAGAGCTCCAAATAAACTACTAATAGGGTCCGTCCGCGGACAACATAGGGGGAAAAGGTGAACATTCTTAGTTATTTGCAAAAGGTGGGACGGGCGCTGATGGTGCCGGTCGCCACGCTGCCCGCCGCCGCCATCTTGATGGGCGTCGGGTACTGGATTGACCCTGTTGGTTGGGGCGGCGACAACGCGCTCGCCGCTTTCTTCATTAAATCCGGCTCCGCTATCATCGACAACATGTCGGTGCTGTTCGCTATCGGCGTGGCCTACGGCATGTCCAAAGACAAGGACGGCGCCGCCGCGTTGACCGGCTTCGTCGGCTTCCTGGTGCTGACCACTCTCTGTTCGCCAGCCGCCGTGTCGATGATTCAGAAGATCCCGCTCGATCAGGTGCCCGCCGCGTTCGGCAAGATCCAGAACCAGTTCGTCGGTATTCTGGTGGGCATCATCTCCGCCGAAGTGTACAACCGCTTCAGCGGCGTCGAGCTGCCCAAGGCGCTGTCGTTCTTCAGCGGCCGCCGTTTGGTGCCGATCCTCATTTCCTTCCTGATGATCCTGGTGGCTTTCATCCTGATGTACATTTGGCCGGTGATCTTCAATGGTCTGGTGAACTTCGGTGAACACATTCAGAAAATGGGCTCGGTCGGCGCGGGCATCTACGCCTTCTTCAACCGCCTGCTGATCCCGGTCGGCCTGCACCACGCGCTGAACTCGGTGTTCTGGTTCGACGTGGCCGGCATCAACGATATTCCTAACTTCCTTGGCGGCCAGCAGTCGATCGAAGCCGGTAAAGCGGTTGTCGGCATCACCGGCCGTTATCAGGCGGGCTTCTTCCCGATCATGATGTTCGGTCTGCCGGGGGCGGCGCTGGCCATTTACCACTGCGCGCGTCCTGAGAACAAAGCCAAAGTGGCGGGCATCATGCTGGCGGCCGCTTTCGCCGCCTTCTTTACCGGTATTACCGAACCGCTGGAATTCTCCTTCATGTTCGTGGCGCCGGTGCTGTACGTGATCCACGCCGTGCTGACCGGTATCTCGGTGTTCATCGCCGCCAGCATGCATTGGATCGCCGGTTTCGGCTTCAGCGCCGGCCTGGTGGATATGGTGCTGTCGTCTCGCAACCCGCTGGCGACCCACTGGTACATGCTGATCCCGCAAGGCCTGGTGTTCTTCGTCATCTACTACGTGGTGTTCCGCTTCACCATCAAAAAATTCAACCTGATGACCCCGGGCCGCGAGCTGGCGGTTGCCGGTGACGAAACCGACGGCTACGACGTCAACGTCGACAGCAACGCCGGTAAAGACGAGAACGAAACCACCACCCTGGCTCGTCGTTACGTCGGCGCGATCGGCGGTTCCGACAACCTGACCGGCATCGACGCCTGCATCACCCGCCTGCGTTTGAACGTGAAAGACTCCGCGCTGGTGAACGACGCATTGGCGAAACGCCTCGGCGCGTCGGGCGTTATCCGCCTGAACAAGCAGAGCGTGCAAGTGATCGTCGGCACCCGTGCCGAACTTATCGCCAGCGCAATGCGCAACGTGATTGCGGCCGGCCCGGTAGCGGCAGCGGCGGCCCCGGCGGCGGCGCCTGCCGCGGAAGCCAAACCGCAGGCGGTGCCGAACGCGCCGAAAGACGCGTTTGAAACGCTGCTGGCGCCGGTGACCGGTGAAGTGGTGGCGCTCGAACAGGTGCCGGACGAAGCTTTCGCCAGCAAGGCGGTAGGCGACGGCCTGGCGATTCGCCCGACCGACAAGATCGTGGTGGCGCCGGCTGACGGCACCGTGGTGAAAATCTTCAATACCAACCACGCATTCTGCCTGGAAACCGACAAGGGCGCCGAGATCGTGGTGCACATGGGGATCGACACCGTCGCGCTGGAAGGCCAGGGCTTCAAACGCCTGGTGGAAGAGGGCGCGGAAGTGAAAGCCGGTCAACCGATTCTGGAACTGGATCTGGATTACCTGAATGCCAATGCGCGTTCGATGATAAGCCCGGTGGTGGTCAGCAACTCTGACGAGTACGCCGGCCTGGCGGCGCTGGCCAGCGGCTCTGTGGTCGCCGGTCAGACCAAGCTGTATGAGATCCAGAAATAAGGCTGTTTTTACCTGAGTAGTGCCTGGGGCCGAACACGCATCATGGCGGCGTTTGCCCCGACTTGGCGGGAAGAGAGCGATCTCTTCCCGCTTTTTTTATCCCGTTTCGCCCCACGGCGGTGCGCTGCGCGCCGATGGTGCAACGCGCCGCATTTTTCATGAAACAAACGGTTGTTTCCAGACGTGGCTTGTTGGATCATAGGCGGTTATGTGTAGCGCTTTGCATTGAGGAACAGTGAAATGAGTGAGGCTGAAGCCCGCCCAACCAATTTTATCCGTCAGATCGTCGATGAAGATCTGGCGTCGGGGAAACACACGTCGGTACATACCCGTTTCCCGCCGGAGCCTAACGGCTATCTGCATATCGGCCACGCCAAGTCCATCTGCCTGAACTTCGGCATCGCCAAGGACTATCAGGGCCAGTGCAACCTGCGTTTCGACGACACCAACCCGGTGAAAGAAGACATCGAGTTCGTCGAGTCTATCAAGCACGACGTGGAGTGGCTGGGCTTTGAGTGGAGCGGCAACGTTCGTTACTCCTCAGACTATTTCGATCAGCTGCACCAGTATGCGGTGGAGCTTATCAGCAAAGGGCTGGCCTACGTCGACGAACTGTCGCCGGAGCAGATCCGTGAATACCGCGGCACCCTGACTGCGCCGGGCAAAGACAGCCCGTACCGCGGTCGCAGCGTGGAAGAGAACCTGGCGCTGTTCGAGAAGATGCGCAACGGCGAATTCGCCGAAGGCGCTGCCTGCCTGCGTGCCAAGATCGATATGGCCTCGCCGTTTATCGTGATGCGCGATCCGGTGCTGTACCGCATCAAGTTCGCCGAACACCACCAGACCGGCAATAAATGGTGCATCTACCCGATGTACGATTTCACCCACTGCATTTCCGATGCGCTGGAAGGGATCACCCATTCGCTGTGCACCCTGGAATTCCAGGATAACCGCCGTTTGTATGATTGGGTGCTGGATAACATCACCATTCCTTGCCACCCGCGCCAGTACGAGTTTTCGCGTCTCAACCTCGAATACGCCATCATGTCGAAGCGCAAGCTGCATCAGCTGGTGGCCGAGAAGATCGTCGAGGGCTGGGATGATCCGCGCATGCCGACCGTCTCCGGTCTGCGCCGCCGCGGTTATACTGCCGCCTCGATCCGCGAGTTCTGCCTGCGCATCGGCGTAACCAAGCAAGACAACAACGTCGAAATGGTGGCGCTGGAATCCTGCATCCGCGACGATCTGAACGAGAACGCGCCGCGCGCCATGGCGGTGCTGGATCCGGTGAAAATCGTCATCGAGAACATGGGCGATGCGGTGGAAATGGTCAGCATGCCTAACCACCCGAACAAGCCGGAAATGGGCAACCGCGATGTGCCGTTCAGCCGTGAGATCTATATCGATCGCGCCGACTTCCGCGAAGAAGCCAACAAGCAGTACAAGCGTCTGGTGCTGGGCAAAGAAGTGCGTCTGCGCAACGCGTACGTGATCAAGGCCGAGCGCGTCGAGAAAGATGAAGCCGGCGAGATCACCACCATCTTCTGCAGCTACGATGCGGAAACGCTGAGCAAAGATCCTGCCGACGGCCGCAAGGTGAAGGGCGTGATCCACTGGGTGTCTGCGGCGCACGCGCTGCCGGCGGAAATTCGCCTGTACGATCGCCTGTTCAGCGTGCCTAACCCGGGCGCGGCGGAGGACTTCCTCTCCACCATTAACCCGGAATCGCTGGTGATCAAGCACGGTTTCGTTGAGCCGAGTCTGGCGGCCGCACAGCCGGAGAAAGCCTATCAGTTCGAGCGTGAAGGCTACTTCTGCGCCGACAGCCATTACTCTTCGGCTGAGCACCTGGTGTTTAACCGCACCGTCGGTCTGCGTGACACCTGGGCGAAAATCGAAGGCTAATCTTAATCGCCTCGAAAATTAATGTATCAGCGCGGCTCAGGCCGCGCTTTTTTATGCCTGCTATTGAGTAAATCATCTATTCCCGCCACGTTTTACCGGGCTGCGTTTAATTAACTGCGGTGCGTTAATCAATAAGTTTTCTTATATTGGGCTTAGTAGTCTTAATATTTTCTTATATATTCGTGGTGCGAATTAATTTCATTTAGAGAGCGCTCTCAAATTTTATCTCCTGACTGACGGATTTAGTCAGGCTGAAACCATTAATCGTCTCTGGTTGACCTGGTATCCGTATTTATTCTGATTTAATTGAATTTTTTATTCGACACCTTCCATGAATGCCAGCGTAACAAATTATCACCGATATGTGCTCCTTGTCATACTTTGACAAATCTTCCGCATTTTTTATTTGATAATTCGCGTCGCGAAAAATAGTCTGTCTGTAGCAATTAGTGCTGTGGGAATAACATCTCGTCGGCAATATTTTTACCCGTTCGGGTTTTTTATTGGCAGTCGTGCAGGGCAGTGGTGAACACAGGCGGCTGCAACTTTTAAGTTAAGTCAAAGAGGAATTTCAATATGGGTACGCACGGTGCTCAGCGTAAAACGCTGGCGCTCGCAGTCGCGGGCGCGCTGTTGGGAACAGGGTTTGCCATGCCGCCTGAGGCGAAAGCCGCAGGGTTTATCGAGGATTCCACGCTGACCGGCGGCATTTATTACTGGCAACGTGAGCGTGACCGTAAAGATCTCAATCCGGACAGCAAGGATTACAATCAATACACCACCAACCTGTCCCACTCTACCGCCAACCTGAGCCTGGATTTCGCGTCGGGCTACGCCTGGGACATGTTCGGTCTGGATGTCGGCACTTTTACCGCCATCGAACTGGCTGAATCCAGCGCCAGCGGTCACCCGAACGAAATTGCGTTCTCCTCGAAGAACCGTACCTACGACGAAGACTACTCCGGTGACAAAGGCGGTATCAGCCTGTACAAAGCCGCCGCCAAATTCAAATACGGCCCGGTCTGGGCGCGCGCCGGCTATATTCAGCCGAGCGGTCAAACCCTGCTGGCGCCGCACTGGAGCTTTATGCCGGGCACTTATCAGGGAGCTGAAGCCGGCGCCAAGTTCGACTACGGCGATGCCGGCGCGTTGAGCTTCTCCTACATGTGGGCCGACAAATACAAAGCGCCGTGGCATATCGAGATGGACGACTTCCGCCAGAACGATAAGAAAACCCGTGTCTCCTACCTGCACTCGCTGGGCGCCAAGTACGATTTCAAAAACGATCTGGTGCTGGAAGCCGCTTACGGCCAGGCCCAGGGGTACGTGAATCAGTACTTCACCAAGGCGTCTTACAAATTCGATCTGCTGGGCAACCCACTGACCACCAGTTACCAGTTCTATGGCGCGGAAGACCGCATCAGCAACAAGAACGATCCGAACAGCATCTATGACGGCCTGGCCTGGCTGCAGGCGTTGACCTTCGGTTACACCACCGGCCAGTTCAACTGGCGTCTGGAAGGCACCATGGTCAAGGCGGAAGGCAATCAGGGCTTCTTCCTGCAACGTATGACCCCGACCTACGCCTCGTCAAACGGTCGCCTGGACGTGTGGTGGGATAACCGCTCCGACTTTAACGCCAACGGCGAAAAAGCGGTGTATGCCGGCGTGATGTATGACCTCAGCAACTGGAACCTGCCGGGCATGGCGGTCGGCGGCTCTTACGTTTACGCGTGGGACGCCAAGCCGAGCACCAACCCGATCTACGATCAGAGCCAGCGCCTGAAAGAGAGCGCCTGGAGTCTGGACGCGATGTACACCATCCAAGAAGGGCGAGCCAAGGGCACGCTGCTCAAGCTGCATTACACCCAGTATGACAACCACACCAACATTCCGAGCTGGGGCGGCGGTTACGGCAACATCTTCCAGGACGAGAAAGACGTCAAATTCATGGTCATCGCGCCATTCACCATCTTCTGATGCGTTCCCCGGCCTCGCCGCCGGGGCAGTTAAGGGAATTCAACGATGAAAAAAATCATGCTGATGTTGGCGGCCGCTGCGGCGCTGAGCGCCTGTGCGCAACCCGCCGCGCCGCCGGAAGACGCCAGGTTGAAACAGGCTTACAGCGCCTGCATCAATACCGCGGAAGGCTCGCCGGAGCGTCTGCAGCCGTGCAAGGCGGTACTGAACGTGCTGAAACAAGAGAAACAGCACCAGCAGTTCGCTGCGCAGGAAACGGTACGGGTGATGGATTATCAGAACTGCATTATGGCGGTTCACAGCGGTAACGGTCAGGCTTACGACGCCAAGTGCGGCAAGCTGTGGCAAGAAATTCGCGATAACAATAATTAAGAAGGACGAGAAGATGAACGCATTCAAACTGAGCGCACTGGCCGCCTTGACGGCAACGATGGGATTCCTGGGCGGCATGGGGAGCGCCATGGCCGATCAACAGCTGGTGGATCAGCTGAGCCAACTGAAGCTGAACGTGAAAATGCTGGATAACCGCGCCGGGGAAAACGGCGTGGATTGCGCGGCGCTGGGCGCAGACTGGGCCTCATGCAACCGGGTGTTGTTCACCCTGAGCAACGACGGGCAGGCGATCGACGGCAAAGACTGGATCATTTATTTCCACAGCCCGCGCCAGACTCTGCGGGTAGACAACGATCAGTTCAAGATCGCTCACCTCACCGGCGATCTGTACAAGCTGGAGCCGACCGCCAAATTCAGCGGTTTCCCGGCCGGTAAGGCGGTGGAAATCCCGGTGGTCGCCGAATACTGGCAGCTGTTCAGAAACGACTTCCTGCCCCGCTGGTATGCCACTTCCGGCGACGCCAAGCCGAAAATGCTGGCGAATACCGACACCGAAAATCTGGATCAGTTTGTGGCGCCGTTTACCGGCGATCAGTGGAAGCGCACCAAGGACGACAAAAATATTCTGATGACGCCGGCTTCGCGTTTTGTCAGCAACGCCGATCTGCAGACGCTGCCCGCCGGCGCGCTGCGCGGCCAGATCGTGCCGACGCCGATGCAGGTGAAAGTGCACGCGCAGGACGCCGATCTGCGCAAAGGGGTATCGCCGGATCTGAGTGCGTTGGTCAAGCCGGCGGCGGATGTCGTCAACCAGCGCTTCGCGCTGCTGGGCGTGCCGGTTCAGGCCAACGGTTACCCGATCAAGACCGACATCCAGCCGGGCAAGTTTAAAGGCGCGATGGCGGTGCCGGGCGCTTATGAGCTGAAGATCGGCAAGAAAGAGGCGCGGGTGATCGGCTTCGATCAGGCCGGGGTGTTCTACGGGTTGCAGTCTATCCTGTCGTTAGTGCCGACCGACGGCAGCGGCAAGATCGCCACGCTCGACGCCAGCGATGCGCCGCGCTTCCAGTATCGCGGCATTTTCCTCGACGTGGCGCGTAACTTCCATAAGAAGGATGCGGTGCTGCGCCTGCTGGATCAGATGGCGGCTTACAAGCTCAACAAATTCCACTTCCACCTGAGCGATGACGAAGGTTGGCGTATCGAAATTCCCGGCTTGCCTGAGTTGACGGAAGTCGGCGGCCAGCGCTGCCACGATCTGAGCGAAACCACCTGCCTGCTGCCGCAGTACGGCCAGGGGCCGGATGTCTACGGCGGTTTCTTCACTCGTCAGGACTACATCGACATCATCAAATACGCCCAGGCGCGCCAGATTGAGGTGATCCCGGAGATCGACATGCCGGCGCACGCCCGCGCGGCGGTGGTCTCGATGGAAGCGCGCTACAAGAAACTGCATGCCGCCGGCAAAGAGCAGGAGGCCAACGAATTCCGTCTGGTGGATCCGACCGATACCTCCAATACCACCTCGGTGCAGTTCTTTAACCGTCAGAGTTACCTGAACCCGTGCCTGGATTCCTCCCAGCGCTTTGTCGACAAGGTGATTGGCGAGATTGCCCAGATGCATAAAGAAGCCGGCCAGCCGATTAAGACCTGGCACTTTGGCGGCGACGAAGCGAAAAACATCCGCCTGGGCGCCGGCTACACCGACAAGGCGAAACCGGAACCGGGTAAAGGCATCATTGACCAGAGCAATGAAGATAAGCCGTGGGCCAAGTCTCAGGTGTGCCAGGTGATGATCAAAGAGGGCAAAGTGGCCGACATGGAGCACCTGCCGAGCTACTTCGGCCAAGAGGTCAGCAAGCTGGTGAAGGCGCACGGCATCGACAGAATGCAGGCCTGGCAAGACGGCCTGAAGGACGCCGAGAGTTCGAAGGCGTTCGCCACCTCGCGCGTGGGGGTCAACTTCTGGGACACCCTGTACTGGGGCGGTTTCGACAGCGTCAACGACTGGGCCAACAAAGGGTATGAAGTGGTGGTCTCCAACCCGGACTACGTCTATATGGACTTCCCTTACGAGGTGAACCCGGACGAGCGCGGTTACTACTGGGGCACCCGCTTCAGCGACGAGCGCAAGGTGTTCAGCTTCGCGCCGGACAACATGCCGCAGAACGCGGAAACCTCGGTTGACCGAGACGGCAACCACTTCAATGCCAAGAGCGACAAGCCGTGGCCGGGGGCATATGGACTTTCCGCTCAGCTGTGGAGCGAAACCCAGCGCACCGACCCGCAGATGGAATACATGATCTTCCCACGCGCGCTGTCGGTGGCGGAGCGCGCCTGGCATCGCGCCGGTTGGGAGCAGGACTATCGCGCCGGCCGCGAATACAAAGGCGGGGAAACCCACTTTGTCGATACCAAGACGCTGGAGAAAGATTGGCTGCGCTTCGCCAATATTCTGGGCCAGCGTGAACTGGCCAAGCTGGACAAAGGCGGCGTGGCTTATCGTCTGCCGGTGCCGGGCGCTCGCGTGGCGGGCGGCAAGCTGGAGGCGAATATCGCGCTGCCGGGGTTGGGCATCGAGTACTCCACCGACGGCGGTAAGCAGTGGCAGCGCTATGATGCCAAGGCTAAACCTGCGGTCTCCGGCGAAGTACAGGTGCGCTCGGTCAGCCCGGACGGCAAACGCTACAGCCGCGCCGAAAAGGTCTAAGAAGGGCGGTGCGGCCCGCAGTTTTGGCGGCGGGCCGCATCATAACGAAGGGGGAATGCGTTCGCCCGCGCGTGTCGGCGCAGGGCGGACGTTGTGGTGAGAGTAGTACGTGGAGTCGCTGTGCCGCTGCAATTGTGGTATTTCATGACATGATTTTCCCCGGCTGGTCCGGGGATTTTTTTTCCCGTTGTACGGCGGGCATAAAAAAACCGCCTCAAAATGAGGCGGTTTTTCATAGCCGGTCAGGGCTTATTTCTTGTCGTGCAGCGTTTCGTCTTCGCGACAGTCACCGGTTTCACAGTGGCCGTACAGGTACAGACTGTGGTTGGTGAGCTTGATGCCGTGCTGCTTGGCGATGTCACGCTGGCGCACTTCGATGGATTCGTCGCTGAATTCGATCACTTTGCCGCAATCCAGGCAAATCAGGTGATCGTGGTGATGCTGTTGGGTCAGCTCGAACACGGACTTGCCGCCTTCGAAATTGTGACGTGTCACAATGCCCGCATCGTCAAACTGGTTCAGTACGCGATAAACCGTCGCCAGCCCGATCTCTTCGCCCATATCAATCAGTTTTTTGTACAAATCTTCCGCACTGACGTGATGGCATTCCGGATTTTGCAGTACTTCCAGGATTTTGAGTCGCGGAAGCGTGACTTTTAAGCCGGCCTTCTTCAATGCGATGTTGTTGTCGGTCATGCGAATTCAGTCCTGTTACTATGCTAATCAAGTTGAGGCGTACTCGCCTGTGGCATCGGTCGGCACAAAGAGTTAATGCGTCTCATTATAGAACCGGTTGTACTAAATGGAAACCGCCGGTTGTTAACAAAGATATAATTGCACTATTGCATGTTTTGCATGCAACGCCTTGATGGATGGGATAAACCGATATCTCAGTCTACCGTGACGGGGTGGGAAGTTACAAATCTGTAGCTTCTATCGCAGCAATCCCTGTTGCCGATGACGGCCCTGTCGGCACACTATGCACTTTACAGGGCCTTTGTTCAACCTTTCGCCAGTCCCGGCGTTTAGCCGACGATATCGGCCAGGCTCAGCTCTTCGACGATCTGTTTGACCCAGGCGTCGACACGCTCGTTGGTCAGCTCCGGCTGACGGTCTTCGTCGATCGCCAGACCGATGAAGTGGTTGTCGTCCGCCAGGCCTTTGGAGGCTTCGAAGTGGTAGCCTTTGGTCGGCCAGTGGCCCACGATGGCCGCGCCGCGCGGTTCGATGATGTCGCGGATGGTACCCATCGCGTCACAGAAATATTCCGCGTAGTCTTCCTGGTCGCCGCAGCCGAACAGCGCCACCAGTTTGCCGTTGAAATCGACTTCTTCCAGCGTCGGGAAGAAATCGTCCCAGTCACACTGCGCTTCACCGTAGTACCAGGTCGGGATGCCCAGCAGCAGGATATCGAACCCTTCCAGGTCTTCTTTGCTGCTTTTAGCGATGTCATGCACTTCAGAGACGTCGTCGCCAAACTGTTTCTGGAGAATTTTCTGGATCATTTTGGCAATGTTTTCGGTATTGCCAGTGTCGCTGCCAAAGAAAATGCCTACAGTAGCCATATCGCGTATAACCTTTAAATTCAATTAATTGCATTACTCGATGCCAGCACTGCCGCCGCTGACGCCGATTAAAATGATGCCATGGCAAGAGCCGTTCGCCGCGGGGGCGGGCGCCGACAGGCGCAGTCTCTTACCGGTAAATGCGTATCATGCCAGAAAGTGGCGCCGGGGTTTTATCGCATTTATGCGATGCCGGAGATGAAGAAAAGCGTGTCGATCCGGCGTTGTCCTTAACGCCGCGCCGCGCGTGCGGCCGAAGAGATCAATGTTCCGGCTGTTCTTCCGCCAGTTGCGCCAACAGCATCTGCTCGATGAGTTCGCTGCGGCTGATGTTGCGCTGTTCCGCCAGTTTGTTCAGGGCGTCCACCGCATCCGCGTTGATTTTCAGCTCTACGCGCCGCAATCCACGCACTTTATCGCGCCGTAACTGATTGCGCTTATTGATTCTAAGCTGTTCATCGCGGGAAAGCGGGTTGGTTTTCGGGCGCCCCGGACGGCGTTCATCTGCGAACAGATCCAGCGTCGTGCGATCCGTTTGTTCTTTTGCCATAGGTAGCGGTACTGCAAGGGAGTTTGCATCAAAAAGCGCTCGCACGCTTCCGGAGGCATCGGTTAACACACTTCGGGCCAATAAACCCTAACCCAAATTCACCCCCGACCCGGCGTTCGCGAACGCGCTGGCGCGGCGGCAAAATTATAGCGCGCCATATTACCCCAGCAGATGGAGCGGCGACAATGCCTAACTGCGGGCTAAACGCGCTAAGCCGTTATCTTTAGCGCGTTTTTTCGCCAGGTGAGCGTGTTTTTCAGGCTTCGTCGAGGAAACGGTGAATGGCGCGCAGCACCGCCTCCGGTTTTTCGGCGTGCACCCAATGGCCGGTGCCGGCAACGACGTGCGCGCGGGCCTGCGGGAACTGGCGGGCGATGTCCGCACGGTAGCTGTCCTGCACGTACGGCGACAGGCCGCCGCGAATGAACAGGGTCGGGTGCGGCCAGGCCGGCACGTCCTGCCAGCCGGTGATGTCATCATAGCGCTCAATCAGCACCGGCAGGTTGAAGCGCCATTCGCCGTTATGGAAGGACTTCAGCAGGAACTGGATCACGCCTTCTTCCTGCAGGTAATCGCGCATCAGCTGGGCGGCGGCCTGGCGCTGGGTGATGCCGGCGGCGCTGACGGCCTTCAGGGCGGCGAAAATCTCGTCGTGACGTCGGGTCTGGTAATTCACCGGCGCGACGTCGATGACGATCAGCTTGGCGACGCGCTCGGGCGCGATGGCGGTCAGCGCCATCGCCGCTTTGCCGCCCATCGAATGGCCGATGACGATCGCTTTCTCAAGCCGCAGTTCGTCGAGCAGCTCCAGCAGATCCTGCGCCATCGCGGGGTAGTTCATCTCGTCGGCGCGCGGGGAGAGGCCGTGGTTGCGCAGATCGACCTTAATTACGCTGTGACGCTGATGCAGATCGCGCGCCAGCACGCCCAGGTTGTCCAGATTGCCGAACAGCCCGTGGATCAGCAGCACCGGCAGCGCGTCTGACTCGGCGGCCAGCAGTTGATAATGTAATTTCATGGCGAAGTTCATACTGAGAGAGATTCAGATTAGGGTATCATGATTGAATCGCACGATGAATCATGCGGAATTTTCGCGGCGCGGGCTTGGCAGTGCCGGCTATAGGTATTAGTCTGCATTTGCCGTCCGGAGGCACATTGTTGTGTTCGCCCCAGCGCTTTTAACCTTATAATCCCATGGCTTGAATGCAGGATCTGGCTTCAGGTTCTAAGTAGAAAAAACAGTATTGGATAAAGATGAAAACTATTGAAGTCGACGAAGAGCTTTACCGTTATATTGCCAGCCACACGCAACACATCGGTGAAAGCGCGTCCGATATTTTACGCCGCATGTTGAAATTCACCGCCGGTCAGCCGGTGCGCGCGTTGCCTGCCGCCAGTGCGTCGCCCTCCGTCGAAGCGGAAAAAGCGGCGCCGGTTCAGCGCCCGCGCGATCGCGTACGCGCCGTGCGTGAACTGCTGCTGTCGGATGAATACGCCGAGCAGAACAAAGCGGTCAACCGATTCATGCTGGTGCTGTCCACGCTGTACACCCTCGATGCCGCCGGTTTTGCCGCCGCCACCGAGGCGTTGACCGGCCGTACCCGCACCTATTTCGCCGGCGATCAGCAGACCCTGCTGGCCAACGGCACGCATACCAAGCCGAAGCATGTGCCGGGCACCCCTTACTGGGTGATCACCAATACCAATACCGGCCGCAAACGCAGCATGATCGAACACATCATGCAGGCGATGCAGTTCCCGGCGGAACTGATCGAGAAAGTTTGCGGTACCGTCTAATTTAGCGAACAGCCCGTCATGATGGCCGTGCGCGACGTATTTGCCCGGTCACCGACAGGGATGAGGGAGATATGTCGATGGCGAATAATCCACGTGCCGGGCAGCCCGCCCGTCAAAGCGATCTGATTAACGTAGCCCAGCTGACGTCGCAGTACTATGTGCTGCAACCGGAAGCCGGCAATGCCGCACATGCGGTGAAGTTTGGCACCTCCGGCCACCGCGGCAGCGCGCAGCGCCACAGCTTCAACGAAGCGCACATCCTCGCCATCGCTCAGGCGATCGCCGAAGTTCGTCATCAGCAGGGCACCACCGGCCCGTGCTACGTGGGCAAAGACACCCATGCGCTGTCCGAGCCGGCCTTTATTTCCGTGCTGGAAGTGCTGACCGCTAACGGCGTCGATGTGATCGTGCAGGAAAACAACGGCTTCACGCCAACGCCGGCGGTATCGCACGCCATTTTGTGCCACAACCGCCGCGGCGGCGCGCAGGCCGACGGCATCGTCATTACGCCGTCCCACAACCCGCCGGAAGACGGCGGCATCAAATACAATCCGCCGAACGGCGGCCCGGCTGACACCAACCTGACGTCAGTGATCGAAAAGCGCGCCAACGAACTGCTGGCGCAGCAGCTGAAAGGCGTGCAGCGTCAGTCGCTGGACAAGGCCTGGAACAGCGGCCACCTGCACGCCAAAGATCTGGTGCAGCCTTACGTCGAAGGGCTGGTGGAGGTGGTCGACATGCCGGCCATCCAACGCGCCGGCCTGAAGCTGGGCGTGGATCCGCTCGGCGGTTCCGGCATCGCCTATTGGCAGCGGGTGGCGGAACACTACAAGCTGGATCTGACGCTGGTGAACGATTCCATCGATCAGACGTTCCGCTTTATGCACCTGGATCACGACGGCATCATCCGCATGGACTGCTCGTCGGAGTCGGCGATGGCCGGCCTGCTGGCGCTGCGCGACAAATTCGATTTGGCGTTCGCCAACGATCCGGATTACGACCGCCACGGCATCGTCACGCCGAAGGGGCTGATGAACCCGAACCACTATCTGGCGGTAGCCATCAACTACCTGTTCCAGCATCGCCCGCAGTGGGGCGCCGATGTTGCGGTAGGTAAAACGCTGGTGTCCAGCGCGATGATCGATCGCGTGGTGGCCGATCTGGGCCGCAAGCTGGTGGAAGTGCCGGTCGGCTTCAAGTGGTTCGTGGACGGTCTGTTCGACGGCAGCCTGGGCTTTGGCGGCGAAGAGAGCGCCGGGGCCTCGTTCCTGCGCTTCAACGGCCAGCCGTGGTCGACCGACAAAGACGGCATCATCATGTGCCTGCTGGCGGCTGAAATCACCGCGGTAACCGGTGAGAACCCGCAGCATCACTATGACGATCTGGCCAAGCGTTTCGGCGCGCCAAGCTACAACCGCATCCAGGCGCCGGCAACCCATGCGCAGAAAGCGGCGCTGTCCAAGCTGTCGCCGGAGATGGTCAAGGCCAGTACGCTGGGCGGGGACCCGATCACCGCACGTCTGACCGCAGCGCCGGGCAACGGCGCGTCGATCGGCGGCCTGAAAGTGATGACCGACAACGGTTGGTTCGCGGCTCGTCCTTCCGGCACCGAAGAGGCTTACAAGATCTACTGCGAGAGCTTCCTCGGGGCGGAGCACCGCGAGAAGATTGAGCACGAAGCGGTCGAGATCGTCAGCGAAGTGCTGGCTTCCGCCAAGTAATCACTTTTCTTGATTGATAAAAAGCGCTGTTTTTACAGCGCTTTTTTTATGGGCGCTATTTAGATATATCTTTTTCACGGCACGCGCTTGCGCATTTAGATATATCGATCTAGATTAGCGCTATCGATGCTGTTTAGATATATCTAAACAACCTCGTATTGATGTTCCCTACTAAAGCGAGGTCTCACCTTATGTTTCATCGATTAGGTTTACACCGGCATCATCATCACCATGAATGCGAAGAGGGCCGTCGTCATCGCGGCGGGCGCCATCACTTCGGCGGCGAAGGCGAAGAGCACGGCCGGGGTGGGCGCGGCGGCCGGGGCGGGCGTCATCGTCTGTTCGAACACGGCGATCTGCGCCTGGTGCTGCTGGCACTGGTGGCGCGCAAGCCCAGCCACGGGTACGAATTGATCAAGGCGATCGAGGAAGCGTCATCCGGCCTGTACGTGCCGAGCCCGGGGGTGATTTACCCCACGCTGACGCTGCTGGAAGAGCAGGACTTCCTCGAACCGCTCACCACCGGCAACGGCCGCAAAAGCTACCGCATCACCGCGGCGGGCGAGAGCGAGCTGCAAAAGCATCAACAGGTGGTTGAGGTCATTCTGGCGCGTCTGGCGGGCGCCGGCCGCGAGCGTCATCGGCACGGCAACCTGGCGGAAGGCATCTACGACGCCATGAACCGTCTGCGCAGCCTGCTGCGCGGCAACGTGATGCGCGCCGATCTCACGCCGCAGCAGGTGGAGCGCATCAACGCCGCGTTGCTGACCGCCGTGGCGGCGATCGAAAGCGAAATGCAGATTCAACCTCCGCAACAGGAGAAGAACTGATGCCCGGCCACCGTTTTAACATTACCGTTGAAGCCCTGAGCGATCGCCAGGGCAATCCCGTCGAGAAAGCGCCGCTGAGTTTTGAAGTGAGCAACCACGACGATATTCTCGAGATCGTCGAGCGCATTCGGGCGCGTGACGATCTGAACTTCGGCCCCGAGCAGAGCGCGGCTTTTGCCGTGGGGTTGAAGCTGTTCTCCGAAGTGATGATCGAAAACCGCAAACACCCGGTGTTCGCTCCGCTGCGCGAGGCGTTTAAGGAGTTTATGGTCGGATTGAAGAAGGGCCCGGCGGCGTAAAGGCGCGGCAAACCGCGCCCACCGGGGTTAAGGCATGAAGCGATAGCCGACGCCGGTTTCGGTCAGCAGGTGTTTGGGCCGGGCCGGATCGGCTTCAAGCTTCTGCCGCAAATGGCCCATGTAGATGCGCAGATAGTGGCTGTGCTCCACGTAGTTCGGCCCCCAGACGTGGCTCAACAGCTGGCGTTGGGTGATCACCTTGCCGGCGTTGGCCAGCAGCTCCGCCAACAGGCGAAACTCGATCGGCGTCAGATGCAGATCTTCGTCGTTGCGCAGCACCCGGCGATTCACCAGATCGACGGTAATCGCCGAAAAGCTCACCAGCGGGCTTTCCTGTTGGCTAGCTGAGTGGCGACGCAGCGCGACCCGCACCCGCGCCAGCAACTCACCGATGCCGAACGGCTTGCTGAGGTAGTCGTCGGCGCCGGCGTCCAGCGCGGCGATCTTGTCCTCTTCGGCGTTGCGCGCCGACAGCACGATCACCGGAATGGCGCTCCACTGCCGCAGATCGCGGATGTAGCTCAGCCCGTCGCCATCCGGCAACCCCAAATCCAGGATGATCAGATCCGGTTTGCGCGTGCCGGCCTCAATCAGCCCCCGCTGCAGCGTTTCACTTTCAAACACCCGCAGGCCTTCGCTCTCCAGCGCGGTGCGCACGAAGCGGCGGATCTCTTTTTCATCTTCAACAATCAGAATGTTGGTTGGCGTTATGCTCACGTTTCCCCTGCGTTGATTACAGATCGAAGGCGTCGCCGTCGATCTCGGGCGGTTTTTCCAGCGGCAGCACGAAGCGGAAGCTGGCGCCGCCGTTGGCGCCGTTTTCCGCCCAGATGCGGCCGTCATGCACTTCAATAATGGCACGACAAATCGCTAACCCCAAGCCGACGCCGGGGATCGCCGACTCTTTATTGCCGCGTGAAAACTTGTCGAAAATCAGCTGCAGCTGATCGGCGGGGATGCCGGGGCCGTTATCCCAGACCTCGACTTCCAGCCACTCGGGCAGCGTGCGGGCGCGAATGCCGATGGTGGCCTCGGCGCCGGCGTATTTATTGGCGTTTTCCAACAGGTTGGTGAACACCCGTTCCAGCAGGCTGCCGTCGCAGTTGACCAGGATCTGTTCCGGCGGCAGATCGACCTCGATCGGATGCTGGCTGAGCAGCGGCTCCAGCATATGCAGCGAAGCGCCGACGATCTCTTCCAGCGACTGCCACTCTTTACGCAGGCTGAAACCGCCGGACTGGATGCGCGCCATATCCAGCAGGTTGTTCACCAGCCGGGTGGTGCTCAGCACCTGCTGGCGGATCTGGCTGGCCTGGGTGGCGTGATTGGAGCCTTCGGCCGCCAGGTCCAGCGTGAGAATTTCCGCCTGGCCGAACAACACGGTCAGCGGGGTGCGCAGATCGTGCGACAGCGCCGCCAGCAGCGAGTTGCGCAGCTGTTCGCGTTCGGCGTCCAGCTTGGCTTCTTCGGCGCTGCGCGCCAGGTGCAGCCGTTCCAGCGCGCTGGCGATCAGCACTGCGAAGGTTTGCAGCAGCCGCTGTTGTTCCGGCACCATCAGCTGGCGCAGGTTGTTGGGTTCGATCGCCAACAGGCCGAAGGTCTGTTTGGGGGTATTGAGCGGCAGCAGTTGGTAAGGCACGCCGGGCAGGGTGTCGGTGCCGGCGCCGGCCGGCAAGCCTTTATCGAAACTCCAGCGCGCGATGGCTTCGTCTACCGACAGCAGCCCGCCTTCCTCGCCGATCATTTGCTGCAGCCGGCCGTCTTCCTGCGGCAGCAGCAGCACGGTTTTCGCCTGGAAGCTGCTGGAGAGGAAATGACGGCTGGTGTTGGCGATGTCGGCCACGGTCAGCGCGCGGCTCAGCCCGCGTGACATTTCGTACAGATGGCGCGCCCGCTGCTCGCGATAGCGCGCCACCCGGGCCTGATAACGCACCCCGGCGGTCAGGTTGCCGATGATGATGCCGACGGCGAGCATCACGCCGAAGGTCAGCAGATACTGCATATCGCTGACGGCGAACGACCATTCGGGCTGAACGAAGAACAGATCGAAACTGGCGACGTTGATCACCGCCGCCAGCACCGATGGCCAGCGGCCGAAGAACAGCGCGACGATCGCCACGCCGAGCAGGTAGACCATCACCAGGTTGGCCTGATCGAAGCCCGGCAGCAGCCACTGCGAGAGCAGGGTGATCAGCGCGCACAGCGCCACCGCCACCGCGCAGCCGCGCAGCTGCATGCGCCATTTCTCATTGAAGCTGCGGCCGTCGTGCTCCTTGCCCGGCGGCGGCTGTGCGGCGTCGCTGTCCAGCGCGACGATCACCAGATCGAGATCCGGGCCCAGCCGGCCGAGGCGATCGGCGAAACTGCCGCGCAGCTTCCAGCGCTGCTCGCTGCGGCGGCCGATGATGATTTTGCCGAGGTTATGCTCGCGGGCGTAGCGCAGCACTGCGCGCTCTTCGGACGGATCGGCCAGGGTGGCGGTTTCGGCGCCCAGCTCCTGCGCCAGCCGCAGCGCGCGCAGAATGGCGCGGCGCTGGTTTTCCGGCAGCCGGTGCAGCTTGGGGGTTTCCACGTAGACCGCATGCCAGTGGCAGCCGAGCCGCGCCGCCAGCCGGGCGGCGATGCGCACCAGCTTTTCGTTGCCGCTGTTGTGGCCGACGCACAGCAGAATGCTGTCGCGGGTGTGCCACACTTTCTCGCGTCCCTGGGTGTCGCGAAACTCGCGCATCTGGTCATCGACCCGATCGGCGGTGCGGCGCAGCGCCAACTCGCGCAGGGCGATCAGGTTGCCTTTACGGAAAAAATGCTCGATGGCGCGCTCGGCCTGACCGGGAATATACACTTTGCCTTCGTGCAGCCGTCGGCGCAGATCGTCCGGCGGCAGATCGACCAGCACCACTTCGCTGGCCTCGTCAAACACGTGGTCGGGCACCGTTTCGCGCACCCGCACGCCGGTCACGCCGCCCACCACGTCGTTCAGACTTTCCAAATGTTGTACGTTGACGGTAGTCAGCACGTCGATACCGGCGTCCAGCAGCTCTTCCACATCCTGCCAGCGTTTGGGGTGGCGCGAACCGTGGGCGTTGCTGTGCGCCAGTTCGTCCATCAGGATCAGCGCCGGATGGCGCGCCAACGCGGCGTCGAGATCGAATTCCTGCACCAGTCGCCCACGATGCTGGATGCGCTTTTGCGGCAACAGCGCCAGGCCGTCGAGCAGGGCGGCGGTCTCGCTGCGGCCGTGGGTTTCCACCACGCCGACCAGCACATCCAGCCCCTGTGCGCGCAAACGCTGGGCCTCCTGCAGCATGGCGTAGGTTTTGCCTACGCCGGCGCAGGCGCCGAAGAATACCTTCAACCGGCCGCGCGGTTTTTCATTGGCCAGCGCCAGCAGGCTATCGGGATCGGGACGCTGCTGTTCTTCTTCGACCATGACAATTCCTTGTGTTACCAAGCAAAAAGGGGTTCGGCATGCCGAACCCTATCACTATGCTGAATACGGCGCGTTACTTCAACGCATCCAGCGCCAGGTTCAGCTTCAACACGTTGACCACCGATTCGCCCATGAAGTTGGGCGTGGCCCGATCGGTGTTGTCTTCGATCAGTTTGGCGACCTGTTCCGGCGGCAGATGACGTGCCGCCGCGACCCGCGCCAGCTGATACCGCGCCGCGACGATCGAGATCTGCGGATCCAGCCCGCTGCCGGAGGCGGTCAGCAGATCCACCGGGATCGGGCCGCTCATGGCCGGATTGGCCTGGCGCAGCTGCGCCGCGCGTTCGGCGATAGCCTTATCCAGCGCCGGGTTGGTGGCCGCCAGGTTGCTGCCGGCGGAGGCCAGTGGATTATAGGCTGAATCGCCGGTCGCCGACGGGCGGCCCCAGAAATAGTCGGCGCGCGTGAAGTTCTGGCCGATCAGCGCGGAGCCGACCGCCTTGTCGCCCTGGTACAGCAGCGAACCGTTAGCCGCGCCCGAAAACAGCAGCTGCGCCAGCCCGGTGGTCAGCAGCGGATAGGCGATGCCGGTGAGCAGCGTCAGCAGGATCAACATCACCAGCGCAGGTCGTAAATACGTCATGTTCATTTCCCTCAATGGTTAACCGGCGACGTGCAGCGCGACCAGGATCAGGTCGATCAGTTTGATGCCGATGAACGGCACCAGCAGACCGCCGACCCCGTACAGCCACAGGTTGCGGCGCAGCAGAGCCGCGGCGCTCATCGGTTTGTAGCTCACCCCTTTCAGCGCCAGCGGGATCAGAAACACGATCACCAGGGCGTTGAAGATCACCGCCGACATGATGGCGGAGGCGGGGGAGTGCAGGTGCATCACGTTCAGCGCGTTCAGCTGCGGATAGGTGGCCGCGAACGCCGCCGGAATGATGGCGAAGTACTTGGCCACGTCGTTGGCGATGCTGAAGGTGGTCAGCGAGCCGCGCGTCATCAGCATCTGTTTGCCGATATGCACCACTTCGATCAGCTTGGTCGGGTTGGAATCCAGATCGACCATGTTGCCCGCCTCTTTGGCGGCCTGGGTGCCTGAGTTCATCGCCACCGCCACATCGGCCTGCGCCAACGCCGGGGCGTCGTTGGTGCCGTCGCCGGTCATCGCCACCAGACGGCCTTCCGCCTGATACTGGCGGATCAGCGCCAGTTTGGCTTCCGGCGTGGCTTCCGACAGGAAGTCGTCCACCCCGGCTTCGGCGGCGATCGCCGCCGCGGTCAGCGGGTTATCGCCGGTGATCATCACCGTTTTGATGCCCATCTTGCGCAGCTCATTGAAGCGCTCTTTGATGCCGCCCTTGACGATATCCTTCAACGCCACCACGCCCAGCACCCGGGCGCCTTCCGCCACCACCAGCGGCGTGCCGCCGGTGCGCGCCACGCTTTCCACCAGATCGTCCACCGCCCGCGGGAAGTGCCCCTGATTGGTTTCGACGTGACGGCGAATGGCGTCCACCGCGCCTTTGCGGATCATGCGCTCCTGCACGTTGACGCCGCTCATGCGAGTCTGGGCGGAGAAGGGCACGAAGGTGGCGTTCAGCGCCTGCAGATCGCGCTCGCGCAGGTTAAAGCGCTGTTTGGCCAGCACCACGATGCTGCGGCCTTCCGGCGTTTCGTCCGCCAGCGAAGCCAGCTGCGCGGCGTCCGCCAGCTCTTGTTCTTTCACGCCCGGCGCCGGCAGGAACTCCGACGCCTGACGGTTGCCCAGCGTAATGGTGCCGGTTTTATCCAGCAGCAGCACGTCCACGTCGCCGGCGGCTTCCACCGCGCGGCCGCTGGTGGCGATCACGTTGGCGCCGAGCATGCGGCTCATCCCGGCCACGCCGATGGCGGACAGCAGACCGCCGATGGTGGTGGGGATCAGGCAAACCAGCAGCGCGACCAGCACGGTGATGGTGACCACGCTGCCGCTGCCGGCCGCCTCGACGCTGTATTGCGAGAACGGGAACAGGGTGGCGGTGGCCAACACGAACACGATGGTCAGCGCCACCAGCAGGATGGTCAGCGCGATTTCGTTCGGCGTTTTGCGGCGTTTGGCGCCTTCCACCATGGCGATCATGCGATCGAGGAAGGTTTCCCCCGGGTTGACGCTGCACTGCACCACCAGCCAGTCGGACAGCACGCGGGTGCCGCCGGTGACCGAGGAGAAGTCCCCGCCGGATTCGCGGATCACCGGGGCGGATTCCCCGGTGATGGCGCTTTCATCCACCGAGGCGCCGCCCTCCAGCACTTCGCCGTCGCACGGAATGGTGTCGCCGGCTTCCACCAGCACGATATCGCCTTTGCGCAGGCTCTCGGCGGCCACTTTCTCCGTGGCGCCGTCGCGGCGCGGGCCGGCCAGTTTTTTCGCCCAGCTGGTTTTCTTGGTGCCTTTCAGGCTTTCCGCCTGGGCCTTGCTGCGGCCTTCGGCCAGCGCCTCGGCGAAGTTGGCGAACAGCACGGTGAACCACAACCACAGGGAGACGCTGCCGGTAAAGGCGGCGGCACCGTCGGTTTGGCCGGCGAGGATCGCCAGCCAGATGGCGGTGGTCAGCAGGCTGCCGATATACACCACGAACATCACCGGGTTGCGCCATTGAACGCGAGGGTCCAGTTTTTTCACCGCATCGATCAGCGCGGTGCGCACCAGAGCCGGTTCAAACAGCGCGCGTTGTTTGCGAGTCATCTCTTATTCTCTCTCTGTGACGTCGGTTAGTTTGCCAACCAAAGTTGCAAATGCTCGGCCACCGGGCCCAGCGCCAGCGCCGGCACGAAGGTCAGCGCGCCCACCAGCAGCACGGTGCCGATCAGCAGGCCGATAAACAGCGGCCCATAGGTCGGCAGGGTGCCGTTGCCCGCCGGCTGGCGTGGCTTGGCGCTCAGCGAACCGGCGATCGCCAGCACCGGCAGGATCACCCCGAAGCGGCCGACGAACATGGCGAAGGCCAGCAGCAGGTTGTAGAACGGCGTATTGACGCTCAAGCCGGCGAAGGCGCTGCCGTTGTTGTTGGCGGCGGAGGACAGGGCATACAGCACTTCGCTGAAGCCGTGGGCGCCCGGATTGAGGATGCCGGCGCGGCCCGCGTCGGTGCCGATGGCCAGCGCGCTGCCCAGCAACACCAGCGTCGGCGTGACCAGGATCGCCAGCGCGGTCATCTTCATGTCGTAAACGTCGATTTTTTTGCCCAGGTATTCCGGGGTGCGGCCGATCATCAGACCGGCGATAAACACCGTCAGCAGCACGAACAGCAGCATGCCGTACAGGCCGGAGCCGACGCCGCCGAACACCACTTCACCGATCTGCATCAGCCACATCGGCACCATGCCGCCCAGCGCGGTGAAGGAGTCGTGCATGGCGTTGACCGCCCCGCAGGACGCGGCGGTGGTCACCACCGAGAACAGGCTGGTGGCGAGAATGCCGAAGCGCGACTCTTTGCCTTCCATATTGATGTTGCTGTCGGCGCCCAGCGCGCTCAGGTGCGGGTTGCCCGCCAGCTCGGCGACCATCACCACCACCACCGCCACCACGAAGATCAGCGCCATCGCCCAGATCAGCGCGTGGCCCTGGCGGTTTTCACCGGCCAACTGCCCGAAGGAGAAGCACAGCGCGCAGGGGATCAGGAAGATGGCCAGCATCTGCACGAAGTTGGTCAGCACGGTTGGGTTCTCGAACGGGTGCGCCGAGTTGGCGCCGAAGAAGCCGCCGCCGTTGGTGCCGAGCATTTTGATCGCTTCCTGCGAGGCCACCGGCCCCATCGGCAGCGTTTGCTGCGCGCCTTCAAGCGTGGTGACGTGCAGGTAAGGCAGGAAGTTTTGCAGCGTGCCCTGGCTGACGAAGAACAGGGCGATCAGCAGCGCGATCGGCAGCAGCACATACAGCGTGATGCGGAACAGATCGGCCCAGGCGTTGCCGACGGTCTTGCCGGCGCGGCGGGTAAAGGCGCGGATCAGCGCAAAGGCCACGGCGATGCCGGTGGAGGCGGAGACGAAGTTCTGCACCGCCAGCCCGGCCATTTGGCTGAAATAGCTGAGGGCGCTTTCGCCGCTGTAGGCCTGCCAGTTGGTGTTGGTGACGAAGCTGACGGCGGTGTTGAGCGCCAGATCCCAGGAGAGGCCCGGGAAGCCTTGCGGGTTGAGCGGCAGCGAGCCCTGCGTCATCAGCAGGGCGAACAGCAATGCCAGGCCGAGCAGGTTGAACGCCAGGATCGCCAGCGCGTACTGCCACCAGTTCATCTCGGTGGCGCGGATGCCGCAGGCGCGCCAGACGCCGGCTTCCACCCCGCGCAGCGCAGGCAGCGGCTCACCTTCGATCAGGCGCGCCATAAAGCCGCCCAGCGGCCGGGCCAGCAGCAGAAGCACCAGCAGGAAGCTGGCGATCAGTAAAAAGGCTGAAGCCGCCATCAGAAATCCTCCGCGTTAAACAGGGCGTAGACCAAATAGGCCAACAGCAGCAGAACCAACAGCGCACCACCAATAACGCTGAAACTCACGGGACACCTCCAGAGGTGTTGTTTTTGATAGAGGCAGTGTAGGGAGAGGGGTAGAAAGAAGATGAAAAAATCGCGCGGGTGGGTGTAAAAAAAGTATAAAAATGGCTGAAATTGCAGCGGAAATTCAGCATTTCAACCATCAGGCCGGTGGCGAGATTGCCCCTGATGGGGGAGGGAGAACGGGCGTAAGCGGGAAATAATAACCCGGATAATAACCACAACGTAACCAATGTTAAGTTAAAAATTAACTTGATTGTAACAAAATTACGAATCGCCGCGGTGATTAGCGATTTTTTGTGCGATTTAGTGGTCGGATGAGTAGTAAACTTTCATCAAGTGCGCTAAAATTTTGTCCAGTTACCAAATTACCGATTGTTCATTTGATACGCCCACGCCGTTTTCCCTGACAAATCAACGGCAGGCGTTTTTAAGGAGGTTCGCATGTCTACGACCTATCACGCTTATTCACTGCATCGGATTCTCCTGCGCCGCAGCGCAGTGGTGATCGCGGGCATTTTGGCCCTGCCGGTGATGCTGTTCCGCAGCGATCGCGGGCGTTTTTACAGCTACCTGCACCGCGTCTGGTCAAAAACCAGCGATAAACCGGTCTGGCTGCAGCAGGCGGAACTGGCGTCCTGCGACTTCTACTGAGTCACTGCCGACTCACGAACAACCCTCGCCCTGCGGCGGGGGTTTTTTTATGCCCCAAGCCCGCTGCCGTCAAGCGCAAGGTCGTATTTGGCAAGCCATTCTTCTACACTTTCCCCATCGACCAACACCACGAGAGAACGGTATGAGTGACAAGATCCCTATCGGCATCAGCGCCTGTTTACTGGGCGACGCGGTGCGTTTCGACGGTGGCCACAAGCGGCTGGCCTTCGCGGTGGAACAGTTGGCGCCCTATGTGCGCTTTGAGCCCGTATGCCCGGAAATGGCGATCGGCCTGCCCACGCCGCGCCCGGCGCTGCGCCTGGTGAAACAGGCGCAGCCGTGGCCGGCGATGCGCTACAGCAACGACGCCGGCGTGGATCTGACCGAGGAGATGCGCAGTTTCTCCGCGCAGCGCGTGGCCGCGTTGCAGCACTTGTGCGGTTACATCGTCTGCGCCAAGTCGCCGAGCTGCGGCCTGGAGCGGGTGCGGGTCTACAGCGAGAACGGCAAGGACTCGCGTAAAAACGGCGTCGGGCTGTTTACCGCCGAGCTGCTGCGCCAGATGCCGTGGCTGCCGGTGGAAGAGGATGGGCGTTTGCAGGATGCGGCGCTGCGGGAAAACTTTATCGAGCGAGTGTACGCGCTGTATGAGTTGAACATGCTATGGCGTCAGGGGCTGACCCGCGGCGGGCTGATCGCGTTTCACAGCCGCTACAAGCTGTCGCTGCTGGCGCATTCGCAGCCGGCGTACCGCGAACTGGGGCGTTTCGTCGCCGACATTCATCGCTGGGACTCGCTGGAAGACTTCGCCGTGGAGTACCGCAGCCGCCTGATGGCGCTGTTGGCGCACAAGGCGACGCGCCGCAACCATACCAACGTGCTGATGCACGTGCAGGGTTACTTCCGCCGCCAGCTCAGCGCGGCGCAGCGCCAGGAGCTGGCGCACCTGATCGACCGCTACCGGCAGGGCATGCAGCCGCTGCTGGCGCCGATCGCCTTGCTTAAGCATTACATGGCGGAATACCCCGACAGTTATTTGGCGGAACAACGCTATTTCGAACCTTATCCGGAGGCGCTGCGTTTGCGTTACGGCCATTGATTGACAAGGGAATTTTATGACCACGCATCTGGTCTGGTTGCGTAACGATCTGCGTATCACCGACAACAAAGCGCTGCACGCTGCCTGCAGCGATCCCAAAGCCCGGGTGCTGGCGGTGTTTATCGCCACCCCGCAGCAGTGGCGGGAACATGAGATGGCGCCGCGGCAGGCGGCGCTGATCCACGCCAGCCTGCGGGCGGTACAGCAGGCGCTGGCGCAAAAGGGCATTGCGCTGCATTGCCATGCCGGCACGGACTTTGCCGCGTCGATCGACTGGCTGGCGGAGTATTGCCGGCGAGAGCAGGTGGACGCGTTATTTTACAACCGCCAGTACGAACTGAATGAACGGCGACGCGATGCGCGGCTGGAGCAGCAGTTGAATGGGCGGGTAACGTGCCACGGTTTTGATGACAGCCTGCTGTTGCCGCCGGGCAGCGTGCTAACCGGCGGCGGCGAGATGTACAAGGTTTATACGCCGTTTCGCAACGCCTTCATTCAGCGCCTGACTGAGTCCGACGTGAGCTGCCTGCCGGCGCCGAAGATCCGTGCCGATGGCGCGTTGCCTGCGCCTGAAGCGCCGGCGGCGTTCGATTATCCCGCGGCGGACATCGGGGATGATTATCCCGCCGGCGAGGAGGCCGCGCTGCAGCGGCTGCGCGCCTTTTGTCGTGAGCAGGTGCAAGATTACCTTCGGCAGCGCGATCTGCCCGCCATCGCCGGCACCAGCAGCCTGTCGCCCTATCTGGCGATCGGCGCGCTGTCGCCGCGCCAGTGTTTTAACCGCCTGCGCGCCGAATGCCCGCAGCTGCTGGAAGATCGCGAGAGCGGCGCTTTCGCCTGGCTGAACGAGCTGATTTGGCGCGAGTTCTATCGCCATCTGCTGGTGGCCTACCCCGAGCTGTGCCGCCATCGTCCCTTTATCGCCTGGACGGACAAGGTGCGCTGGAGCGCTGACGCGGCGAAGCTGCAGGCCTGGCAGCGGGGCGAAACCGGCTATCCGATCGTCGATGCCGCCATGCGCCAACTGAACGCTACCGGCTGGATGCACAACCGGCTGCGCATGATCAGCGCCAGTTTTCTGGTGAAGGATCTGCTGATCGACTGGCGCGCCGGGGAGCGCTATTTCATGTCGCAACTGCTGGACGGGGATCTGGCGGCCAATAACGGCGGCTGGCAGTGGGCGGCCTCCACCGGCACCGACGCCGCGCCGTATTTCCGCATCTTTAACCCGACCACCCAGGGTGAACGTTTTGATCCACAAGGCACTTTCATCCGTAAATGGTTGCCGGAACTGGCGGATGTGCCCGACAATGACATCCATTACCCCCACCGCTGGGCGGAAAAGCAGCGCCGTACGCTGAACTACCCGCTGCCGATCGTCGATCACAAACAAGCCCGCGTGGAGACGTTGGCGGCGTTCGAGGCGGCGAAGCGGGGAGAGTCTTGAGGCAACTGCAAGGAGCGACGTAATGATGAAAAAGGTGCTGGCCCTGTGCCTGAGCGGCTATTCCGCGCTGGCGATCGCCGGCTTTGACGTGGTGGCGCTGGGCGTCGACGGCGGCGTCAGCGACGGCAACCTGACCTCTTATCTGATCCGCAGCGATAATCAGCCGCAGTATGTGGCGCTGGACGCCGGCTCGCTGCTGCCGGGCATCGCCAAAGGGCTGGAGAAGGGCAGTTTCCCGCAGGTGACCCCCGAGCTGGCCGCGCCTTACACGCCGCAGGGCTATGTGTTCCGGCAGTTGATCGGCGGCTATTTCATCAGCCACGGCCATCTGGACCACGTGGCGGGGCTGATCGTCGGCTCGCCCGAGGATAATAAAAAAACCGTTTACGCCCAGGCGGACACCGTGCTGACCCTGCGCAACCATTACTTCAACTGGAAGGCCTGGCCGAACTTTACCGACGCCGGCAACGGCTCGCGGCTGGGCACCTACCGGCTGCAAACGGTGCGGCCGCAGCAGCGCTTTACCCTCGGCCTGACCGGGTTGACCGGCGTGATGTACCCGCTCAGCCACGATCGCTACCCGTCGTCAATGCTGCTGATTTCCAACGGCAACGAGTTCTTCGCCTACTTCGGCGATACCGGGCCGGACAAGGTGGAGCAGTCGCGCGATCTCGATGCCGTGTGGCGCGTGCTGGGGCCGCTTGTCGAGCAGAAAAAGCTCAAGGGCATGATTATCGAAACCTCTTACCCTAACGGGGTGGAGGACAAACATCTGTACGGCCATCTGACGCCGGCCTGGCTGCTGAAGGAGCTGAAGAACCTGACGCAGTACAGCGGCGGCGAAGGCTCGCTGAACGGTCTGCCGGTGGTGATCAGCCACATCAAACCGAGCCTGAAGCAGGGCGAAGACGCGCGCGCCGCCATTGCGCAGCAGCTGGCGCAGGGCAACGATCTGGGGGTGAAATTCATCCTGATGGCGCAGGGCGATCGGCAGACATTTTGACTATGAAGAGAGAAGAGAATGCGTAACCTCGATCTGGAACAACTGATCAACACGGAACTGAACGCCGCGGCGTTTCAGGACTATGCCCCCAATGGATTGCAGGTGGAAGGGCGCCCGCACGTGCAGCGCATCGTGACCGGCGTCACCGCCTGTCAGGCGCTGTTGGACGCCGCGGTGGCGCATCAGGCCGACGCGATCATCGTGCATCACGGCTATTTCTGGAAAAACGAGGCGCCGGCGGTGCGCGGCATGAAGCGCAACCGCCTGAAAACGCTGTTGACCCACGACATCAATCTGTACGGCTACCACTTGCCGTTGGACGCGCATCCGGTGCTGGGCAACAACGCGCAGCTGGCGCAGGCGCTGGGCATTCGGGTGATTGGCGACGTCGAGCCGCTGGTGCCGCACGGGGAATTCGAACAGCCGCTGACCGGCGAAGCGCTGCAACAGCGCATCGAAAGCCGGCTGGGGCGCGCGGTGCTGCACTGCGGCGATAACGCGCCTGAGCATATTCGCCGAGTGGCCTGGTGCACCGGCGGCGGCCAGGGCTTTATCGACAGCGCGGCGCGCTTCGGCGTCGATGCTTTCATCAGCGGTGAAGTGTCTGAGCAGACCATTCACAGCGCGCGCGAAATGGGCGTGCATTTCTTTGCCGCCGGCCACCACGCGACCGAGCGCGGCGGCGTGAAAGCGCTGGGGGAATGGCTGGCTCAGCACCACGGTTTTGATGTGACCTTTATCGATATCCCGAATCCCGCCTGATTTTTTTCTGCGTCGGATCCAGCCCGGCCTGCGCGCCGGCTGAATCCTTTTATCGCGCTATTTCCTTATTTTCCTTATGGTTGCGTTCTATTGACAGCCGGGGCTGCGTCACGCATAACTGGTGTGTTTTTCAGCGCGATAATAATAAGGAGAATAAGGGTGCAACAAGCGCGTTATTACCTTTTAGGTGAAAGAGCGGTAGTGCTTGAACTGTCACCGCCGGTGACGTTGCCGAGCCAGCAGCGCATCTGGGCGCTGGCGGAAAAGCTGAATCATCATCCTGACGTGCGGGAAGTGGTGCCGGGAATGAACAACCTGACGCTGCTGTTGCATACGCCGCAGGCCGACGCCGAAGCGATGCTCGCGTTACTGCAGCAGGGGTGGGAAAGCAAAGAGCGCCTGACGCCGGAGTCGCGTCAGGTGGAGATCCCGGTTGTCTACGGCGGGGAACAGGGCCCTGATCTGGATGAGGTGGCGCGCCATACCGGCATGACGCCGCGACAGGTGGTGGAATGCCATGCGGCGGCGGCTTACGTGGTCTATTTTCTCGGCTTTCAGCCGGGCTTCTCCTATTTGGGCGGCATGCCGGAAAAACTGGCGACGCCGCGCCGCGCCGAACCGCGTCTGGCGGTGGCGGCCGGCTCCGTCGGTATCGGCGGCGGCCAGACCGGCATCTATCCGCTGGCGACGCCCGGCGGCTGGCAGCTGATCGGCCGCACGCCGCTGGCGTTGTTCAATCCCCATGAAATGCCGCCGACGCTGCTGCGCCCGGGCGATAGCGTACGCTTTGTGCCGCAGAAGGAGGGCGTATGCTGATTATTCTGCGCGCCGGCATCTATACCACGGTGCAGGATTTGGGCCGTGAAGGATTTCGCCGTCTGGGCATCAGTACCGGCGGCGCGTTGGATCAACCGGCGCTGAAGATCGCCAACCTGCTGGTGGGCAACGCGCCGGAGGCCGCCGGGCTGGAGATCACGCTCGGCCAGTTCAGCGCCGAGTTTACCCGTCCCGGCTGGATCGCCCTGACCGGCGCCGGCTGCGACGCGCAGCTGGACGGTAAGCCGCTGTGGACCGGCTGGCGCTACCCGGTGAAAAAGGGGCAGCGGCTGGTGCTGGGCACGCCGAAGCGCGGCATGCGCAGTTATCTCGCGATCGCCGGCGGTATCGCCGTGCCGGAAATGCTGGGCTCGCGCAGCACCGACATGAAAGCCGCTTTTGGCGGGTGCGAGGGGCGTAATCTGAAGGACGGCGATCGGTTGCCGCTGGGCAAATCCGCCGCTGAACCGCAAACCCGCTGTGGCGTGAAGCAGTTGCTGTTCACCAATCGCATCCGTGCGTTGCCGGGGCCGGAGTACGCCGAATTCAGCGAAGAGGCGCAAGATGCGTTTTGGCGCGCCGCCTGGCAGCTCAGCCCGCAGAGCAACCGCATGGGCTACCGTCTGCACGGCGGCACGCCGCTGGCACGCACCACCGACAGAGAGATGCTGTCGCACGGCCTGATGCCCGGCGTGGTGCAGGTGCCGCACAACGGCCAGCCGATCGTGCTGATGGCCGATGCGCAAACCACCGGCGGTTACCCGCGCATCGCCTGCGTGATCGAAGCCGATCTTTACCATTTGGCGCAGATCCGTCTCGGCGAACCGATCCATTTCGTTCTCTGTTCACTGGCCGAGGCGCAGCGCGCCAAGGCCGAGCAGGATCTTTTCCTTCGACAGATTGCCTGGGGGTTACATGATCGTTGATTTGAACGCCGATCTCGGCGAAGGCTGCGCCAACGACCAGGCGCTGTTGCAATTGGTGAGCTCGGCCAACATCGCCTGCGGCTTCCACGCCGGCGATGCGCAGACCATGCGTCAGTCGGTGCGCTGGGCATTGCAGTACGGCGTGGCGATCGGCGCCCACCCGAGTTTTCCCGATCGGGAGAATTTCGGCCGCACTCGCATGCAGCTGCCGCCGGAAACGGTGTACGCGCAGGTGGTGTATCAGCTCGGGGCGCTGGCGGCCATCGCCCGCGCCGAGGGCGGGGTGATGGTGCACGTTAAGCCGCACGGCATGCTGTACAACCAGGCGGCGGTTGAGCCGGCGCTGGCGGAAGCCATCGCCCGGGCGGTGCAGGCGGTCGATCCGGCGCTGCGGCTGGTGGGGCTGGCCGGCAGCGAGCTGATCCGCGCCGGGCAACGGCTCGGTCTGACCACCCGGCAGGAGGTGTTCGCCGATCGCGGTTATCAGGCCGACGGCACGCTGGTGCCGCGCGGTTTGCCGGGGGCATTGATCGAGGATGATGAACAAGCGCTGGCGCAAACCCTGGAGATGGTGCGCCATCACCGGGTGCGCAGCGTCGATGGCGTTTGGACCGCCGTACAGGCGGAGACCGTCTGCCTGCACGGGGACGGCGAGCATGCGCTGGCGTATGCGCGCAAGCTGCGGGACAGTTTTGTTCAACAGGGCATCCGCGTCAGCGCAGAGCAGTAAAGCAAGACACAACATCACAAACAAAAAATTATTAGAAAATATCGAGGGAAGACTATGGAACAGGCCGTGAATCTCTGGCCACTGATCGGCATCGCCGCGATCGTGGTCGGGTTTGTATTGCGTTTCAATCCGGTGCTGGTGGTGATCGCCGCCGGCATCATTACCGGTCTGGCGGCGCTGATGCCGCTGGACGTCATTCTGGAAAAGCTCGGCGAGGGCTTTCTCAATACCCGAAACCTGCCGCTGATCCTGCTGCTGCCGCTGGCGGTGATCGGCCTGCTGGAACGTCACGGGCTTAAAGAGCGGGCGCAGGCGTGGATCGCCAAGATCAAAAGCGCCACCGCCGGCCGTTTGCTGATCGTGTACCTGTTCGTGCGCGAGATCACCGCGGCGATGGGGCTGACCAGCCTGGGCGGGCATCCGCAGATGGTGCGGCCGCTGCTGGCGCCGATGGCGGAAGGGGCGACGGAAAACCGCTACGGCGAGCTGCCGGAGCGTACCCGCCACCGCCTGCGCGCCATGTCGGCCGCTACCGACAACGTCGGGCTGTTCTTCGGCGAGGATATCTTCGTGGCCTTCGGTGCGATCATCTTCATGCATAACTTTATGCTGGAGTCCGGCGGCATTCAGACCGAGCCGCTGCATATCGCGCTGTGGGGCATTCCGACCGCCATTTTCGCTTTCCTGATCCACGCGTTCCGGTTGTATCGGATGGATAAACAGCTGAGCGCCGAGCTGGCGCAGCTGAATCAGGCGGCGCTGCAGGCGAAGGGGGAGGCGCGATGAACTTCCAGCAACAATACCTTTACTGGCTGGCCGGCGCGGTGCTGCTGATTGTGGCGGTGATGTCCTTGCGCGATCGCGCCAACCCGCGCCGCATCACCACCGGGCTGTTTTGGGGGCTGTACGGCCTGGTATTCCTGGTCGGCGACTGGACTTATCGCCTGCTGGGCGATGTACTGGGCGAGGGCAGCAACGAAAAACGCATGCTGCATATCATCGTTGGCGTGGTGGTGGTGGTGATGGCCCTGATTGCCGGCTTCGGCGGCGTGCGCCTCGGCAGCTATCACCAGCGGACGCCGCAGGAGCGCGAGGCGAGCGCCAAGCGCCTGGGCAACAAGCTGTTCATTCCCGCGCTGGCGATCCCGGTGGTGACGGTGGTCGGCGTGCTGCTGTTCAACAACGTGCCGGCGTTGCAAAACGCGGTATTCGGCAGCGGTAACCACGCGACGCTGATCACCCTGTTCTCGATGACCGTCGGCTGCCTGATCGGGTTGGCGATCGCGGTGACAATGACCCATGAGAAGGCGCTGCAGCCGATACAGGAAGCGCGGCGCCTGCTGGATTCGATCGGCTGGGCGTTCATTCTGCCGCAGATCCTCGCCACGCTGGGGCTGCTGTTTACCGTCGCCGGCGTTGGCACTGCGATCTCGCATTTGACCCAGGAATATCTGGCGGTCGATAACCGCTTTATCGCCGTGGCGGTCTACGCTATCGGTATGGCGGTGCTGACCATGGTGATGGGCAACGCCTTCGCCGCTTTCCCGATCGTTACCGCCGGCATCGGCATTCCGATCCTGGTGTTGCAGCACGGCGGCAACCCGGCGGTGATGGCGGCGATCGGCATGTTCTCCGGCTATTGCGGCACCCTGATGACGCCGATGGCGGCGAACTTCAACATTGTGCCGGCGGCGCTGCTGGAGTTGCCGGACAAGAATGCGGTGATCAAAGCGCAGGTGCCGACCGGCGTGCTGCTGCTGTTGGTTAACGTGTTCCTGCTGTATTTCCTGATGTTCCTGTAGGAGTAAGGATGCAAAAAGTATTGATTACCGGCTTCGAGCCGTTTGGCGGCGAGCGCCTCAATCCCTCCTGGGAAGTGGTGAAGCAGCTCAACGATATGGAACTGGTGGGCACGCGTATCGTGGCGCGCCAGTTGCCGTGCGTGTTCGGGGCCGCGCTGGAGGCGCTCAATGCGGCGATCGACGAGGTGCAGCCGGTGATGGTGCTGGCTATCGGCCAGGCCGGCGGCCGCACCGACATCACGATTGAACGGGTGGCGATCAACGTCGACGATGCGCGTATTCCCGACAATCAGGGGCAGCAGCCGGTGGATGAGCCGATCGTCGCCGGCGGTCCGGCTGCCTATTTCAGCACTTTGCCGATCAAAGCGATGGTGAGTTCGATGCGCGAGGCCGGCATTCCGGCCGCCGTTTCGCAGACTGCCGGCACCTACGTGTGCAACCATGTGATGTATGGGCTGCTGCACCGTTTGAGCGGCCAGCGCGAGGTGAAGGGCGGTTTTATCCATATCCCGTATCTGCCTGAGCAGGCGGCGGCGCACCCCGGCGCGCCGAGCATGGCGGCTTCGACGGTGCTGTTTGCGCTGGAGCTGGCCGTTTCCATCGCTTTGCAGGTGGAACACGATCTGAAAGTGGTGGGCGGCGCGACGCATTAATCAAGAGAATCCCCGGCGCATCGGGCTGCGCCGGTTCTACGCAAGGAGTGGTCTATGCCGGAAGGACCGGAGATCCGCCGGGCGGCGGACAAACTGGCGGCGGCGGTGATCGATCAGCCGCTGACCGCCGTCGATTTCGCTTTTCCCCAGTTGAAGCACTACCGCCAGCATTTGCTCGGCGAGCGCATCGTCGCCATCGAGCCGCGCGGCAAGGCGCTGTTGACCCACTTTTCCAATGGGCTGACGATGTACAGCCATAACCAGCTGTACGGCGTATGGAAAGTGGCGGCGGCGGGAGAGACGCCGGAGACCAAGCGCGATCTGCGGGTGCGCCTGGAAACCGCTCGCAGCGCAATATTGCTCTACAGCGCGTCCGACATCACCGTCGGGCCGCGCGAGGAGATAGAACAGCACCCGTTCCTGCAACGCATCGGCCCCGACGTGCTGGACATGACGTTGACGGTGGATGAGGTGCAGGAGCGTTTGCTGACGCCGCGTTTTCGCCGCAGGCAGCTGGGCGGCATGCTGCTCGACCAGGCGTTTCTCGCCGGATTGGGCAATTATCTGCGCGCCGAAATTCTGTGGCAGGCCGAACTGGCGCCGCAGCACAAACCGCAGGATCTGGCGCCGGAAGCGCTTTGGCGTCTGGCGGAGGCGCTGCTGGCGGTGCCGCGTCTTTCCTATCAGACGCGTGGGCAGGCGGATGAGAACCGCCATCACGGCGCGCTGTTTCGCTTCAAGGTGTTTCATCGCAGCGGCGAGCCCTGTGAGCGCTGCGGCGCGATGATTGTGCGCACCGACCTGTCGTCGCGGCCGTTTTATTGGTGCCCGGGCTGCCAGAAATAAGCAAAAAAAACGCCGCCCGAAGGGGCGGCGCTGTGCGGTTTCAGCCGGGGAAGCGGCTTACTTGGTTTTCAGCTGGGATTTGAAATCACGCTCGGCATAGCCGGTGTACAGCTGACGCGGACGGGCAATTTTGATGCCTTCGTCGTGCATTTCGTTCCAGTGCGCGATCCAGCCGATGGTGCGCGCGATGGCGAAGATCACGGTGAACATGGAAGAAGGAATGCCCATCGCCTTCAGGATGATGCCGGAGTAGAAGTCGACGTTCGGGTACAGTTTCTTCTCGATGAAGTACGGGTCGTTCAGCGCGATGTGCTCCAGCTCCATCGCCACCTGCAGCAGGTTGTCGTCCTTCTTGTTCAGCTCTTTCAGCACTTCGTGACAGGTCTCGCGCATCACGGTGGCGCGCGGATCGTAGTTCTTGTACACGCGGTGGCCGAAGCCCATCAGGCGGAAGGAGTCGTTCTTGTCCTTGGCGCGCTTGATGAATTCCGGAATGTGATCGACGGTCTTGATCTCTTCCAGCATTTTCAGCGCCGCTTCGTTGGCGCCGCCGTGCGCCGGCCCCCACAGGGAGGCGATGCCGGCCGCGATGCAGGCGAACGGGTTGGCGCCGGAAGAGCCGGCGGTGCGCACGGTCGAGGTAGAGGCGTTCTGCTCATGGTCGGCGTGCAGGATCAGGATGCGATCCATGGCGCGTTCCAATACCGGGTTCACCACGTACTCTTCGCACGGGGTGGCGAACATCATGTGCAGGAAGTTGCCGGCATAGGACAGATCGTTGCGCGGATAAACGAACGGCTGGCCCAGGGAGTATTTGTAGCACATCGCGGCTACGGTCGGCATTTTGGACAGCAGACGGAACGCGGTGATTTCACGGTGACGCTCGTTGTTGACGTCCAGCGCATCGTGGTAGAACGCCGCCAGCGCGCCGGTCACGCCGCACAGCACCGCCATCGGGTGCGAGTCGCGACGGAAGCCACGGAACAGATGGGTGATCTGGTCGTGGATCATGGTGTGACGGGTAACGGTCGTTTTGAAGGTCTCGAACTCTTCCGGCGTCGGGGTCTCGCCGTACAGCAGGATGTAGCACACTTCCAGGTAGGAAGATTCTTTCGCCAGCTGTTCGATAGGGAAGCCGCGGTGCAGCAGCACGCCTTTGTCGCCGTCGATGAAGGTAATCTTGGATTCGCAAGAAGCGGTGGAGGTAAAGCCGGGATCAAATGTGAAATAACCTTTGGAACCCAGAGCGCGGACATCGAGGACATCAGGGCCCAGTGTCGGTGTCAATACGCCCAGTTCGATCGGAGCTTCGCTGTCGTTAATGGTTAGCGTCGCTTTCTTATCAGTCATTTACTGTCTCCTTAGCGCCTTATTTTAAAAACCACTAACAACTGAAATACCTTAAATCTCTGCAGGTTGCCCGCAAAAAATGGTGCGGACGCTAACTCTGTGAGCGACTGCGCAACTGTGCGCGGGTAGGGTACAGAGTGCTGACCAGGCGAACGAGACGGGTGACCAGTTGTTAACGATTCAGAGTAATTCGTTATAGTCTGTTAATCTTACCTATGAGCTGTTCGAAGAGATGTGAACCTATCCCAATAAACTGTTTTTATTTGCTTTATTTGCTTTTTGACGCCGGCAAAATCGAGCGGGAAACAACGGCTATTGGGATAGGTTCGCCAAATACACTGTTGCATAACTCGAACCCGGGGGGAAGTGTATCTGCTGACCCGTAGCGCATCATAGGACCGTTTGTGCCCCTATATGTAATGGAAATGTTGATCTCTTGTCAAATCAGATAATTAATTTTGCACTAATTGTGAAATCCGTGATCTGAATCACTGTTCGGGGGAAATGTTATCAAAGCGGTTGTATGAGAATTGTAATCAGAATGTGATCCTCCTATACTGCCGCCAGGTCTCCGGATTACCCTGAAGTAGGAGCACCCAGCGTTATAAATGCGCGCCGTTTGAGCACAGAGGATGTTGATGTTTGAGCGCGTGACGTGTAAGGGTTTTAGGCTCTTAACGCTGTCTGATCCCCGCCCAGGCCCGGAGGAAGGAAAATAATAAGAGCTGTGTGGGCAAATACGTGAAAAAACAACGACCTGTCAACTTGGATCTGCAAACGATCCGGTTCCCCGTAACTGCGATAGCGTCTATCTTACACCGAGTCTCTGGCGTAATTACCTTCGTTGCCGTGGGTATCCTCCTCTGGCTGCTGGGCCTGTCACTCTCTTCCCAAGAGGGGTTCCTGCAGGCGGCCGCCATCATGAATAGCTTCATCGTCAAATTCATATTCTGGGGCATCCTCACGGCGCTGGCCTATCACATTTGCGGTGGCATCCGTCACTTGTTAATGGATTTTGGCTACATCGAAGAGAGTTTGGCCGCCGGCACCCGTTCCGCCCAGGTGGCGATCGGTCTGACCGTCGTGCTGTCAGTTCTGGCTGGAGTCCTCGTATGGTAAACAACGTTTCTGCATTAGGGCGCAACGGCGTGCACGATTGGCTGCTGCTGCGTGCTTCCGCTATCATCATCACCCTGTACGTCCTGTATATCCTGGGCTTTTTCGTCACGGCTCCGGAACTCACTTATGACATCTGGCGCGGTTTCTTCGCCACTTCCATTACGAAAGTGTTCACTCTGCTGACCTTGCTGTCGATTCTGGTTCACGCCTGGATCGGGCTGTGGCAGGTGCTGACGGACTATGTCAAGCCGCTGGCGGTTCGCCTGGTGTTGCAGCTGGCTGTCGTGGTCGCGTTGCTGGTCTATTTACTGTACGGAACAATCGTAGTGTGGGGTGCTTAAATGAAACTGCCAGTCAGAGAGTTTGATGCCGTCGTAATCGGCGCCGGCGGTGCGGGCATGCGTGCCGCGCTGCAAATTTCCCAAGCGGGCTCGACCTGTGCCCTGCTGTCCAAAGTTTTCCCGACCCGTTCCCATACCGTGTCCGCCCAGGGCGGCATCACCGTCGCGCTCGGCAACAGCCACGAGGACAATTGGGAATGGCATATGTACGACACGGTGAAAGGTTCCGACTATATCGGTGACCAAGACGCCATCGAATATATGTGTAAAACCGGCCCGGAAGCGATTCTGGAACTGGAACACATGGGTCTGCCGTTCTCTCGCCTGGACGACGGCCGCATCTATCAGCGCCCGTTCGGCGGCCAGTCGCTGAACTTCGGCGGCGAGCAGGCGGCGCGTACCGCAGCCGCAGCCGACCGTACCGGCCACGCGCTGCTGCACACCCTGTACCAACAGAACCTGAAAAACCACACCACCATTTTCTCTGAGTGGTATGCGCTCGATCTGGTGAAAAACCAGGACGGCGCGGTGGTCGGCACCACGGCTATCTGCATCGAAACCGGTGAAGTGGTTTACTTCAAAGCCAAGGCCACCGTGCTGGCGACCGGCGGCGCAGGCCGTATTTACCAGTCCACCACCAACGCCCACATCAACACCGGCGACGGTGTCGGCATGGCGCTGCGCGCCGGCGTGCCGGTGCAGGACATGGAAATGTGGCAGTTCCACCCGACCGGCATCGCCGGCGCGGGCGTGCTGGTGACCGAAGGCTGCCGCGGCGAAGGCGGTTACCTGCTGAACAAACACGGCGAGCGCTTCATGGAGCGTTATGCGCCGAACGCCAAAGATCTGGCGGGGCGCGACGTGGTTGCCCGTTCGATCATGATCGAAATCCGCGAAGGCCGCGGCTGCGACGGTCCTTGGGGCCCGCACGCCAAGCTGAAGCTGGATCACCTGGGCAAAGAGGTGCTGGAATCCCGTCTGCCGGGCATTCTGGAGCTGTCCCGCACCTTCGCGCACGTCGATCCGGTGAAAGAGCCGATCCCGGTTATCCCAACCTGTCACTATATGATGGGCGGCATTCCGACCAAGGTGACCGGCCAGGCGTTGACCGTAAACGAGAAAGGCGAAGACGTGGTGATCCCGGGGCTGTTCGCCGTGGGCGAAATCGCCTGCGTATCGGTGCACGGCGCCAACCGTCTGGGCGGCAACTCGCTGCTGGACCTGGTGGTGTTCGGCCGTTCCGCCGGCATGCACCTGCAGGAATCGTTGGAAGAGCAGGGCGTGAGCCGTGACGCCAGCGACTCCGACGTGGAAGCTTCGCTTGATCGTCTGAACCGTTGGAACAATACCCGTTCCGGCGAAGACCCGGTCGAAATTCGCAAAGCGCTGCAGTCTTGCATGCAGCACAACTTCTCGGTATTCCGCGAAGGCGATGCGATGGCCAAGGGCCTGGAAGAACTGAAAGTGATCCGTGAACGTCTGAAGAACGCACGCCTGGACGATACCTCCAGCGAGTTCAACACCCAGCGCATCGAGTGCCTGGAGTTGGATAACCTGATGGAGACCGCGTATTCCACCGCCGTGTCGGCCAACTTCCGTACCGAGAGCCGTGGCGCACACAGCCGCTTCGACTACCCGGAACGCGATGACGCCAACTGGCTGTGCCATTCGCTGTATCTGCCGCAATCGGAAAGCATGACGCGTCGTGAAGTGAACATGCAACCGAAGCTGCGCCCGGCATTCCCGCCGAAAGTGCGTTCTTACTAATTGCGGAGATCGACAGATGAAACTCGAATTTTCCATTTATCGCTACAATCCGGATGTCGACGACGCGCCGCACATGCAGGACTACACCCTGGAAGCGGAAGAAGGCCGTGACATGATGCTGCTGGATGCGTTGATCCAGCTGAAAGAAAAAGATCCGACTCTGTCGTTCCGTCGCTCATGCCGCGAAGGCGTGTGCGGTTCCGACGGCCTGAACATGAACGGTAAAAACGGCCTGGCGTGCATCACTCCGGTTTCGTCGCTGCGCAAAGGCAACGGCAAGATCGTGATCCGTCCGCTGCCGGGGCTGCCGGTGGTGCGCGATCTGGTGGTGGATATGGGGCAGTTCTACACCCAGTATGAAAAGATCAAGCCATACCTGCTGAACGACGGCAAGAATCCGCCGGCGCGTGAGCACCTGCAGTCGCCGGAACAGCGCGCCAAGCTGGACGGTCTGTACGAGTGCATCCTGTGCGCCTGCTGCTCGACTTCTTGCCCATCGTTCTGGTGGAACCCGGACAAGTTCATCGGGCCTGCCGGTCTGTTGGCGGCGTATCGCTTCCTGATCGACAGCCGTGACACGGAAACGCAAGAACGTTTAGATGATCTGGACGATGCTTTTAGTGTTTTCCGCTGCCATAGCATTATGAATTGTGTCAGTGTATGTCCTAAAGGCTTGAACCCGACGCGTGCGATCGGGCATATCAAGTCCATGCTGCTGCAACGCGGCGCATAAACGGAATGAGATGCTGCGCCGGGCTCTTTTCCGGCGCACATCCCATAGGGGAGGGAACCTCTAAAAACTGACCCGCGGCTGCGGCGCTATGCAGCCTGGCTCTTCCGCCGGTTTTTAGAGGTTCCTTGTAAGGGACCGCAAGGTCCATAACAGAACGTATCGGGCCGTCATGGCCGCAAGTACGTCGAGTGAACCGTTTTACGGCAAACCGTATTCATCACGGTAATTATGTTAACCACGGCGAAAACTAAAGCTTCAAAGCTTAAGGGATCATGATGCAGAACGGCGCAATGAAGGCCTGGCTGGATTCCTCCTATCTGGCGGGCGCGAACCAGTCTTACATAGAGCAGCTCTATGAAGATTTCTTAACCGATCCGGGTTCCGTTGAAGATAGCTGGCGTTCCATTTTTCAACAGCTACCAACCGCGGGTGTCAAACCCGATCAGCTCCACTCTCAAACGCGCGACTACTTCCGCCGCCTGGCGAAAGACTCCGCGCGCTACAACACCACCATCACCGATCCGGCAACCGATGCCAAACAGGTCAAGGTACTGCAGCTGATCAACGCCTTCCGCTTCCGCGGACATCAGCATGCCAACCTCGATCCGCTCGGCCTGTGGCAGCGTGAGCAAGTTCCTGACCTTGAGCCCGCTTACCACAACCTGACCGAAGCCGATTTCCAGGAAACCTTCAACGTGGGCTCTTTCGCCATCGGCAAAGAAACCATGAAGCTGGGCGATCTGTACGCCGCGCTGAAGCAGACCTACTGCGGTTCGATCGGCGCTGAATACATGCACATCACCAACACCGAAGAGAAACGCTGGATCCAGCAGCGCATCGAGTCGGTAGTGGGGCGCGCCAGCTTTACCGCCGACGAAAAACGCCGTTTCCTGAACGAGCTGACCGCTGCGGAAGGCCTGGAACGCTACCTGGGCGCCAAATTCCCGGGCGCCAAACGCTTCTCGCTGGAAGGCGGCGACGCGCTGGTGCCGATGCTGAAAGAGATGGTGCGCCACGCCGGCAAGAACGGCACGCGTGAAGTGGTGTTGGGCATGGCCCACCGCGGCCGTCTGAACGTGCTGATCAACGTGCTGGGCAAAAAGCCGGCCGACCTGTTCGACGAATTCGCCGGCAAGCATAAAGAACACCTCGGCACCGGTGACGTGAAATATCACCAGGGCTTCTCCTCCGACGTGGAAACCGAAGGCGGCATGGTTCACCTGGCGCTGGCGTTCAACCCGTCGCACCTGGAGATCGTCAGCCCGGTGGTCATGGGGTCGGTTCGCGCCCGTCGCGATCGTCTGGACGAAGCGCGCAGCAACATGGTGCTGCCGATCACCATCCACGGCGACGCCGCCATTACCGGCCAGGGCGTGGTTCAGGAAACCCTGAACATGTCTCAGGCTCGCGGCTACGAAGTGGGCGGCACCGTGCGCATCGTCATCAACAACCAGGTTGGCTTCACCACCTCCAACCCGCTGGATGCGCGCTCTACCGAATATTGCACCGACATCGCCAAAATGGTTCAGGCGCCGATCTTCCACGTTAACGCGGACGATCCGGAAGCCGTGGCCTTCGTCACTCGCCTGGCGTTGGATTTCCGTAACACCTTTAAGCGTGACGTGATGATCGATCTGGTCTGCTACCGTCGCCATGGGCACAACGAGGCCGATGAGCCGAGCGCCACCCAGCCGGTGATGTATCAGAAGATCAAGAAACATCCTACGCCGCGCAAAATCTACGCTGACATTCTGACCGAACAGAAAGTGGCCAGCCTGGAAGATGCCACGGAAATGGTCAACCTGTATCGTGATGCGCTCGACCGCGGCGATTGTGTGGTTGAAGAATGGCGTCCGATGAATCTGCACTCCTTCACCTGGTCGCCGTACCTGAACCACGAGTGGGACGAAGAGTACCCGAGCAAGGTTGAGATGAAGCGTCTGCAGGAACTGGGCCGCCGCATCAGCACCGTGCCGGAAGCGATCGAAATGCAGTCACGCGTGGCGAAAATCTACGCTGACCGTGCCGAGATGGCGGCGGGCAACAAGCCGTTCGACTGGGGCGCCGCCGAAACGCTGGCCTACGCCACCATGGCGGATGAAGGCATTCCAATCCGCATCTCCGGCGAAGACGCCGGCCGCGGCACCTTCTTCCACCGTCACGCGGTGGTGCACAACCAGAAAAACGGTTCGGTCTATGTTCCGCTGGCGAATATCCACAGCGGCCAGGGCGAATTCAAGGTCTGGGACTCCGTGCTGTCTGAAGAGGCGGTGCTGGCGTTCGAATACGGCTACGCCACGGCGGAACCTCGCACGCTGACCATCTGGGAAGCGCAGTTCGGCGACTTCGCCAACGGCGCGCAGGTTGTTATCGACCAGTTCATCAGCTCCGGCGAGCAAAAATGGGGCCGTATGTGCGGCCTGGTGATGCTGCTGCCGCACGGCTATGAAGGCCAGGGCCCAGAGCACTCCTCCGCGCGTCTGGAACGTTATCTGCAGCTGTGCGCTGAGCAGAACATGCAGGTGTGCGTCCCGTCCACGCCGGCGCAGGTTTACCACATGCTGCGTCGTCAGGCGCTGCGCGGTATGCGTCGTCCGCTGGTGGTGATGTCGCCGAAGTCGCTGCTGCGTCACCCGCTGGCGGTCTCTTCGCTGGACGAGCTGGCCAATGGCACCTTCCTGCCGGCGATCGGCGAGATCGACGATTTGGATCCGAAAGCGGTCAAGCGCGTCGTGCTGTGCTCCGGTAAGGTTTACTACGACCTGCTGGAACAGCGTCGCAAGAACGAGCAGAAAGACGTGGCCATCGTGCGCATCGAGCAGCTGTATCCGTTCCCGCATCAGGCCGTGCAGGCCGTGCTGGAGCAATACTCGCACGTGCATGACTTCGTCTGGTGTCAGGAAGAGCCGCTGAACCAGGGCGCCTGGTACTGCAGCCAACACAACTTCCGTGAAGTGGTGCCGTTCGGGGCTTCTTTACGTTACGCAGGACGTCCGGCCTCCGCCTCTCCGGCGGTGGGTTATATGTCCGTACACCAGAAGCAGCAGCAGGCTCTGGTGAATGATGCGCTGAATATTGACTAATGTTCGCTCGCTTGCCGGCCGAGGGGCCGGCAAGCAGATGATAAAAAACTTAAGGGAAAGCTAAATGAGTAGCGTAGATATTCTGGTTCCTGACCTTCCTGAATCGGTTGCCGATGCGACCGTAGCCACCTGGCACAAGAAACCGGGCGACAGCGTTCAGCGTGACGAAGTCCTGGTTGAAATCGAAACCGACAAAGTGGTGTTGGAAGTGCCGGCCAGTGAAGCGGGTATTCTCGATGCTATCGTGGAAGAAGAGGGCGCGACCGTACTGTCTCGCCAGCTGCTCGGCCGCATCCGTCCGGGCGACAGCTCCGGCAAGCCGACCGCTGAGAAGAGCCAGGAGAAAGAAGCCACGCCTGCACAGCGCGCGACCGCGAGCCTGGAAGAAGAAAGCAATGACGCGCTCAGCCCGGCGATTCGTCGCCTGATTGCTGAACACGATCTCGATGCCGGCGCCATCAAAGGCACCGGCGTGGGTGGCCGCATTACGCGTGAAGACGTGGAAGCGCACCTGGCCAAAGGCGGCGCCGCTGCCAAACCAGCCGCCGCTGAAGCCGCGCCGCAGCCTGCTCTGGCCGGCCGCAGCGAAAAACGCGTGCCGATGACCCGCCTGCGCAAACGCGTCGCCGAGCGTCTGCTGGAAGCGAAAAACAGCACCGCGATGTTGACCACCTTCAACGAAATCAACATGCAGCCGATCATGGATCTGCGCAAGCAGTACGGCGAAGCCTTCGAGAAACGCCACGGCGTGCGTCTGGGCTTCATGTCCTTCTACATCAAGGCGGTGGTTGAAGCGCTGAAGCGTTTCCCGGAAGTGAACGCGTCGATCGACGGTTCCGACGTGGTTTACCACAACTACTTCGACATCAGCATCGCGGTTTCTACTCCGCGCGGCCTGGTGACGCCGGTACTGCGCGATGTGGACGCCATGAGCATGGCTGACATCGAGAAGAAAATCAAAGAGCTGGCCGTTAAGGGCCGCGACGGCAAACTGACCGTGGAAGAGCTGACCGGCGGTAACTTCACCATTACCAACGGCGGCGTATTCGGCTCCCTGATGTCCACCCCGATCATCAACCCGCCGCAGAGCGCCATCCTGGGCATGCACGCCATCAAAGATCGCCCAATGGCGGTCAATGGTCAGGTGGTGATCCAGCCGATGATGTATCTGGCGCTGTCTTATGACCACCGCCTGATCGACGGTAAAGAATCCGTCGGTTATCTGGTGACGGTCAAAGAGATGCTGGAAGATCCGGCTCGTCTGCTGCTGGACGTCTAGTAACCCTTGCCGGGCGCGGCATGCCGCGCCCGCACTCTGTGCTATGTGGCCGGAAAACCATGCGGTTTACCGCGTAATAATGGTCCGGCTAAAAACCTTCAGAACTGAATGGATAGAACATCATGAATTTACACGAATATCAGGCAAAACAGCTGTTTGCTCGGTATGGCATGCCGGCACCAACCGGTTACGCCTGTACCACTCCGCGTGAAGCAGAAGAAGCCGCATCCAAAATCGGCTCCGGCCCGTGGGTGGTGAAATGTCAGGTTCATGCTGGCGGCCGCGGTAAAGCGGGCGGCGTTAAAGTCGTCAACAGCAAAGAAGATATCCGTGCCTTCGCGGAAGCCTGGTTGGGCAAACGTCTGGTGACTTACCAGACTGACGCGCTGGGCCAGCCGGTTAACCAGATCCTGGTAGAAGCGGCGACCGACATCGATAAAGAGCTGTACCTGGGCGCCGTTGTAGACCGCGCGACCCGTCGCATCGTATTCATGGCGTCTACCGAAGGCGGCGTGGAAATCGAGAAAGTGGCGGAAGAAACCCCGGAACTGATCCACAAAATGACCATCGATCCGCTGGCGGGTCCACAGCCTTATCAGGGCCGTGAGCTGGCCTTCAAACTGGGCCTGACCGGCAAGCAAGTCAGCCAGTTCGCCAAGATCTTCATGGGTCTGGCGACGCTGTTCCTGGAGCGCGACCTGGCGATGGTTGAGATCAACCCGCTGGTGATCACCAAGCAGGGCGATCTGGTGTGCCTGGACGGCAAACTGGGCGCCGACGGCAACGCCCTGTTCCGTCAGCCTGAACTGCGTGAAATGCGTGACCCTTCGCAGGAAGACGAGCGTGAATCCCGTGCGGCTCAGTGGGAGCTGAACTACGTTGCCCTCGACGGCAACATCGGCTGCATGGTGAACGGCGCCGGTCTGGCGATGGGCACCATGGACATCGTTAAACTGCACGGCGGCGAACCGGCCAACTTCCTGGACGTTGGCGGCGGCGCGACCAAAGAGCGCGTGACCGAAGCGTTCAAAATCATCCTGTCCGACGACAAGGTGAAAGCGGTTCTGGTTAACATCTTCGGTGGTATCGTACGTTGCGATCTGATCGCTGACGGCATCATCGGCGCAGTGGCTGAAGTGGGCGTTAACGTCCCGGTCGTGGTGCGCCTGGAAGGGAACAATGCCGAACTGGGCGCCAAGAAACTGGCGGACAGCGGCCTGAATATCATTGCTGCGACCAGCCTGACTGATGCGGCTCAGCAAGTTGTTGCAGCAGTGGAGGGTAAATAATGTCCATCTTAATCGATAAAAACACCAAAGTAATTTGCCAGGGCTTCACCGGTAGCCAGGGGACTTTCCACTCCGAACAAGCTATCGCTTACGGCACCAAAATGGTTGGCGGCGTCACCCCGGGCAAAGGCGGCACTCAGCACCTGGGTCTGCCGGTGTTCAACACCGTGCGTGAAGCGGTTGAAGCGACCGGCGCGACGGCCTCCGTCATCTACGTTCCAGCGCCGTTCTGCAAAGACTCCATTCTGGAAGCGATCGATGCCGGCATCAAACTGATCATCACCATCACCGAAGGCATCCCGACCCTGGACATGCTGACCGTGAAAGTGAAACTGGACGAAGCCGGCGTGCGCATGATCGGGCCGAACTGCCCTGGCGTAATCACCCCGGGCGAGTGCAAAATCGGCATCATGCCTGGCCACATCCACCTGCCGGGCAAAGTGGGCATCGTTTCACGCTCGGGTACCCTGACCTATGAAGCGGTGAAACAAACCACCGATGCTGGTCTGGGCCAGTCCACCTGCGTGGGCATCGGCGGAGACCCGATCCCGGGCTCCAACTTCATCGATATCCTGAAGATGTTCCAGCAGGATCCGCAGACCGAAGCGATCGTGATGATCGGTGAGATCGGCGGCAGCGCTGAAGAAGAAGCGGCAGCTTACATCAAAGAACACGTCACCAAACCGGTCGTGGGTTACATCGCCGGCGTGACCGCGCCGAAAGGCAAGCGTATGGGCCACGCGGGCGCCATCATCGCAGGCGGCAAGGGCACGGCGGACGAGAAGTTTGCTGCGCTGGAAGCGGCGGGCGTGAAAACCGTTCGCAGCCTGGCGGACATCGGCGACGCGGTAAAAGCGGTGCTGAAGCGCTAAGATATTAGTACGAAATAACACTATCTCGACATGTTTGGCCACCCATTGGGTGGCCTTTTTTATGGGTGAAGATCAGAAGTCGTTGAGCGCCTTGATCAGCGAGATCCGATCCTGCAGGCGGCGCTGCCGCACCGGATCGGCGGCGGCTTGCCGCTGTTGCTCCAGCGAGGTGAGGGCGGTGCGGTAATCGTCGGCATTGTTGAACAGCGCGTCTTTGACGTTGATCGAGGCGACGTTGGTGTAGCGCCCGTCGTCGGTGGTCGGCACCTGGATAACGCCTTCATTGAGCAGCCGTTTGACGATCGCCCGCTGCGGTTCGTATCCCGCCATGCCGGCCAGCTTCCAGCGCTGCGGCGGCACGCTCTGATACTGGCCGTGTTTCACTTCCGTCAGGTAGCGCAGAGTCAGGTTGCGAATGGTGCCTTCTTCTTCACCGTATTGCGCTTTGCTGTCGAACAGCACCGGGAAGGATTGCCCCTCCAGCGCGCCACCCTTTTGCGTCAGGTGGCCCATGCGGTAACTGTTCATGCCCAGGCGGATTGGCATGTCGTCGGTGACCGGCGTGCCGTCTGCCAGACGCAGATCGACGATACGCGAGCCGGCGGGCTGGCGCAGATCGATGGTGTAAGTGACGCCGTCGAAGAAATCGTTGGTGGAATATTTGGACGAGCGCCGCGCCGGGTTAAAGCTGTAGGTGACGTCGCCCGGCTGCAGCTGATTGAAATAATCGGCAGACCACTCCATGTAGCGTTTAAGCGCTTTGCCGTTGAGCTGATAAACGGTGATCTCGCCGCCGGCGTATTGGTAGTTAAAGGCGATATCCTTGGCCTTGATGTCGCCGACATCCAGTTTGGCGCGATCGTTGTCGATCTGCAGGGCGATCACCTGCGCCAGCGGTGCATAGTGACGGGCGGCCTGCTGGAATAACTCACTGATGCCGGTATCTTGAACGTGTACCTGAGGAATGCCGCGGAACTCGTCGGCAGGCACCAGATCGCTGCCGCCCAGCTTCGCCACGACTCGGTTGGCGTTGGCGCGCAAAATGTCATGATACGGCTGGTAGAGAGCCTGCATGGCGCTGTCCGGCGCCAGCCCCTTGATGGAATAGGTGTAGCTGTTTTTGTCGATCAGCGTGAATTTGCCGTCGCGGCGTTCAAATTGCAGGTCAATGCGTGACAGCGCGCGACCGTACTTATCCGGCTCCGTGATGATGACGCCGTTCACCACCGCTTTGTCGATCTTCACATGCATGTGGCCGGCGACGATCGCCGCCAGCTCCGGGTTGGCGTTGGCGATGTCCGCCACGCCGGTGCCGGGGCGCTGGTTCTCGTTGTCGATGCCCATATGCGCGACCAGCACGATCGCGTCGACCTGGCCGTCGATCTGCCTGATGACCTGTTTCACCGCCTGTACCGGATCGGTGAAGTTCAGCCCTTTGATGCGATCGGTGCCCTTGGCGAATTCCGCAGTCATCGGCGTGTCCATGCCGATAATGCCGATCTTCACGCCCTGGCGTTCGAGGATGGTATAGGCCGGCAGATAAGGTTTGCCGCTGTCCCAGACGATGTTGCCCGCCAGCGCCGCGCCTTTAAACTGTTTGAGCGGCGTGGCCAGCGCCGGCAGACCGAAGTCGAATTCGTGGTTGCCCATCACCCAGACGTCGTAGTCAAGCGCGTTGAGGCCCAGCATCATCGGGCTGACGGCCTCCTGTTTGAAGGTTTCGACGAAGTTGCCCTGGATGGTATCGCCGGCGTCCACCAGAATCAGGTTGGGCTGTTCGGCGCGCACCTTTTTGACCTGGGTGGCTATCTGGCTCAGGCTGCCCGCCAGGTTTTCCGTGTCGCTGGCGTAGTCCCAGGGCACGAAAGTGCCGTGCAGATCGGAGGTGCCCAACAGGGTGATATTTACCGTTTCGGCGGCCATGGCGTTTCCCGAGAGTCCCAAGACAGAGGCAAAGATGATTTTTTTCATAAGTTATTGTCACTCAATGCAATTTTAACATAAGTGGTCATTTTGCTACAAAATCGCAACCTTTACGATCCCATTGCGAGAAATAGACTAATATTGGAGAGAGATTTGTTGTTTTGTGACTGCTATCACTGTCACGGCTTATTGGAAATAAAAGGTTAATTATGTCGCATAATAAGTGCGTAATAATACAATGGCGGCTCTTTTGAATTACATTTACTTAACACAAAAATATCATTAAAAAACAATTAAACCATTGCGCAACATGACCCTAAGAAAATTATGCGAAATGTGCTGATGAATATGGAAATAATATGCGGATAGGCTTAAATTGTCTCAGATCAAATTAGGCCGAAGTACCTCTTTCGGCTAAGATTTGACCTGTAACCAAAAGTCCAACCCACGTCACGTAAAAACCTATTTATTGTGTGGGATTGGGCGAGTATCATCCATGTTGTGATTATGGATGGTTGATCTTGTTGCATTTGTTACCCGTTGTCGGTTTTCAGTGGCGTGCTTGTCGACGGCCCGTGCGGGCTATTGGCCGAGTGTGCGGTTGAAAGCGGAGAAGCTGGATCAAATTTGTTGTGTTTAAGGGCATTCACTGCGGGGCGTTACTGGCGGCTTTGAAAGAAGCGTGCCGATAACCGCGTGTCGGAGTCTTCCTGCGAGGAGCAAGGAGTCAAGATGTTTGATATTGTCGAACTGTCGCGCTTACAGTTTGCTTTAACGGCGATGTACCATTTCTTATTTGTCCCATTAACGCTCGGTATGGCGTTCTTGTTGGCAATTATGGAAACGGTATATGTCCTGTCTGGCAAACAAATCTATAAAGACATGACCAAATTCTGGGGAAAGTTATTTGCGATTAACTTTGCTCTGGGTGTGGCCACCGGTTTGACCATGGAGTTCCAGTTCGGGACTAACTGGTCATATTTCTCTCATTACGTCGGCGATATCTTCGGGGCCCCTCTGGCTATCGAAGGTCTGATGGCGTTCTTCCTTGAATCGACGCTGGTCGGCCTGTTCTTCTTCGGCTGGGATCGTCTGAGCAAGGTGCAGCACATGGCGGTAACCTGGTTCGTGGCCCTCGGCTCCAACCTGTCCGCGCTGTGGATCCTGGTCGCCAACGGCTGGATGCAGAACCCGATCGCGTCGGATTTCAACTTCGAAACCATGCGCATGGAGATGGTCAGCTTCTCCGAGCTGGTGCTTAACCCGGTTGCGCAGGTGAAATTCGTTCACACCGTGGCTGCAGGCTACACCACCGGCGCCATGTTCGTGCTGGGCATCAGCGCTTACTACCTGCTGAAGGGCCGCGACATCGCTTTCGCCAAACGCTCCTTCGCCATCGCCGCCAGCTTCGGCATGGCTGCGGTGCTGTCGGTGATCGTGCTGGGTGACGAATCCGGTTACGAAATGGGCGACGTACAGAAAACCAAACTGGCCGCCATCGAAGCGGAGTGGGATACCCAGCCGGCGCCGGCGTCCTTCACCCTGTTCGGCATCCCCGATCAGGACAAGATGGAAAACTCCTTCTCTATTCAGATCCCGTATGCGCTTGGCCTGATCGCTACGCGTTCCACCGACACTCAGGTCACCGGCCTGAAAGATCTGCTGGCGCAACATGAAGTGCGCATCCGCAACGGCATGAAAGCCTACCAGCTGCTGGAAGAGCTGCGCGGCGGCAATACCGATCCTGCGGTGCGTGCGGAATTCAACAAAACCAAGCAAGACCTGGGCTACGGCATGCTGCTGAAGCGTTATACCCCGAACGTCAGCGACGCGACGGAAGCGCAGATCCAGCAGGCGACCAAGGACTCCATTCCACGCGTGGCGCCGCTGTACTTCGCCTTCCGCATCATGGTGGCCTGTGGCGTGCTGATGCTGCTGATTATCGGTCTGTCCTTCCTGAGCGTGGTGCGCGGCCGCATCGGCCAGAAAAAATGGCTGCTGCGTGCGGCGCTGTATGGCTTGCCGCTGCCGTGGATCGCGGTGGAAGCCGGCTGGTTCGTGGCGGAATACGGCCGTCAACCGTGGGCGATTGGTGAGGTGCTGCCGACCGCAGTCGCCAACTCTTCGCTGACCGCGGGCGACATTCTGTTCTCGATGGGGCTGATTTGCGGCTTGTACACCCTGTTCCTGGTGGCTGAAATGTACCTGATGTTCAAGTTTGCGCGTCTGGGTCCAAGCAGCCTGAAAACCGGCCGCTACCACTTTGAACAACCGACTGCCGCCGTGCAGGAAGCGCGCTAAACAGGAGTCCACGTATGTTTGACTATGAAGTACTGCGATTTATCTGGTGGGTGCTGGTTGGCGTACTGCTGATCGGCTTCGCCGTCACCGACGGTTTCGACATGGGCGTCGGCATCCTGGTGCGCATCATCGGTAAAACCGATACCGAGCGCCGGGTGATGATCAACTCCATCGCCCCTCACTGGGACGGTAACCAGGTGTGGCTGATCACCGCCGGCGGCGCGCTGTTCGCCGCCTGGCCGATGGTCTACGCAGCGGCCTTCTCGGGCTTCTACGTCGCCATGATCCTGGTGCTGGCGGCGTTGTTCTTCCGCCCGGTCGGTTTTGACTACCGTTCCAAGCTGGAGAGCAGCCGCTGGCGCAACATGTGGGACTGGGGCATCTTCATCGGTTCCTTCGTGCCTGCGTTGGTGTTCGGCGTGGCGTTCGGCAACCTGCTGCAGGGCGTGCCGTTCCATGTGGACGAGTACCTGCGTCTGTTTTACACCGGCAACTTCTTCCAGCTGCTGAATCCGTTCGGTCTGTTGGCGGGCGTGGTCAGTCTGACCATGCTGGTCACTCAGGGCGCGACCTACCTGCAGATGCGCACCACCGGCGAGATCCACCTGCGGTCACGCGCCGCAGCGCAGATCGCGACGCTGATCATGGCGGTATGCTTCCTGCTGGCGGGGGTGTGGCTGGTTAAAGGCATCGACGGCTACGTGATCACTTCGGCGCTGGACACCATGGCGGAATCCAACCCGCTGCGTAAAGAAGTGGCGCATCAGGCCGGCGCATGGCTGATCAACTTCAACAAGTATCCGCTGCTGTGGGCTTTGCCTGCACTGGGCGTAGTGCTGCCGTTGTTCACCATCCTGTTCTCGCGCCTGGAGAAAGGCGCGCTGGCGTTCGTCACCTCGTCGCTGACCATCGCCTGCGTCATCCTCACCGCCGGGGTCACCATGTTCCCGTTCGTGATGCCGTCCAGCACCGTGCCTAACGTCAGCCTGACCATGTGGGACGCGACGTCGAGCCTGTTGACGCTGAAAGTGATGACCGTCGTGGCGGCGATTTTCGTGCCTATCGTTTTGGCGTACACCAGCTGGTCGTACTACAAAATGTTCGGTCGTCTCGACAAGAACTACATCGAAAACAACAAGCATTCGCTGTACTAAGGATAAGGAGCTAAACCATGTGGTATTTTGCCTGGATTCTCGGAACGCTTCTTGCCTGCGCCTTCGGCATCATCACGGCGCTGGCGCTTGAGCAGAGCGAAGCGACCAAAGCTCAGCAAGACGGTAAGTAATGAGCTCGTCCGTGATTGACAAGCTGTACGCTGTCACCGACAAGGGCCCGGTTCGGGCCCTTTCCCTGGCGCTGGCGTTGATTTTGGCGGGGTGCGTGTTCTGGGATCCGACGCGTTTCGCCGCCAAAACCAGCTCGCTGGAGATTTGGGAAGGGCTGTTGCTGATTTGGGCCGTCTGCGCCGGAGTGATCCACGGCTTCGGATTCCGCCCGCAGCGCAGCGTCTGGCGCGCTTTTTTCGCGCCGCTTCCTGCAATTGTGATCTTGTGCGCAGGATTACTTTACGTTTCTTTATAATCTCCCCGATGTCCCCACGTTATGGGCCCTCACGGCCCATAATTATTTTCATTCCCATCTTGTAACCCATTCCCAACCCGATCTGTCTTGCGTATAGTAGCAGCGTTAAATTGCATTGCTGGGAAGTAGAGTGAGTAATACGTTGTTTCGATGGCCGGTTCGCGTTTACTACGAGGATACCGATGCCAGTGGTGTGGTCTATCACGCCCGCTACGTCGCCTTTTTTGAAAGAGCGCGCACAGAGATGCTGCGTCAGCACAACTTTCATCAACAGCAGCTGCTCAGTGAACAAGTCGCTTTTGTCGTCCGGCGCATGACGGTGGATTATCTGGCTCCGGCTCGTCTCGACGAGCAACTGGAGGTCCAGAGTGAAATCACCTCTCTGCGCGGGGCTTCTCTCACGTTTGCTCAACGCATTGTCAATTCTGACGGGGCCCTACTGAGCCAGGCAGATGTCCTGATTGCCTGTATTGATCCACACCAAATGAAGCCAAGAGCGCTTCCTAAGTCTATTGTCGCGGAGTTTAAGCAGTGACTGACATGAACATCCTAGATTTATTCTTGAAGGCGAGCCTGCTGGTTAAGCTTATCATGTTGATTTTGATATGCTTCTCGGTAGCCTCTTGGGCGATCATCATTCAGCGCACCCGCATCCTCAATGCGGCGACGCGTGACGCCGAAGCCTTTGAAGACAAATTCTGGTCCGGTATCGAGCTTTCCCGTCTGTACCAGGAAAGTCAGGCGCGTCGCGATAGCCTGACCGGTTCCGAGCAGATCTTCCATTCCGGCTTCAAAGAGTTCGCCCGCCTGCACCGCGCCAACAACCATGCGCCGGAGTCGGTGATCGAAGGGGCGTCGCGTGCGATGCGCATTTCGATGAACCGCGAGCTGGAAACGCTGGAAACCCATATTCCGTTCCTCGGCACCGTCGGTTCGATCAGTCCGTACATCGGCCTGTTCGGCACCGTGTGGGGGATCATGCACGCCTTTATCGCGCTGGGCGCGGTGAAGCAAGCCACGCTGCAGATGGTGGCGCCGGGTATCGCCGAAGCGCTGATCGCCACCGCGATCGGTCTGTTCGCCGCCATCCCGGCGGTAATGGCCTATAACCGTCTCAACCAGCGCGTCAACAAGCTTGAGCAGAATTACGACAACTTTATGGAAGAGTTCACCGCTATTCTGCATCGTCAGGCCTTCTCCAGCGACAGCAAATAAGTAGGAGGTAGCATGGCGAGAGTACGTGGACGTAGTCGGCGCGAGCTGAAGTCCGAAATTAACATCGTTCCGCTGCTCGACGTGTTGCTGGTGCTGCTGCTGATCTTTATGGCAACTGCGCCAATCATCACGCAGAGCGTGGAGGTTGACCTGCCGGACGCCACCGATTCCAAAACGGTGTCCAGCGATGACAATCCGCCGGTGATCCTCGAGGTTTCCGGCGTAGGTCAATACACCCTGGTGGTGGATCACAACCGTATGGAGCTGCTGCCGCCTGAACAAGTCGCGGCCGAAGCCAAGTCGCGTTTGGCGGCTAACCCGAAAACGGTCTTTTTGATCGGCGGTGCGAAGGAAGTCCCTTACGATGAGATTATCAAGGCATTGAATATTCTCCATCAGGCGGGCGTGGCTTCCGTGGGGCTGATGACCCAGCCGATCTGACCGTAAGGCGAACGGCAACCCGGTTCCTGCGCTGCGGCCCAGGAACCCCGTATAAGCAACACCAGTTTTTGGGAATCTATTTTGGTAAAGGCAACTGAGCAAAACGATAAGCTGAACCGCGCCGTTATTGTTTCGGTCGTTCTGCACTTCATACTGATTGCCCTGCTGATTTGGGGATCGCTGCAGGAAAAGGTCGACATGAGCGCCGGCGGCGGCGGCGATGGTTCTGTAGTGGGCGCGGTGATGGTCGATCCCGGCGCGGTGGTGGAGCAGTACAACCGCCAGCAGCAGCAGAGCAACGATGCGCAGCGTGCCGAGAAGCAGCGCCAGAAAAAAGCGGAGCAACAGGCCGAAGAGCTTCAGCAGAAGCAGGCGGAGCAGCAGCAGCGCCTGAAAGAGCTGGAGAAAGAGCGTTTGGCGGCGCAGGAGAAAGCCGCGCAGAACGCCAAGGCGCAGGCTGAGCAACAGCAGAAGGCGGCGGAGCAGCAGAAGCAGGCCGCCGAGCAGCAAAAAGCGGCGGAAGCCGCCGCAGCGAAAGCCAAAGAGCAACAAAAGGTCGCCGAAGCCGCCGCCGCCAAGGCGAAGGCCGAAGCGGACAAGGTCGCCAAGGCGCAGGCGGACGCGCAGAAGAAAGCCGAAGCGGAAGCCAAGAAAGAAGCGGCCGCCGCTGCCGCCGCCAAGAAACAGGCGGAAGAGGCGAAGAAAGCCGCCGCCGCTGCCGCAGAGCAAAAAGCTGCAGAGGCCGCGGAGAAGAAAGCGGCTGCTGAAGCCGAGAAAAAAGCCGCAGCGGAAGCCGAGAAGAAGGCTGCCGCCGAGGCAGAGAAGAAAGCGGCCGCCGCTGAGAAAGCTGCGGCAGCCAAGAAAGCGGCTGCAGAGAAGAAAAAAGCCGCCGCCGAGGCTGCGAAGCAATCGGCGGAAGTTGATGACCTGTTTGGTGGCCTGGCGGACGGCAAGAACGCGCCGAAAGGTGGTGGCAAGCAGAAGGGTGACGGTAAACCGGCTGGCCAGGGCAATGCCAAAGCGGCTGGGGCCAGCGGGGCGGAAATCAATGGCTATCTTGGCCAGATTACCGCTGCGATTCAAAGCAAGTTCTACGATGCGGATCTGTACAAGGGCCGTAAATGTGACCTGCGAATCAAGCTGGCCCCGGACGGTTTTCTGGTAGACGTTAAATCTGAAGGGGGCGATCCGGCACTGTGTCAGGCGGCGATAGCCGCGGCGAAACAGGCGAAGATCCCGAAACCGCCAAGCCAGGCGGTGTATGAGGTGTTTAAGAATGCTCCCCTTACGTTCAGGCCGGAATAATGGTTGTTTGAGCTGAGTAAGATCACAGGGATGTACTAAGGTAACCAACAGGGATTATGTAGTTTTACGTGAGTTGGTTTGTTAAAATTCTGCTAATTTATCGCAGGCATCCCGCCTGGATAAGGGAGATGAGATGAAGCAGGCATTTCGAGTAGCGCTAGGTTTTTTAATTCTGTGGGCGTCCGTGTTGCACGCGGAAGTTCGCATTGAAATCACCCAAGGGGTCGACTCCGCTCGTCCGATTGGCGTGGTGCCGTTTAAATGGGCGGGCCCAGGCACGCCGCCGGAAGATATCGGCAAGATTGTCGGTGCGGATCTGCGCAACAGCGGCAAATTCAACCCGATCGACGTGGCGCGCATGCCGCAGCAACCTACCTCCGCGTCTGAAGTGACGCCGGCGGCCTGGACTGCATTGGGCATCGACGCCGTAGTGGTCGGTCAGGTTCAACCTGGCGCCGACGGCAGCTACCTGATCTCCTACCAGTTGGTGGACACCTCGGGTTCGCCGGGCACCGTATTGGCGCAGAACCAGTATAAAGTGACCAAACAGTGGTTGCGTTATTCTGCCCATACCGCCAGCGACGAAGTGTTCGAGAAGCTGACCGGCATCAAGGGCGCGTTCCGCACCCGTATCGCCTATGTGGTGCAGACCAACGGCGGGAAATTCCCGTACGAGCTGCGCGTAGCGGATTACGACGGTTACAACCAGTTCACGGTGCACCGTTCGCCTGAGCCGCTGATGTCGCCGGCCTGGTCGCCGGATGGCAGCAAACTGGCTTACGTGACCTTCGAGAGCGGCCGTTCCGCGCTGGTGGTGCAAACCCTGGCTAACGGCGCCATCCGCCAGATCGCTTCGTTCCCGCGCCACAACGGTGCGCCGGCGTTCTCGCCGGACGGCAGCAAGCTGGCCTTCGCGCTGTCCAAGAGCGGCAGCCTGAACCTGTACGTGATGAACCTCGGCTCCGGCCAGATCACGCAGCTGACCGATGGCCGCAACAACAACACCGAACCGACCTGGTTCCCGGATGGCCAGTCTCTGGCGTTTACCTCCGACCAGGGCGGGCGTCCGCAGATTTATAAAATCAGCGCCAGCGGCGGTGCCGCACAGCGTCTGACGTGGGAAGGCTCTCAGAACCAGGATTCTGAAGTCAGCTCCGATGGTAAATTCCTGGTGATGGTCAGCACCAACAGTGGTGCACAACACATCGCCAAACAAGATCTTGGATCAGGCGCCGTTCAGGTTTTGACCGGCACCTTCCTGGATGAAACGCCTAGTATTGCGCCAAACGGCACCATGGTGATCTATAGCTCCACGCAAGGTATGGGCTCCGTGCTGCAGTTGGTGTCAACTGATGGGCGTTTCAAAGCGCGTCTTCCGGCAACTGATGGACAGGTCAAATTCCCTGCCTGGTCGCCGTATCTGTGATGCATGTGTAAATATGTATGGCAAACTATAAAAGGATCAAAGAAATGCAACTGAACAAAGTGCTGAAAGGGCTTCTGCTGGCACTGCCAGTTCTGGCTGTAGCAGCTTGTAGTTCTAACAAAAGCGCGAACAACGACCAATCTGGTATGGGCGCTGGCGCCGGCACTGGTATGGAAAACGGCAGCAGCAACCTGTCTTCCGAAGAACAAGCTCGTCTGCAGATGCAAGAACTGCAGAAGAACAACATCGTTTACTTCGGCCTGGACAAGTATGACGTAAGCTCCGAATTCGCTCAGATGCTGGACGCGCACGCTGCATTCCTGCGTAACAACCCGTCTTACAAAGTGACCGTTGAAGGCCACGCTGACGAACGCGGCACGCCGGAATACAACATCGCTCTGGGTGAGCGTCGTGCTAACGCCGTTAAAATGTACCTGCAGGGTAAAGGCGTTTCCGCTGACCAGATCTCTATCGTTTCTTACGGTAAAGAAAAACCAGCAGTACTGGGCCACGACGAAGCGGCTTATGCTAAAAACCGTCGTGCCGTTCTGGTTTACTAAGAGAATCGCATGAACAGTAACTTCAGACGTCACCTGTTGAGTCTGTCGTTACTGGTTGGCGTAGCGGCCCCTTGGGCCGCTACTGCCCAAGCGCCAATCAGTAATGTCGGCTCCGGCTCGGTCGAAGACCGCGTCACCTCGCTTGAGCGCATCAGCAATGCTCAAGGCCAGCTTTTAAACCAACTCCAGCAACAACTCTCTGACAATCAACGCGACATTGATTCTCTCCGTGGGCAAATCCAGGAAAGCCAGTATCAGTTGAATCAGGTCGTTGAACGCCAGAAGCAAATCTATCAACAGATGGATAGCCTCAGCCAGGGCGGCGCTCAGAGCGCCTCTGCGGCAGCGGGCGCTGCCGGCGGGGCAGCCGCAGGCGCATCTTCCGATGCGGGCAGCAGCGCGCCTGCAGCCGCTTCTGCAACGCCGAGCGGCGGTGATGAGAACAGCGACTACAACGCCGCTGTTTCTCTGGCGCTGGAAAAAAAACAGTATGACCAGGCGATTTCCGCCTTTCAGTCCTTCGTAAAACAGTACCCGAAGTCTACTTACCAGCCCAACGCCAACTATTGGCTGGGCCAGTTGTTCTACAACAAGGGTAAAAAAGACGATGCGGCCTATTATTTTGCGGTGGTGGTGAAGAATTACGCTAAATCACCGAAGGCGCCGGACGCCATGTACAAGGTGGGTATCATCATGCAGGAAAAAGGGCAGGCCGATAAAGCCAAGGCCGTGTTCCAGCAGGTGATTAAACAATACCCAACCAGTGCGGCGGCCAAGCAGGCGAAAAGTCGCGTAGGCGGTTAACGGTTAGAAAAATGAGCCCAGAAGTTAGTCGATTTGACCGATTTCTGGGCTCATTCGCGTGAAGAACAAGCAGTTGAACGCATCGGTAAAAAATTTAGGTTGCGCTGCCAAGATAAATTAGTAATATATGCCGCCGTTGCCAAGACATCTTGCAAGATGTTAAAGCGGCAGGGAAATTGGGTCGTTAGCTCAGTTGGTAGAGCAGTTGACTTTTAATCAATTGGTCGCAGGTTCGAATCCTGCACGACCCACCAATTTCTGAAGTAGCAGTAACCACAACAGTGGGTGATTAGCTCAGTTGGTAGAGCATCTCCTTTACACGGAGGGGGTCGGCGGTTCGAGCCCGTCATCACCCACCACTGTTATGGGTCGTTAGCTCAGTTGGTAGAGCAGTTGACTTTTAATCAATTGGTCGCAGGTTCGAATCCTGCACGACCCACCATTCTTAGAGAATGGCTGCAATAGAGAATCGTAAAGGATGAGAACCGTAAAGGTTCGAGTCTCGCGCAGCGAGACAACATCACTCCGGTGATGGCCCGTAAGGGCGAGGCCAAAGGCCGAGTTATCCTGCACGACCCACCATTCTTAGAGAATGGTAGCTTCAGAATCGGTTTGATGTGGCAAAGTAAAGGTCCGAGTCGAGTACCCGTCGAGTTGTCCTGAACATCCCCATCCTTGTTTTCCGCGAGTCGGTTTTTGTAACCTATTCGCCATCAGCAGTAAACCACATCAGTGGGTCGTTAGCTCAGTTGGTAGAGCAGTTGACTTTTAATCAATTGGTCGCAGGTTCGAATCCTGCACGACCCACCACTCTTTGATAGAGCAAGGTGTTAAATCGTCAGGATGAGACAAAAGCGTTTACGCTTTTGAACAGCGCTTGCGCTGGCCCGAAGGGGCCGTCTATGAAATAGACGGATAGCCGTAGAGGTTCGAGTCTCGCGAAGCGAGACAACATCACCCCGGTGATGGCCCGCAAGGGCGAGGCCAAAGGCCGAGTTATCCTGCACGACCCACCACTCTTTGATAGAGCAGGATGTGAAAAATAGCAGTACCACAGCAGTGGGTGATTAGCTCAGTTGGTAGAGCATCTCCTTTACACGGAGGGGGTCGGCGGTTCGAGCCCGTCATCTAATTTGAATACCGGTAATCATTATGTTGCCTCCGTACAAGGGCGTAAAAATTCACATCGTGAGAAAACCCAATTCTGGTTTCGGCCATTTGGTAAAACCATTGTTGTCTTGTTGTTC